>CACYPY010000017.1 GCA_902776415.1 uncultured Ruminobacter sp.
AGTTATACCCTCGTTTTGATACCACTATTACTCACTCTTATCGCCTGACTTATCAAGCGATAGTGTTAAGAGTTTTCCGATAAGCGGGGTGAATGCCCCGACAAGAAAATCGTCAATTTTTCTGAACTCGGTTTTGGTCAGAAATCCCTGTTTCAGAAAGCATTCTGCCAAATGCCTTGCTGCCAGATAGTTCATCTCTGATTCAAACTGTTTCGGTGTCACAGGTCACTCCTTCATATCTGTGTTTGATGTAGCACTCGTGGCAGCAGAACTTATGAGGTTTGGGACCGTACCAGGTGAACTCCTTTCCGCAGCATAGGCATTTTCCTGTGTGAGGATTACGGCGATTAACCTGTTCGGGATGAGAGTTCCACCATGTTACCCGGCACTCATCAGAGCAGAATTTACGGTGTTTAACCTTTTCCCTCTGGATGAGCTGCTTACCACAGCATCTGCAGAAAGACGGCAGTGCTAAAGGTGTATCCGACTGAGACTGAAAAGCCTCCTTGCGGTTACCGGCAAGCCCTGAACGCTGGCAGTAACTTTTAACGGTAGCCACGGTGACACCCATCGCTTTGGCAATGGCGTTATAACTGAAGTTCTGCTCGCGCAGAGTTTTGATTATGGATTTCTGTTGTTCTGTCATAAATCTTTGACCTCCTACTATATCAATGGACGAGAAAACCATGTTTTGACGAAGACTATAGAAAAATATTTTTTGAATGGTTAAAAGTTGCACAGCCGTATATCGAGATGAGTGTCAAGGTAATAGTGGGAAGGCGATTTCAGGAAGCAACTGTTGGAGTGGATCTGCTTTTATTTTCAATTTGTCGTTCATGCACAGAAATACAGCCACCAACATGCTAGAATCTATGAGAACAGTTTGGTGAAATAAAGGACACAATTAAAAATCAGGCGATAAAATTCACTAAGGATGGAGAATTAGTTATGAAAAATCAGCGTAAAGGAAAAGGACTAACATCTTTATTTTTTGCCGTAACTCTCGCTTTATATGGTTGTGCAAACCAGGCGGAGTTTGCAAAGACAGATACTATCAATGAAATATCAAATAGTGATGTTAAGTTGAATCTTTCTAATGATGCCAGCGACTTTGTGTTACTGAGTGAAGCAGTTCCTGATGCAATCTTAGAAATCAGGTATTATTCGACATATAATTTTGTGGGCACCAGAATTGACGGGTATGAAGAACCGGTGGCCTTACTTACAAAAGAAGCAGCCACTGCGCTCAAAAAAGTCAGTGATGAATTAAAAAAGAAAGGATACCGTTTAAAGATTTTTGATGCGTATCGCCCTCAAAAAGCTGTTAATCACTTTATGCGCTGGGCTCTCGATACTAACGATGTGGCGATGAAAAAGTATTTCTATCCTGAACTTGAAAAGAACGTTCTTTTCCCTCAAGGGTATATAGCCGAACATTCAGGACACAGTCGTGGCAGTACAGTAGATTTAACTCTTTTTGATATGAATACTGAAAAAGAAGTAGATATGGGAGGAACATTCGATTACTTTGGTTTATTGAGCCATCCGGATTATAAAAATATTACTAAAGAGCAATATAACAACCGAATGATTCTTCGGGAGGCGATGTTGAATAATGGTTTTAAACCTTTGGAAGAAGAATGGTGGCATTTCACTTTGAAAGACGAACCTTATCCTGACACTTATTTCACTTTCCCGGTATCAGCCACTTCAGTTTCGAATGACAGATGTATAACAAAATAACAATTTAAAATAGACCAAGCCGGCATCCCAATTACCGGCTTTTTTATTTCGTAAGGTTAATTCCCTTACTCCCCAAGTCGGCTATTCACCTCTTGAGCCAAATCGCTCAACTTCCCGAATAGCCAATTTCCGGGACAGGATTTTCGAGCAAACCAGCGGTGAACCGTCAGCAGCATTTCGTCAGATTTAGCCTCATAACTCAAAGCCTTATCCCGATCAGCAATCCACACAAGTTTCTTCTTGCCATTTCTCCTGCAGATGTCAACGCACAGATTTACCAGGGAAGCATACACCTTATCATTCATGTTGTAAGGCTCTGTCAGATCTGATGCGCACTCGATGGTAACGGCTCGCTGGTCGTTGTCCCGGGATGATGAGCACCAGGAGCGATTCTGTTCATCAACGCATAGTCCGATTCTGCCGTCAGCTCCAATGCAGTAGTTGCAGCTTGCCTGTCTGCTGCTATCCTTAAAGCAGTCGCAGATGCGTTCCACACTGAGCTGACCGACAACGGCATGAGGTGTGATTCTGCTGATGGAACAGGCTCTTTTCCCGGAATGGTTCGGACTCAATCTGGTGTAACTCACTAATGGGCTATTTGCCATTTTCGTTCTCCTTATTTTCTGATTTATCGTGTAACTGGTTTAAAGCTTTTCTGACCACGGCTGGGATCGGCAGACCGAGGTGTGCAGCATTCTCGAGTAAACTGATGCCTTCGTTTGAGAGGTAAAAGAAAATCACCGCGGTTCTGAGAACACTTCCGGTCTGAAAAATTCTCGTGTCCAGAATGCTGGCAATGCCCACGAGCATAAAGACAATCACCTTGCGGCAGATACCTTTAAACCCGATGGAGCTTGACAGTTTTCCGTCAACAATCCCGCACATGACTCCGCTGATGTAGTCGATAACCGTAAAGGCAATCAGGGCATATAGGAGACCGTCACAACCGCCGAGGAAGTAACCGAGCCATCCGCCAATGCCCGTAAATGCTGCCTGAGCCATATTCCAAAGCTCTCTCATGTTTTTTTCTCCAATAAGTATGTCTGGGATATTTAGGTTGTTCTGATATAGAGGGAGATGATGATCTTAAACAAGCCTATGTTCCGAATAAGGAAATCAAACGGGCTTTGATGGGAATCATTAAACAGCAGGAATGGTATGAACGAATGGAAAACATCAAGCGCTCAGAAAGCTTGCTCAAAGCCATATTGGAACTTGATGCGACAACTGTGGCAACGCTGATTCAGGATGTTCATAATTCTCCTGCAGTTGCACTTCTTGACTACAACGATGAGGAATCTCTTACATACTGCGTGATGACTGGCCTTTTATGGTCAACTCTTGGAAAATACATTTCTCGCCGGGAAGAACATGCCGGTAAAGGCAGAGCAGATCTTGTATACGAACCTACGATAAAAGGAACATCACCTCTTATTCTGATTGAGTTTAAATACGACGACTCCGCCGAAAAAGCCATTAAGCAGATTAAGGAAAAAGAATATTTCAAACGCTACGCCGGACAGTACAGAAATATTATACTTGTCGGAATAAATTACAGCACCAAGACCAAGGATCACCAGTGACTGATTGAAAAACTTGAGTAAACTTTATTCACCGATCTTCCGCACACCTCTTAATCCGATCCGAAAGGGGATTCCCTCCTGCGGTACGATTTTCCGGTTATCTATTCTTCCGTAAACGCCCGCTTTGGAAAGTTTTTGTTCAGCCATTACCGCAACCGGGAGTATCCCAGGCCCCCGGAAAGAACCTCATCTGATATGCCTGACGTACAGGGGTACTGCTGACCGGAAGAGTCTCCATTTCAGAAATCCCGAACCCCGGAATCAGGATCCGGTGATTCCCCGAAGCGATCTCTGATATTTGCGAACACAGCCAGAATCCTGATATAAAGATCCGAAAGCCCCTCCCTTCCCGAAAAACCAGTCGTAGCAGCGGTCTTTACCCTGCCGTAGCCCTTTTCAGGAACGGCATTATTCCCGTTCCTGCTTATGTCTTCTGCGGATTTTGAGGATTTCATGGAATAATCACGCTCATATTTTTCCCGGTAAAGACGTTCCGTGCGATCAATCTCAGCCAGTTTTTTCTCCTTGCTGCCTTTCAGTATTCTGGAAGAGGCAATATTCGCCCTGGATATCTCCGCCCAGCTCCGAAGGGCCTCAAGCTGCTGTTCCTTGATTTCACCAAGCCGAATTTCCGCATGGTCCCGCAGTCTGGCAAAATACTCGGAAACAGCTTCCGAACCGCAGGCCTCCGCGCAGTTTTCCCGAATGAAATCAAGCTCTCCCGGAAGCCATTCTCTTTTGAAGAATCCGCGTTTCTCGGTACGTTTCAGGAAGGCTCCCTCATTTTTAAGAACCTGTAGCAGCGGCACCACCGGTTCCGGTTCAAGAAGCCTGAGCTCGCAGAGCCCGTCGCTCCGGGAATTGAACTGCATCCTGGCCACATAGAACTCGTTTATCACCGGAACTCCGGCATTGTTCGGCACCGTACCGTGGCAGACAAACCAGACCTGCCCCTCGGGAACGGAATTTGATGAAACGGAAAGCGCGCTGGAACGTCCGATAGCCGAATCGAACAGTGTGATGTAGTAGCTTATTACCGGATGCTGGGCATAAAGAATATTGAATTTTGACCAGGCATGCTTTTTCCGGTCGGATTCCCGGGCCTTCTCCACCGCCTTTTTCAGGTCTCCGATGTTGTTCGAAAAGCTGAAGCAGGTATTGTTATCCCTGGGAAGTGCCTCCCGTGGCAAAATGTCAATGACACAGTCCTTCAGAGACTCGTTGCTGTTGTACTGCACTTCGAAATATTCATGGGGAGCTGTTCCGCGCTTGACAATCTCGTCTCTGGACACCATTCCGTCGGTGTTTTTGAGGACTGTGAACAGATCGTCATAGAACTGAAAGGTATTCCGCCGCTCTTCCGGGCTGAAGTCGGAATAGAAGGATATCCTCCTGGCCGCCATGTCACTGACGGACATTGCGGGATCCGGAGAATCCTCTGCCGGGCCGGCGGCACTTCCGCTGCCACCGTTCAAAAAATCCAAAAGGAAATCATCGTCATCCCGGGATGCCGCGGCCTTACTGTTCGTGTCAAGGAATCCTTCATTGCCCTCACCCAGGGATCTGGCGGTGACCTCCTCCTCCATTTTCGGATCATAAAGCGCCAGAATGGCTCCGGCCTCGCAGTTCAAAGTCTGTCTGGCTTCGTTTTCCTTGCTGATGAGACGGCTTATAATTCTCAAATCGGTAATCTGCTCCTCGTCTCCAGGAGGAACGCTCTTTTCCCGGCCGGAGCCTTTCAGAGTATCATTGTCAATTCTGGTACCGGATGTACGGGCCACCAGATAGTAGATCTCCGGAGCGTGCTTCTGACCGTAGCGATCAATACGACCGTTACGTTGCTCCAGGGTAATAAGAGACCACGGAATATCATAGTTAATCATGATATGACAGAAGAAGTGCAGGTTTATGCCCAGAGATCCCGCATCCGTGGCTATCAGCATCCGGATCGGGCTGTTCTGAAGGCTGAAATCCTCCACAAGCTCCTGCTGCGAAATATCATCCATTCCTCCGTGCAGGATTCTTACGGCAGCGCATCCGGTTTCGGAATCACTCCCGGCGGCAGTCTTTCCCCTGCCCTTCTGCCGACCGGCCTTGCCGCCGGTCACATCTCCCGCCGGATCCAGACCAAAATCTGCAATGACAGCCTCCCTGAGATAATCCTGGGTTTCCCGCCTTTCGGTAAATACCACGATGCGGTCACAGCGCATACTGCCGTCCCATTTAAGCTCTCTGAGCCTGTTCAGAAAGCACTGGTATCTGGAATCACGCGCCCGGTTCGCCACGCCGCATTCGTCCCTGATATAATCCTGAAGAAGCCTGACATTCATGATTTCTTCAAAAACCCCGTGACTGGCGGCATTCCTGCTCTCAAGCTCGCCCAGCCTTTTCTGAAGGGTTTTCATGGCCGCCGCCGGAGAGGACAGGAATCCCTTGAAAACCGTTATCGGGAAAAGCTCAGAATACCTGGCTCCGGAATTTTTGTCAGAATCCGCAAGACAAAGAGACTTCATCCGTTGCTGCAACTTCAGGAAGGCTACTTCGCTGTCATTAAGAGTGAACTCCAGCCTCAGGATCCTTCTTTCCGGGAAACTTTCCCCGGCGCTGTCCTGAACATCCTTTTTGGATCGTTTTACAAAATAGGATCGCCAGTTATCAACAACTCTTTCATACTTCTGCCGTTCCTCTGCGGATTTGTTGTCAATGCGATAGTCCCAGCCCAGTGGGACAATGATCGGCTCCAGCATGCTCATAATGCCGGCAAAGGATTCCGCCCGTCCGTTATGCGGGGTTGCGGATGCGAATATCATGCTTTCACAATGCTCGGAAAGCATCTTCACAAGCCGGCCCCGCTGGCTGTTCCTGTTGGCGGCCGTATGGATTTCGTCAATGACCACAATATCCCAGAAGGTGTTTTCCAGAAAATGCTGAAAAGAGTTCTTCTGCTTCAGGGTGTCGATGGAGACAATTACCTTGTCAACGTAATTAAAGGGATTGGCTCCCAGAGGAATATCCTGCCGGATTCTTTCCACCCCCAGGGAATCCAGTCTGGTCAGCGGGATGGCAAAGCGGTTCCAGATATCCTCCTGAAACTGAGTCAGAATCGATTTCATGGTGCAGACAAGAATCCGCTGCCCCCGGCCGCGGTGAATCATTTCGGAAAGGATAATTCCGATTTCAATGGTTTTGCCGAGACCCACCGCATCCGCAATCAGGAAGCGGGGCCGCGGCAGTCTCATGGATCTGAAAAACGGTTCGAACTGATAAGGCAAAGGATCAATGGCGCAGCGGTCCGCCACGAAGATATGCCCTTTTCGGCCGTCTTCCCTGCCGCACCCGGAGTCTCCCTCCCGGGAAACGTCATCGTCATCCTCCAGAAAACCGTAGCTGCCCCGGATGGCGTTTTCAAGAAACACAATGGTTTTGATGGCATTCGCGGAGTCATCCGGTATGAAATTGGTCTCTGCGGGATTCAGCTTTCGGAGGCTTTCCGGAGTTTCAAGATCCGTCCGGAATATGAAGATCTGGCCTCTGGTAAGCTCCGAAACGCCCACGGCCTCGATTTTCTGAAAATCAGCAATGTTTTCAACCTTCCTGACTATAAATTCTTCGCCTCTGACAAGAATATGCTCTCCCACAGAAGTCTTAAATTTGTAGTATGCCATAGCGTTCCCCAAAACGGCGTTTTCAGAAGAATCAAAATTAACGGCCCATAAAAAATACCGGCCTAAACAGATTCCTGTTTAAACCAGTATTGCGAGCCATCGCCCCTGCCGGCACGTATTTTAACGTGTATTGCCCTGAAGTTATGTGAAGAAACTCATCAGATCCGCAGTTTGGTCCGTTCATTCTGCCGTCTCCGGACCTGCCGCATTTCCGGAAGGAATTCTGCAACCGATTCCGGCATGGCGTCAGTTCCGGACCGGTTATCTTCAGGACCTCGCAGGTTTCCCGGAAATCACAGATCGGCTGATATCACGGCTTGCAAAAATTCCCGTCTCACTGTTTGATTTTTCCTCCCGGCAAAGCATAATATGCCACTGCAGCATACTTTCAGACATCAAAAGAAACTGCTGACATCCTGTAGTTCCGGAATTCCTGCAAAGAGAAGGAGAAACAATCATGATTAAAAAAAATTTCAAAGGCAGCATTGTTATCGGAGATCCTTCATACTTCATAAAATCTGACAACGATTACAAGCTGTGTCAATTCGGTGAAAATCTGTCAGAATTGGGATTTTCCGATTATCTTTGCATAGAATTCCCCGACGATCCTCAGGTTATCATGAATACTGATTCACAAAAAATCCTTGGCGGCATCTGTCAGGATTCCGGAGTGCTGGCAGTAGTCTATAAAAATGAACTGCAACAGTATAATCCTGACTATGAAGCCGGATTCTTCAGCAAGAAAAATCGCACAATTATTGAAAATTTCACCGGATGCATCTCATACAGGACGGTTGATGTCGTAATTGACGGTATTCCGGATCAGGACACCGTGATTACAGGAACCGGAAATATCAATTTCAGATCCTGTTACGAAGAAGATTTATAACTTCTCAGACATCCGGCCGGATTTGTGTTCACTGCTTCTGATCTTCCATGATCGTGTTCAGTTTTTTTCCAGTTCCTTCAGAATTTCATCCAAAGAATAGCAGCTTTCCCGGTCGGATCTTTCTCCGATTCCCCAACTTCCTGAATGGTTGCTCTCCAGTGCGGAACCTGATGCCACCGGAAGTTCATTGTTTTGACAGCTGAAAACCAACTCTCGCCTGACATCCTGATGATGCTAACCGTCTTTTACAGCGCCGGGCCCTCTACAAATCTTTCGGCATGTTGTCACGGACTGCCATGTTTCAAACGTCCGTCATTTGTCCGTCCTTTTCCTTCAGCCTTTCTTTGCTTTTGAGACTTGCGGCATGTGAGCACTGCAAAATGAAATTAATGAACTCAAAAACCATAACTGAATCATTTCCCCGCTTTCCGTTTCAGAAAAAAGCTTTTGCAAAAAAATAACACAGGACTTGCATTTCCCCGCATCCCTGCTCGTTAAACTTTCCGCCTTGTCCGAGAGACAGTTTTCTGCTGCCGACGGATGAGGAAGAATTCGTTTGCATCTTGCTCTTAAACACAACAGTCTTTTTCGGAAAGGGCTTTTTCCGAAAATCCGAAGCTCAGTGAGGTTTATCCTGCATGTCACTTGCAAAAGCCGCAGTCATCATCGTCCTGATCATCGTCCTGATTGCCGGTGCCGCAATTATGTATCACCGTCATGTCTCATCCGGCTCGTTAGGAAATGATTTTCCGCCCCGATCATTCTCCAGCCCCCCGACAGCCGATGAATTGTGTACTCCTGCGGGCAATTTCATGGGAATGACTGCAACAATGTTGTACATGGGAAAACCGATAACAGGATCCTGCCGGCTTCATTCCATAGCAAAGCTTGATGATTCCGCCGTTCAAAACTGGAAAACAGCCGACAAACATCGGATAACAGAATGTATCAAGGCTGCGATGACCGTATATAACATGGGCAAACAGCTCGGATACGATATGTTAGATCAGCCACTGAACTTTGAAGATCTTATGTCAAGGGTTAAAAAATACGGCTCCGGGAAAACACTCAAGGAGACCAGTTCTCCAACGGAATCGCAGGTTGAAGCTGAATTTCAGGATATCAGGGCCGTTTATGACACCAATGTCACCATAGGAGTCATCGGCGGAACTGAAAAGAAAGTTGACGGCTGTGCAGTAGTAACCGGCCGGAGAATTTACAACTGCTCCTCCGGCTTCTATCATTGCCGCAGAAACTGACAGGCCCGGCTTCCGGAATTCTCAGTTTCCTGACTCCGAAAGCCTTTGGACATCAAATGCCGGTATCTTCACCGGGAATTTTCCGGCCTCTCATCATTTTGATGTTTTTCACATGCAATGCCTATTCGGGTCATTGCCCGCCCCCCGGACAAACAGTGCCGGCGCCCGTTTTTACATAAGGATACAGCCTGATATCATTCCCGTGAACCCTGCTGAATCCTGGTCCCTCTGACCAGAATCAGGAAGCTCCCGTCAGAATTTCGATCTTCTTCAGGAAGGGAAAAAATACGGGTATCCTCATTGCAGACATCAACAAGCTTCTGCTGCAGGGAAAAAGCCTGATTCAGGGAAGCGCTGAAAGGATGACGGAGATAAAGGGAACTAATACGGTATCTGTCCTTCAGATAGGCTGCCACTTCATCAGCTTCCTCCGTTGCAGTCAGCCTGACCAGTACTGCCTCATCGTCATTCCGAAAATCATCTCCGGACTCTGAAGCTCCTTCGCAGATCACCTTTACCAGAGACAGCGCTTCCTCCCTGCTGTCCAGATTGGTCACAAGAGAGATAGCGTCGCCACTCCCGCTAACAGCTGAAAAATCGCGTAACTGCATTTTATCCTCCGAAACAACTGCAACAAACGCCTCGCAAAAAATCACCGGCCCCTTTCCCGGCGTTTTGCTCAGCCACTTCCGTTCCGTATTTTCTCTCGCGTCCGGCTGTACATTCAAAGGCTGCAATTTTCTTCTCATTCAGAACCGCGGAAAAAAACCGGATGCCGGGTTAAACGTAAGATATGCAGTGGTGCCGAAGGTTCAGAATCTTTATCCGTAATTACGCCCTCGATCACATTGAAAAACGAAAAATCTGAGAGTCCGGGACTTCCCATAACTCCCGCACCTCCCGAAAAAATCACTTTCGGAAAATAAAAACCGGTGCCTGAATTGTCAAACACCGGATTACTGTTACAACGAAAGCGGATACCTCTCAGAAGCCTCCCATGGCCATAGCCAGATCCTTAAGGCCGTTCAGGAGATTCTCCTGATCCGCCAGAAGAGAGAGTTCGGTATTTCTCCGGGCCGTACGGGCTTCCAGGAGATCCTTGAAGGATACCTTGCCGTTGGCATAGCGGGTCTGGTACATCTCTTCGTTGTTTCTTCTGAGGTCCAGCTGCATTTTGTTATATTCATACTTCTGCCGATACCAGCTGATATTGTTAAGTCCCTGCTGTACCTCAGCAAGAGCATTGTAATATTTGTATACAAAGCTCACCTCGGCTGAATCACGATTAAGCTCGGCCAGATCCACCCTGAGACTGTTCTGATAGTAGTTCAGGAACGGAAACGCCAGCATTCCCGCCAGGGATCCCACCGGATTCCTGAAAAAATCCACAATATTGGTGCTGCCCCCTGCCGAAACCCCGGCAGTAAGAGTGAGACGGGGATAAAGATCAAGCTGTGCCTTGTCACGGGAAGCCAGAGCAGATCTCAGCCGGGCCTCCTGAGCCGCCATATCCGGACGGAACCTGAGAACATCACCGGAGAGTCCCGGCTTAATATCCGGAACAGAGACATCCCTGAGAGTGCCCCGGTTTTCCACCGGCGTATCGGGAACCCTGTTTCTGAGAATATTGATGGCGGCAATGGTGTTTCTGAGCTTGGTCTCGTTCTCATCGATCTGGCTCATCACCGAAACCACCTCCACCCGGGATTCGCTGAGATCCAGCTCGCTGAGTTTGCCGCTGTCATAGCGGAGCTGCATCAGTTTCTGCCGAGCCATGGAAGAATCGAGGTTTTCCTTAAGAAGCTTTATCGCATCCTGATAGTACAGGAGAGACCAGTAAAGCTTTGCCACAGTGCCGGCTACAGTCATCCGGGATGCCCGGGCATCCTGAACAGCGGCTTCGGCGGAAAGAGCCTGGGCCTTTCTTTCAGCAGAAAGTCTCCCGAAAAGATCCACCTCATAGCTGATATTAAGACCGGACTTGCCGTACAGCGAGGAGTGCGAACCGTGCTTAAGGGCCCTAGAGGCACCGGACCCCAGGGAACCTTCAAGATTAGGAATCATATTCGTATCCGTAATCTCGGCTTCCTTGAGAGCCTTCTGTGCGGTAAGTGCTGCCTGACGATAGTCATTGCGGGCCTTCAGAACTTCTTCCGTGAGAGCGGTAAGATACGGATCTCCGAAGGCCTGCCAGAAATCGGGGTTAATCTCGGCCTTTTCAGTACCGCCCCGGACAAAAGCATACTCCGCCAGTTCCGGTCTCTCATATTCTGATTGCAGTGCCGTGCATCCGGTTACGGCAACGGCTATTCCGGCCGCCAGAAGAGTCCCTGCGAATAATTTCATCATAAAAATCTCCTATTCCCGGGCCAGTGCATCAATCGGATTAAGCCGGGCGGCGTTTCTTGCCGGAATGTACCCGAAAACCACGCCGATAAGCGAAGAACATACCACCGCCGCAATTATCGAGGTTGTTGAGAACTGCATGCTGATTTCCTTTACAAAGAGGCTGAACACATAGCCCACTCCGTAGGAACAAATCACCCCCAGGGTGCCTCCCAGAAGACAGACCAGCACCGCCTCAATCAGGAACTGCTGCAGAATATCGCTCTGTCTGGCTCCCACCGCCATCCGGATGCCGATTTCCTTGGTACGCTCGGTAACGGATACCAGCATGATGTTCATAACGCCGATGCCGCCGACTATCAGCGAAATGACCGCAATGGCACTGATAAGATAAGTGAAGGTGTCCGTGGTTTTGGTAATGGTCTTCATGATGGTGTCGGAACTGTTGGTGAAAAAGTCCCTGGTGCCGTGCCGCATCTCCAGAAGATGCTCAATCGAGGACTGGGCCACAGCATTTGACATGCCGTCCCGGACTCTGATGGTAATGGAGCCCAGATAGCGTTCGTTAACAACCTTGGACATCATGGTGGTGTACGGAATGTAGGCATGAACGGCATTCTCGTTTCCGAAAGGGGAATCCACCGGAGCCAGTACCCCGATAATCTGGCAGGGCAGCTTTCCGAACAGAATCACCTTGCCCACCGGATCCTCATCCGCAAAAAAGCGCTCCGCAGCCTTGGCATCTATCACGGCAACCTGGGAAAGATCCTTCACGTCTCCTCGCCCGAACAGTCTCCCCGAGGAAACGTTGTATCCCTTTACCCGGAAAAACTGCTCGCTGACACCGTGCACCGTGGCATTGATGGAAACACCCTTGTACTGACTGAGAAGCGAACTGCTGCGATCCGGGGTAACCGCATCGGTAAACATCTGCCGGTCCAGAGCATTCATATCCTGAACCGTCAGAGTCTGCACCTTTCCGGAACGCAGGTCTCCGAAATCCTTCCCCGGATAAATCGAAATGGTGTTGGTTCCGATGGAGCTGATATCGTTGATAACCTTCTGACTGGCCCCCTGTCCGAGAGCCACCACGCTGACCACCGCCATGATGCCGATAATAATGCCCAGCATGGTAAGCAGGGTACGCATTTTATGTGAAATCATGGCAATGGCGGCCATTCTGAAGGCCTCATGGAATCTGTCCACATAGGAACGGAACTGTGCCAGAAAATGCGGATTCAGCTTTACGGTGTCGGCATCGGTCAGCGGATTTCTGGAAGCGGCCTTGCCGGCATTAATGCGATCCGCAATGATATTGCCGTCCTTGATCTCGATGATTCTTCCGGCATGAGCCGCTATCTTGGAGTCGTGGGTTACCAGAATAACGGTATGTCCCTGCCGGTGCAGCTCCTCCAGAATCTCCATTACTTCAGCGCCGCTCCGGGAATCAAGAGCGCCGGTGGGTTCGTCGGCCAGAATCACCTGACCGCCGTTCATCAGGGCTCTCGCGATACTGACGCGCTGCTGCTGACCGCCGGAAAGCTCTCCCGGACGGTGGGTGGCCCGATCTCCGAGTCCCAGCCGGTTCAGAAGCTCCCCGGCCCGGGAAATGCGGCGAGCGCTTTTTATTCCCGCGTAAATCGCCGGGATTTCAACGTTTTCCGAAGCTTTGAGATGCCCCAGAAGATGATATCTCTGAAAGATGAATCCGAAATATTCCCTTCTGAGCCGGGCCAGCTCGTCGGCTTCAAGCCTGCTGGTCTCCACTCCCGATATCCGGTACTCTCCGGAAGTCGGCTTGTCCAGACAGCCCAGAATATTCATCAGGGTCGATTTGCCGGAACCGGACTGTCCGATTATGGCCACCATCTCGCCCTGATAGATTTTAAGATTTATGCCGTGCAGAATCTCCACCGACTCGGAGCCGCCAAGTCCGAAGCTTCTCCGGATATCCTTCACCTCCAGAAGCGGCTTCTCGGACTCCGTGCTTTGCGAATCGGCCCCCCCGCAGGGAGCCCTGACGTCCTCCCTGCGGGACACGTCGGTATCTTTGCCGTCGCCGCCGGCATTAGCGGCAGCGGAACCATTTATATCAGTCATGCCTTTTCCTCAGTATGCAGATAATCCGGGATAAAACCGGGCCCTGATTTCAGACTACATGCGCGGAGGTCCGCGACGGCGCTTCTTGTCATGATCGGCCATGGCTGCGGCTTCGGCAGAACTTTCGTCGGTTCCGATAATCACCTCGTCATTCTCGGTAAGACCGGAAACAATCTCGTAATTGATGTTGTCCTTGCGGCCCACTGTTACCTGAACCGGTTCGGGATGGTTGTTTCTGAGAACATGAACCTCATACACATTCTCGCCCACCTTCCTTCTGAGCGCCACTATCGGGAGAGTGATTACCCCTTTGCTTTCCCCGAGAACAATGGTTACTTCGGCGGTCATGGATTTTCTTAAAACCCCGTCAGGATTTTTCACATCAAGAAGAGCGTTGTAGTAGATGGCCTGAGTGCTGGAGCTGCTGGCAGAAGACGATGTACTCTGACTCTCGGACTTGGGGGCCGGTTCCACCTGTCTCAGGCTGGCATCAAACTTCTGATCCGGAAGTCCCAGAATGGTGAAGTAGGAACGCATGCCGGGCTTTACCCTTACCACATCGGCTTCGGAGACCTCGGCCTCCACTGTCATGGTGTCCAGATCCGCCAGCTTGACTATGGTGGGAGCAGACTGGGCGGAAACCACGGTCTGTCCTTCCTCGGTAACGACCCCGATAACCACGCCGTCCATGGGAGCCACAATCTTGGTATATCCAAGATTGGTCTTGGCGGTATCCACACTCACCAGGCATTTTTCAATCTGGGCCTTTGAGGATTCAATTGCCGCCCGGGTGGAAAGCAGATCGGCCTCGGCTGACTCCAGATCGGCATCGGAGGTGGCATTTCCGGCCTTCATTTTTTTCTGACGGTTATACTCGGACTCCTGCTTTTTCAGAAGAGCCTGCTTTTCCTTAAGAGATGATTCGGCGATTTTCAGCTCGGCTTCTGCCATCTTTACGGCATTAAGCTGCGTGCGCTGCTCAATGTCGGCAATCCTGTCGCCCTTCTTTACCCGATCCCCCAGCTTCACATAAAGCTTTTCGAGCTGACCGTTAACCTGGGCGCCGACACTTACCTCGTTAAGTCCCACCAGAGTGCCTGTGGCCATAACCGTTTCAACAACATCGCCCTTCGCCGGTCTTAAAGTCATAAACCGCAGCTTTTTCTCTTCGCCCTTGCTGAAATAGTACCATCCCCCGGCCAGAGCCACTATAAGGATGAGCAAAATGAGCTTTTTCATAAAAGTCCCCAGAATCCACGTTTACGCATAACACGGCGGCTATTATAAGGCCTAACCGACCTTAAATGTGTTTCAAAATATTACAGAGTGCGGGAAGATTTGCCCGAACGATGGAAGGAAGAAAGAAAGAAAGGAAGGAAGGAAGGAAGGAAGGAGAGTGTGCTGACAAATGAATTGCCACTTTTGCGGCGGTGCTGCAGTACAGTTACTATCAGGGAACAGATTCTCCCGGGAGGCGCATTTTCCTGAAAACTCAGCCGAATTCCGGAAGAAAAAACCGGGAATCAGAACTGCGGCTGACGGCCCGGCCTTGCAAGGAAATTTTCATCCAGCAGAAACTGTTCGATGCCGATAAACTGGATGCCATGCTCATCCTGCCTGAGATTCAGGTAATCCCTGACCACAACGATTTTTCTGAAGGAATCCGGTATCCGTATCAGCGAGGCAATCTCCTGTTTCAGTTTTTCCGGATCAGCCACCGACAGTGCCGACTGAATATAGCAGCGTTCGTCCCCCCGGTTCACCACAAAATCGACTTCCAGCTGCTTTCGAATCTTCTTGCCGTTTTCAGCAACGGTATTATGTTCAACAACCCCCACATCCACATCAAAACCTCTCCGGACGAGATCGTTGTACAGGATGTTTTCCATAAGATGCGTTTCTTCAACTTGCCGAAATCCTAATCTGGCATTGCGCAGACCGGAATCGGCATAATAGTACTTGGCCGGGGTTTTGATGTACTTCCGTCCCTTGACATCATAACGACAGGCTTTCCGGAGGAGATACGCATCCATAAAATATCCGATGTAAACATCAATGGTTTCGGGGGTAACAGAGATATGCCTCTCGCTTTTAAAGGTGTTCGAAAGCCTGCTGGGATTCGTGAGAGAGCCGATTCCGGAAGCAAGAACATTCAGAAGAATGTCCAGTATTTCATTTTCCTTTTTGACCTGATGTCTTTCAACAACATCCCTGATATATGTCCTGGCAAAAAGATCACGCAAATACCTGCTTCTGTCCTCATGTGTTTCCAGGGACCACACCACAGGCATGCCGCCATACGTGTAATAATCACGCCAGACTCCCCTTTTGTCTCCTTCATAATGCTCGTAAACCTCCGCAAACGAAAGCGGATTTACCCGGATCTCGTCCCCCCGATCGCGAAACTGTGTCAGCACATCCGATGAAAGCATCCTGGAATTACTCCCGGTCACATAGATATCGGCATTCGGAATCTTCATGAGCCCCAGGAGCACATCAATGAAGGTAAGCTTCTCCTCAGGATTGTCCACATACGGATTCGGAATTTCACTGACAAACTGTATCTCATCGATAAGAACGTAATACCGCTTGCTCCGGTCGCGGATGCGTTCCCTGACAAAGCTGTTCAGCTCAAAAGGATTGCGGTATTTTGCGTTGTCGAATTCGTCGAGTGCCAGTCCGATGATCTGATCCTCACCGACATTGCAGCTCCGAAGAAAATCACAAAAGAGATTGAACAGCAGATATGATTTTCCGCAGCGGCGCAAACCGGTTATAACCTTTATCCGGCCGTTGTCCTTCCTTTGAATCAGCTGATCCAGGTACTGTTTTCGTTCATATCGCACAGCAGAAACTCCTTCTGAAATTTTTGCGGGTATCCGCACTTTTTTCAGAATTCAGTATAGAGCAATAAAAACCACACCACAGAACTTTTCTGAAATTTTTGCGGGTATCCGCACTTTTTTCAGAAATGCCGAATTCTGAAAAACTTTCATGACAGCCTATGTCCTATGCCTTTCAGATTACAAATCACGAAAGCGCTATGGAGCGGAATTTCCGTAGCTGACTTTTACGAAATATTGTGACAAGCCCTTCCGAATAAACCATAACGCCCCCTGCCGTTATCCTTTCTGTTAATCAGCTGATTCAGGTATTGTTTCGTTCATATCGCACAGATGTCCCATTCTGAAATTTTTGCGGATTTCCGCACTTTTTTCAGAAATACTGAATTCAGGAACATTCATGAAGGGACTGTGTTTTACTTTTCAGACTGCAATCCTGAAGGCGTTCTGTGGAGAAATATCCGTAGCTGAGTTTACGTAATATTGTGACGAACCGTTCCGAAAAATTACGCCCTGCCAGGCAACACTGTGAACAGTATGCGGAAAAACGGGGAAGTTTGCTGTCAGGTAACAGAGCCAAACAAAAGGGAGCAAAAAAAGTACGGCACAATGAATTCAGAAGATCACTTCATGAAAAACGAATTTCTGCCTGAGTTCGGTTTTCATGTTCGATGAAACGATCCTTCTTCACTGCACCGCACTTGCCTGACAAATAAGATGGAGTTTTTTTGCAGATGGATTTTTCAGAAATTATTTAAAAAATCCTGCGATCTGATTAATTACACTTCCGAATTTTGTTAAATCAACCTCTCCTGCATTCTTGATGGTAATATTTGCTTTGCCTATGGTTACCTTGGACTGCGTATTATTTATTCTGCACAAAGAAACATCAACGGAATAAGCATAATTAGAATTAAGACCATCATTTCTAAATGTTATGCCATAACATCCATTACCTTCATCATTAAAATCCATTTTATATTTATTCTTACCATTACTCTTTACCATTGTCATCATGGAAGCAGGTTCATACTTTGCGTTAAAGCTCCTGATCATAGGATCATATTCAACAGATACCGCTCCTGCAAAAAGGGCATCAACATTTATAGGATTATCTAAAGCATAACGGTAAATTCTATTTGCAGATGCCAATTCTTTTTCATTCGTAGGAGTTATATCCTTTTCCAAAAACAGGAAATTACTCCATTTCGAATCAACATTTCTTTTTGTAGGTCTTATTTCATAAGTTAATACTTTTCCACTCTTATTTTTATTAAAATCAGCCTTGATATATTCAACAACGTTCATTCTGCCATTACCGCTGACACATATAGGATGGGGATCCAGAACATCGTCACTGTAAAACCAGGTATGAAGGCGTCTGGCATAAAAGTTTTGTTCTGTATTGTTAAATGAATTATTAAATGCCGGCTGAGAATAGCATCCCACGTTACTGTATTTTTTTACAGTTCTTTTCTGGCAAACAAGCCCCCAGGAAGTAACGCATGACTGCCTTCCGATACAGGTGCATCCCCGCAGCTTCTGATCAAACATGTCTGTATAGGTGGTCACCTCTGCCGCTAATTGAAGATCAGAGCTGGGGAATTTTGTTGTAATTTCAATTTTTTCTTCATCATCCGAAGAAAATTTAACAATCAAACCTCTCCCGTTAACAGGATAATCGGCATTAAAAGTCTTTTCCTGAGTCACGCATCCTGTTGTAAAAAGAAGCATCATAACAACACTTATAAATATTTTTTTCATATTACACTCTTAATCAAAGAAACCAATGACTATTTTGAAGAATCCTTATATTGAATTCAGGAAAAACCATTTTTGTCAAAATAAACAACAACCCAAAATCCGGAACTTCATTACTTATATTTCATACATATATTTCAGAATTATCCGCCTGCAAACATTTCAATAAAAAGAATCACCTTGAAGCCTGAACAACAAGCGACTTGATGCTCCTGGTCATCAAACGGAGATCCACATGTCCGATATCCGGAGAGAAAGTGACGCCTACGTTGCTTGTCAGCCTTATAATCGAACGGGAACTTCCATTCGGACATACTTCAAAACTGAATGCAATTTGAGGAGCATTAGGAGTCTGACCTGAAATTTTCTTTCCTTCGTACCCCATAAACGAAGCAAATTTTCCTGTATAGCATAAATCATTGCCCTCACTGACTTTAAGGCCATGCACTGAAGGGTTTCTGCGAAAACTGCTGACGGTTGATGCAACATTGTACGGAGCATCAAATTCGTTGTTGTGCGGGATAACTGATACTATCAGGGAATTGTTATGTTCTTTCAGAAGACTTATAAGATTGGTAGGATTCCTTTTTTGGTATTCCAGTGCATTACCTACCCACTCGTCATCCCATAAGTCAGTTTCGTAGTCAAAAAGTCGGTCTGCAGATGACGGCTGTATTATGTAATCACGGTAATTCCCCTTCTGCTCCGTTTTAAGCACAGCCCGGTAGACTTCCATCATTGATTTATCAGGATCTCTTTCCTCTACAGCTTCGCACCACCAGCGCTCATTCCTGAAATAGGCTTTTGTCGCAATCCTGATATAAAACGGGATTTCTCTTCCGTCATAATCAAGTTTTATGCTACGCTGAGCGTATCCGGTGCAAACACCTATCGATTTCAACATCTTTGGGATAAGATTGTTGTAATAAGCATTATCGTTATATTCCAGTTCCCACAGATGACCGGTTGCCGATATAAAGTCGTAATCATTGGGAACTGAAAAACGAATTTCTTTGACATCAGAAGGTTTGGTATCAACAGGATCATTCATGCTATAGCTCTGAGCCGCTATGCAACCCTGAATCAGTAACGCTGAAGCCATAGCCGTAATCCCGGCGGCATAACGAAGAACAGAGCTTATGCGCTTCCCTGACCAAAACGAACAAATGCCGCTGTTTACATAATCCATATTTATCAATACTCTCCTCACGACAGAACCAAGGCTGTCTTTATCGCTTGGCAAAACCGACACAAAAAAAATCAACATCCGGTCCAATCCCGGAAGGCAAGACCTCGCAGACACAGAATCCAAGCTGAGAGAAACATCTTTCGCTTCCGCAGTCCCCCGTTTCAGCCCTCTGATGCCGCCGGAAATTGACTACCTTAAAATTATGCGGGATTTTACATTTGTTTTTTTTTGTACAGTTTTATTGTTCGCTGCTTCAATTCAATGTGATCTGCATCACATTATTTCGCAATCACCGCCGTTTCGCCGATTTTCTCAGCAATCGTTTCTATGATTCTCCGGTTTTTGATATGATTTACAGAAGAAACGCTTTGCCGTCAGGCTCGGAATTGCCGCCGGCGGAATACCGGCCGGCTCTGCCGGAAATACCGTTTTTATGAGGGCGGAAGGATCCCTGTTCCGAGCAGATCCTTGCCATTCAAGTTATCAGCACAGTCAGGAAACAGCTTATGCCAGGCATTATGATTCTCCACCCGGGAAGAGAAAAATCACTTTTAAGAAAACACCCCTGGATCTTCTCCAA
Organism: uncultured Ruminobacter sp.; assembly: GCA_902776415.1. Classification (GTDB taxonomy): domain Bacteria; phylum Pseudomonadota; class Gammaproteobacteria; order Enterobacterales; family Succinivibrionaceae; genus Succinimonas. The sequence goes on from CACYPY010000017.1 coordinate 19,959, forward strand.
GGGCGTAATGGAGGTAAAGGAGCCTCCGGAAAACGGCGGAGACATTACCGTCCGGGACAGCGCCGGCAATTTTCTTGCCACCGCCTCCTACTCCCCGGAATCCCAGATCCGCGGCCGGATCTGGAGCTTTGATCCTGATGAAAAAATCGATACCGCTTTTTTTGAAAGAAGGATCCGGAAGGCCTGGGAAAACCGGCAGGCACTCATTGAAAGAACTGCGGTAAGCGCCGTCAGAGTCATCGATGCCGAATCTGATTTTCTGCCGGGACTCATCATTGACCGCTACAACGGTATCCTGGTGGTCAAGATCCTTTCTGCCGGCACCGAGTACCATCTTCAGCATATCAGGAGCGCTCTGGAAAAAATATTCCCGGACGACGTCATCTATGAGAGATCTGACGAGGCCGTACGCAAAAAGGAAGGTCTTTCCGAACGAAAGGGAATACTTAGGGGAGAACTTCCTCCGCAGCCGATAACCATTTCCGAAAACGCCGGAATGAAAATTCTGGTGGATGTGGTAAACGGACACAAAACCGGCTTTTATCTTGACCAGCGCGACAACCGGGCCGCCCTCGAAAAGTACTGCCGCGGCAGGGATGTGCTGAACTGCTTTTCCTATACCGGCGGCTTTTCCCTGTATGCTCTCAGGGGGCGGGCCAAATCGGTGGTCAACGTCGATGTCTCGGGACCGGCTCTTGCCATCGCGAAGGAAAACGTGGTTCTTAACCACCTGGATCCCGGCCGTTGCCGTTTTGTCAGGGCAGACGTCTTTGAATACCTGAGAAAATCCCGGGACGAAAAGAAGAAATTCGACGTCATTGTCCTGGATCCTCCCAAATTTGCCGAAAGCCAGAGTCAGCTGCAAAAGGCCTGCCGCGGTTACAAGGATATCAACATGCTGGCGGCCTCCCTGCTGAATCCCGGCGGCATTCTGATGACCTACTCCTGTTCGGGACACATGACACCGGACCTTTTTCAGAAGGTGGTGGCGGACGCCCTGCTGGATGCCGGCCGCGAGGGACAGATCATCGAATATCTCACCCAGGCCGGGGATCATCCGGTGGCCCTGCCGTTCCCGGAAGGTCTGTACCTCAAGGGGCTGGTTGTTAAGGTAAGCTGATTCTTAAAAATGCGCGAAAATCCCGGATTTGCCACAGGGATTTCCGCTCCCGTTTTCTGCCACCAAGGAGGACACATGATTCAATATCTCACCTACGGAGTGTCACCGTTCCAGCAGAACTGCCGCATTGTGTTCTGCTCCGACAACAGCAATGCCGTCATCGTGGATCCTGGTGATTCGGCCCGGGAGCTCTCCCTGGAGCTGGATCGGCTTCATCTGAACCCGGTGGCCATTCTGCTCACCCACGGTCATCAGGATCATGCCGGCGGGGCCCCGGAGCTGTCCCGGATTCTCAATATTGACATCATTGGCCCCGAAAAGGGAGATGCTTTCCTGCTGGAAGGCATGTGCTATCAGGGGCAGATGCTGGGACTTCCCCCGGTTGACAACTTTGCTCCCGACAGATGGGTCTCCGACAACGAAGAGCTGGATCTCAAGCTTAATGAGCCCTTTCGGGTTATCCACACCCCGGGACATACTCCGGGAGGTGTCTGCTACTATCTCGAAAAAAGCGGACTCCTGCTGTCCGGAGACACCCTTTTCGCGGGATCCGTGGGCCGCACCGATTTCCCGAGAGGGAACGCCCGGGATCTGGTAAACAGCATCACCCGGAAAATATTCTGTCTTCCCGACGGGGTGAAGGTGCTTTCCGGACACGGCCCGGAAACCACCGTCGGAAATGAAAAGAAAGACAATCCGAGTCTCTCTTATATGAAGCGCCTTCTGGAATAAATCAGAAAAGCAGAGTCCCGAAAAAAAAGGTGCCTGTTTCAGGGGGATCCGGATGACTGTGCCCGGAACCTCCGGAGGCGGGTTACTTTTCTCCGGAGTTCCGAAGCTTCTCCAGAAGGTTTTCGGATTCATTGCTGTCAACACGGATAAACCAGCCCCGCTCCTGCAATGCCGCCAGAACCTCGCGGGCGGATACCCGTTCCAGGGAACGATCCCCGGTCAGATCAAAGGCAAAACTGTATTCCAGCTTCCGAAGTCCTTTTCTGATTTCCTGAGGAATCAGATCCAGGGTATCCCGATCCCTGAGGTAGAGGTACACCTGATGAAGTTCCGCGGTATATGCTCTGTAGATCAGACATTCCATAAAAACACTCCCTGTAATCCCGGAAAAAGACGGCCGGCCGCCCTGTTTTCCGGTCCTGTCAAAACCGTTCAGCGGCAATTTAAAGCCTTTCCGGCAATAATGCAACCTCCCGGGAAAATTTGCAGGGAAAAAAACTTTCCCCGAAAATTGCAAAAATGCCCTGAAGCTCCCAAAAACACCGGATCTGCAATTTGATCTGATACCGGATCATAGGCTATAATTCACCCGTTTTTTCCATTCCTGGGAGGGCCGGATGGCAATTGCATTCAAGAACGGGAATTTTAAGGGAACCGTGCTGAATCTGGATACCGCAGACACCGAAGAAATCCTTGCTTTTCTGCGGGACAGCGCCAAATATGAAAATATTGCGCTGTGGATTAAGACCAATCCCCTGGTTCTTGACTGCAGCAAAGTGGCCGCCTCCGATCCCGACCTTGCGGAAAGCCTTCTGAAAACCGTTACAGACAGCGGCTTCAGATGCGCCGGAATCCTGGAAACCGGAAACAAGAGCACTGATGAGGCTCTGCGAAACCGCGGACATGTCATCGTAACCCCGTTCAGAACCCAGGCGGAGATCCTGGCCGAAAGCAGGCGGAACGCGGAGGAAGACAAAGAGTCCGGAAAGAATACCAATACCAAAAACACGGAAGAGAAAACAGCAGGATCTGGTGCCGGCCCGGAAACCGGCAAAACCGATGCGGAAACAAACACGCCCAGAAGCTGCACCGTAACCGGCAATATCCGGAGCGGCAAGCAGGTTTACGCCAGAAACAACAGTCTGACCGTAATAGGCAATGTCGGCTATGGCGCGGATGTTTCCGCAGACAGCAGCATCTTTATTTTCGGGGCCATGCGCGGCAGACTGATGGCCGGAAGAAACGGAGACAAGACATCTGTAATCTTCTGCACAAACTTTCAGCCGCAGCTGGTTTCCATTGCAGGGGTATTCTGCACCATGGACGACATCCCCGAGAAGTATCTCGGACGTTCCGTGCTGGTACGTCTGCACGGAGAAGGATTCAGTTTTGAGGAACAGAGCCTGTAGCTCGTGTTTCCGTTTTTTAAGAGGAATTTTGCGTTAAATGGCAGATAATAATACCAATACCGAGGATCAGATTGTTGACGATTCAGCCCTTCAGGAAGTTAAACCGGCAGAATCGGCGCAGCCTGACTACAGAGCGGGCTTCAATGCCAGAATTTTCGTGGTGACTTCCGGCAAGGGAGGAGTCGGCAAAACCACCTCCAGCGCCGCCATCAGCTCCGGACTTGCCCTGGAGGGCCATAAAACCTGCGTTATCGATTTTGACGTGGGGCTCCGCAATCTGGATCTGATAATGGGCTGCGAAAGAAGAGTAGTCTATGATTTGGTTAATGTAATCCGCAAGGAAGCCTCTCTGAATCAGGCTCTTATCAAGGACAGAAACTGCGAAAAGCTTTTTATTCTGCCGGCATCGCAGACCAGAGACAAGGAAGCCCTTACCAAGGAGGGCGTGGCCCGGGTACTGCACGAGCTTGATGACATGGGCTTCGAATACATTATCTGCGACTCTCCGGCCGGCATTGAAACCGGCGCTCTGATGGCGCTCTATTTTGCGGATGTGGCAATTGTTACCACCAATCCCGAAATATCATCCGTACGCGATTCGGATCGCATTATCGGCATTCTGGATTCCAAGAGCCGCCGCGCCGAATACAACCTTGATCCTATTAAACCGTACCTGCTTCTCACCAGATACTCTCCGGAAAGAGTCGAGAAGGAGGAGATGCTGAGCAAGGACGACGTGGTGGATCTTCTGAGCATTCAGCTTATCGGCGTTATTCCCGAGTCTCCTTCGGTGCTCAAGGCTTCCAACTCCGGCAAGCCCATTGTCTACGATGAAGAATCCGAGGCCGGAATGGCATATATGGACACCGTGCAGCGTCTTCTTGGCAGCACCGATATTCCGTTCCGTTTCATCACCGCTCCCAAGAAAGGGCTGTGGAAAAGACTTTTCGGCAAGTAAATTTAACAACAGGAAAGGGAAAATATCATGTCTTGGCTAAGTGACTTGTTTTCTAACAAAAAGAAGGATGACCAGCAGTCGGCAAAAATTCTCAAGGATCGTCTTCATGTAATTCTTGTTCATGATCGCGAAAACCGCAGCGGTCCCGATTTCCTGCCACAGCTTAAAATGGACATTCTTGCCGCCATCAAGAAGTATGTGCAGATCAATGATGACCAGGTTCAGGTTAACGTATCCCAGCAGAACGACACTTCCATGATGGAGGTGTCCGTATCGCTGGATCCGCAGTACGACGGCATGGCTCCCAGCGGCGTTCACGACCGTTATTCCACCGAAGAGGAAATTTCCAGCATCAGGCCGATAACCGAGGAAGAGAAGCAATCCTGAAAAGGCCCTGATTACCGGCGCTGAAAGCCGGAACGTTAAAAACCGGAATCGCAACGATTCCGGTTTTTCATTATGTGAACGGCAACACCGCGCACGGAATTGTACAGACTCCCCCGATCCTTCAGGGATCATTTCCCCGGCAAAATCGGAAGTTAGGGTTCTTCAGGAAACTGCCAGATTTTCTGATTGCCAGGATATTCCATGAACCCGGGTGGCATCCCCCGCAAGAGCGCACAGAAACCGCAGCTCGGAAATGCTCATCCTGTCAGGTCTCATGCAAATCACTCTGCTGTAGGCCGGTTTCCTTTTAAGGGAAATTTCAAAGACGTGGGAGTTAATCTTGATTCCGGAGTCCCCGATTTCAAAATTCTTTTCAAGATACTCCAGGAAAAGCTGCTTTGCGGCATATACCGATCCCGCATCAGTTCCCGGGATCCGGACCCTGTAAAACTGCGGCGACCTGAGAGCCAGTGTTTCGATATTCAGAAGCTCCCGGTAGTCCCACAGCCGAAGCTCCCGTTTTTTAACGCAGTACTCCCGGACAATTTCCAGAAACAAACCGGGACTCCAGGGCAGATCCTCTCCGGAGGTTACCCGTTCCGAAAATGCATAATCCTCGGGATTTTCAAAGAATCCGCCGTCCAGGATCTCCTGAATGTAGGAAGCCCTTATAAAGCGGGGATTAAAATTTTCCGTAATCCGGGGATTGTCGCGACAGGAATCCGGGAGACTTACGGCCATAAGGTCGGCTCCGGCATGGAAGCCCCGCATGAAACAGTCCTGAAACTGATCCGGTTCCTCCTGAAACAGAATGCCGAGCCGCCTTCCCGCTATCCGTAGCAGGCTGGCGGGATCGCTTATGACAAACCGCTGCGACAGTGCCGGATTCCGGGTGAAATAATCCTCCATGCGGGAGACCTCCTCCGGAGCTGAAAACACCATCAATGCCGGCCGGATATCGCCTTCGGCAGCGTCATTCCCGAGTGCTTCCCTGATGCTCCTGAAGCATGACAGCAAGGCTCCTCCGGACTTTCCTGATCTTCCTGTTCCTGGGACATCACCGCTAACCGCCTTCTCAAGCTCTCCGGCAATCAGGCCGTAAACATCGCGGTTTTCAGTTTTCCGGAAGACTTTCTGAATATCCGCCGCGCTGATCTCCGCAGTCCCTGCAAATATGCTCTGAAACTCGCGGCGTTTGAAATTGTTCGCCCATTCGGACTGCCCTTTTCTGAAGTCATCAACCTCCCTTCTGAGAAACCAGGAAACCGGAGTCACCGGATCCCGCAGGTTTTTCTGGAAGTCATCGGTACTTAAAAAAACCGACATGTCTGCATGTTTTCCGGAACTCCGCCTCTTCTGAAAACGGGAAAACTCCCTCCGGAGCTTCCGCATGAGAACATTAAGAGAAAAAGCGGCATACAGGTTCATAAGCTGCAGACAGGCGGAATTCAGCCAGAGACAGCCCCGGGAATTCACGCCCTGAAACTGAAAATGCGGCCCGAGAACAACTTCCGGCTCCGATTCCGGCTTCATCCGGAGCATGGCGGCCACGGAATACACCGGCACCCGGTCCACCCATTTGTCTATGTAGTACTCGGCATCAATATCCAGAAAAAAACCGGTATTGTCCATAACCAGCACCACCACCCGAAAAAGCGGAGTTATCTTCAGGGAGATAATCACATCCCGGTTTTTTCTTTTAATTACTCTGGTATCAAATGCCGGGAGAAGCATATTAAACTGAAAATCGGGAATCTGTTCCAGAAAGCTTTTCCGGATGCTCATGCCCAGTCCGTTGAACTTTTCCAGAAAGCTGGTGAAATAAAAGCATTCCTTAATGACACATTCCTGAATGCATTCCTGATCTTCGGTAATCATTTCCATCAATATAAATCCCTTGTACGTTATTCATGTATTATTTTACTCCTTGCCATGATTTTCCCCGACATATTTGTGACAATCTTTGATTTTTCTCAGAATTGGGTACCGCCTTACGGCTGACTGAGACAGACTGAGCGCCCCGCATTCCCGGAAGAATGCCAAAATCATGCGGAAATCATTTCCAGTCCGGAATGCACTAAAAACTGTCACGCAAAATACCATGAAAAAATCTATAATATTCCTGAAACTGTAAATGCCCCGCTGTTCCCCTCATCAGGCAGCCATCCGCATTTATTCCGAATATCCAGGTCTTTTAAAGTTACAGGAATCAAGGTCATGAATGCATCAATCCCGGATAACAGAGAAAACCCCGCTGACGCCCCTGCCGCAGAGCCGCCCCGGGCAGACACCGCCATAAGTCCGGAACCGCTGATTCCCGCTTCCGGAAAAGACGCCCTCCCGGAAGACATCGCCCCCGAGGCTGCTCCGAAAGCCCCGGAAACAGTCACTCCTGCCGCATTCTCCGCCGCTTCCGATATTTCCGAAGACTCCGGGGTACCCCGGAGTCTTCGGGACTGCGCTCCGGAACTGGCAGAAGTCCCCGATAACGTACCGGAAGACAGTGAGTCCGCAGCCCCGGAACCGGGTTCCGGGGACGGGTGCGCGTCCGAAGATCCGGGAGCCGCCGGTTCTTCCGATACCCCTGCAGCTGAAACCGCCGGAGAAAGCAAAACCGTAAGCGCGGATATCCCTGCCTCCTCCATTTCCGCTGCATTTCTCCCGGAAAGCTCCCCGAAGTCCGCTGACCCTGATGATTCCGCTCCGGAAAATATTCCTGATAATCCGAAGCTTCCGGAGAAAGATACCCTGAACAGTATCAGTCCGGCAGCAGCCCTGCGGCAGAGGATCAAAGAACGAAGGACCATTGATCCGCTCCTCTTTGTAACCTATTCCGGAAAGCCGGAAGCCGGGGATTACTCCGAAACACCACCGGCCGCAAGAAATCCGGCAGAATCACTCACCGATGCCGAACAGGCAGACACCACCTGGCTCCGCGCCCTTCCCTATTCGGTAGGGGCCATTGTTCACACCATTACAAACTCCCGGGGCAACACCGTTTCCGTCATGGACTGGGGGGCTACGGTTCTGGACTTTTCGGTATGGGATTCCGATAAAAAGCTGGTATACCATCCGGTACTGGGAACCAGGCCGTCCCGGTATCAGGAGCAGCGGATTCAGCTGGGAGCCACCGTGGGCCGGGTGGCAAACCGCATTGCTCACGGAAGATTCGAGCTAAACGGCACATCCTACAGTCTGGTCCGGGACTCCGGATACGAGCATACCCTGCACGGCGGCATTACCGGTTTTGCCGAAAAGCGATTCGAATTCACCAATGTATCCCCATCCTCCGTAACCCTGAAGCTGATCTCTCCGGATATGGACAATGGATTTCCGGGCAATCTGACGCTGCAGGTAACCTATACCCTGGACGACGACAACGCCCTCAGAATCGACTACGAGGCTGTTTCATCCCGGGACACCCCGATAAACATCACCAGCCATATTTACTGGAATCTCAGCCTCAGAAACAGCCTGGAGGGACAGTTCCTGAAAGCGGAAAATGCCGTCATTCTCAATACCGACAATACCGGCATTCCCGATGGCACCGTAAGCACTCAGGAGGAATCCCCCCTGGACTTTTCCGGAATCCTCCCGCTGTCCTACAATATTGAGGCCGCCACGGAATGCTACCCCTTCGGCGGCATCGATCATGTTCTGGCATTCCGGGATCCCCGGCTTCCCGGGGATGCGGGGATATGGGACACTCCGGATACGGACAGCACCCCGGTTACCCGCCTCTGCGAACTTTACTGTCCCGAAACCATGCTCACCCTGGAGGTATATTCGGACTATCCGGCACTTCAGGTTTACAGCGGAAACGCCCTGGAGGGAGTTCCCGGCAGAAATGAAGACAAAGTCTACCGCAATCATGAGGGCATTGCCCTGGAGCCGGAATATTTTCCGGACGCGATAAATCACCCGGAGTTTCAGGCCAGATGCCCGGTTCTCAGAGCCGGAAAAACCTTCAGAAAATCCATTGTCTACAAAATTGTCCAGAACCGGATTCCGGAAATTCTGGAACCTCTGGAGGTACTGGAGGAAGAGCTGGCCGCCCTCGAAGCTCAGGAAAGACTGGCCGGGGAACCGTTCTTCAGAGATGTCTATTCGGAGAATGCCACAGATACGGAAACTCCGGAATGCCGGGAACTCCCCGCAAAACCGGCTGTACCCGAAACAGCGGAAAAGCGTGGCGGAGCGCCTGCTCCGAAACAGGTCAGTTCGGAAAGCTCAGGAACCGGGAGCGCTCCGGCCGCAGCCGCAACTCCGGCTCCCGCACCGGATGCCGTTTCCGGATCCGGAACAAAGCCTGAACCGGAAGTCCCCGTCGCCGCAAAGATTTCCGCAGCGGCAGAAACTGCTCCGCAGGTTCCGTATCCGAAAGCTCCGGTTTCCGGCCCCCGGAAATCCGGAAATCCCTTCTTCCGGGATACGGCTCCGGAACCCCGGGATGAGGAACCCAGCGCACTTCCGGGATCCGCAGATACCGTAAGACTCTGATTCCGGGAGCATGTTCAGAAAATGTCAGAGGTAACCCGCGACGAAATCCTTAAGGCGGCAAGGACTCTTCTGGCCTCGGGAGTTCCCCTGAGTCTTAACCGTATCCGGGAGATGATCGGACACGGTTCCTACAGCACCATCAGGAAGGTACTGGCGGACAACCGGCTCGCCACTCCCCGGATCTCCAAAAGCCGCTATCTGGAAAACCGGGCCGGAGCCTCCGGTGATGCCGAAACCGCCAGAGTGCTTTACGAAACAAACGTCACCATTTCCAGGGTGCAGGGACATATCGAGGAGCTGGAAAAAACTCTGGCGGATCTGGAGAATCCTGCCCGAATCGGCGAATATGTCTTTCTGTATGAACTCTGCCAGATTATCCTGAAGCACCTTCCGGAAGGAAGCGATCTTCCGGCATTTTTAAGCGGAATCAGACCGGAACGGGTATTTTCCAGGGAAGTGTCCGGACTCACTGAAGGCACGGTAAGCCATATGAAGAATCGGTATCGAAAGTCTGAATGCCATTATCAGAATGCTGCAGGATCTCACTGAAAGGAACCAGAGCTATGCCCAGGCTTACCATTACTGATGTCAGAATGGCGGCTGACGATCTCCGAAATGCCGGAGAACCGGTAACCGTAATCGCCATCCGAAAAAAACTGGGGCACGGCTCCTTCAGCACCGTTTCCAGACTCCTGAAGGAAATCCGGGAAACCGGGAACGCCCGGGAGACTCCCGTTCCGGAAAGCACCTCAGATAATCCAGGGAATACTGATACCGGGACCCCCGGAAACTCCGGAGGCTCTCCCTTTCCCGGAGCTCCGGAAAAGCCATCTCCGGCCGAAACCCCGGAATACCTCCCGGACATCCTTGCCGAAAAAAACCGTGAGCTCGAAAGACTCCGAAACCGGGAGCTGGCACTGACCGGACTGATCCGAAAAACCCGGCGGGAAATCGCAGAACCTCTGGAAAACGCCTCCGGAGTTCTGCGGTATTTTCTGAAAAGAGTGCTGGACGAAGGCTTTGCCTCCGGAATCCCCGGGGATCTTATCAGACTTCTCGGAATGCTCCGGGAACCGGGAAACCTGAACGGCCTTTCAGATTACAGCGGATCCTGGCAGGATGACACGGAGCGGCTGATGCGGGCCATGGTTCTCAGAAATGGATCCCGTCCCGCAGGAAAAACACAGGAAACGCCGCAGCATGAATGAATCGCACTTTTCGAATACCAGGGATACAGAAGAAACAACAGCCAAATCGGAAACTCCTGAAAACACTTCTTCCGAAAACCGGGAGACCGGTCCCTACATACTTTACAACATCTCCGAGGAAATAACCTGTCTTCCGGACATGAAAGAGCCGGACTTCCTTCTGGATCCCGAAATCCGCCCCCGGGTCACCGGGCGGGGAGCCCTGGAATTTTTCGCGGATCGGGAGCTTTCCGACGGAGAAATCCGGGAAGCTCTTCTGGAAAAGGCCCGGGAAACCGGCTCGAACTACATTATCGATGTCAGAAAGCACCGCCCGGGCCGGTTCCCGCTTCTGAGCTTCTGGTCCTCCGGGCACCGGAAGGCCGCTCTCCGAATTACCGCCATTCTGATCCTGGCCGCCCGGGAAACGGGGCGTACCGACAACGAACAGACCCGCGACATCAACTATTACTACATCACCTGCCGTTCGGGGGACACCGCGCATCTCCTGAAGAGGCTGCCACCGCCCCGGGAAGACAAGGCGGGACTTCTGCTGAGCATTATTGCCGGGCTGTTTTTTATGGGAATCTTCTTGCTGGGAACCGGGTGGTTCTTCTTAAAATAACCGGTGTTCCTGAAAGCTTCCCGGTAATCCCGGAACTGACGGCATCACAGAAACCGCAACTCACGGTAACTGTCGCAATCCGTTCATGCAATCACTTACTCCGGGCTCACCATCTCCGCATTGGTCCTGAAAACAGCCACCCGCGCTGTTTTGCTTTTTATCAGGTAGCCGTTTTTCACAAGATTTTCCAAAATCATCTTTCTGAAATATGTGGAATCCGAAAGGCCCAAAAACTTTGCGATTTCAGAAGCTCTGCGAGCCTGATGATAACAGAACGAAAGTACCTTCTCATCGTGCTCTGTGCCGTCAGGAACCGGAACAAACGCTATGGCCGACAAATCACTATCTGCCACTCCCTGTTCGTACGTAAGATCCGGGAGTACCAGCGTAAAATGATCTGATGCCGCGTATATATATGGTCTGTGACGCTCGTCTGCCTCCGCATAATCCTCCGCGATTTTTTCAAAACCGGTTCCGGCGGCCTCCATCACATTGCATGCCACCAGCACTCCTGATATGAGTTCATTCCGGCGCTTCGAAATAATCCCTGACAGGTCATAGTTTTTTCCGAATTTCTCTCCGCGATAAAACCCACCCGGCGAAGAAATCTCAAGCCGATCCCGGAACAGATCGAGCTGTATCTGGGTTCCATCCTGATAGTAGTCCCGATGTGCTACAGCGTTAATCACCCCCTCAAACAGAGCGCGCTTCGGAAAAGCATCAACATTTGTTCTTCTGTCATTCCGCTTGATCATGGAACGGTTCATTCTCTGACTTACAAAATCCATGGCATAATTAATGGTGTCGGTGATGGGGCCGTTATATCTGTTAACCGTCACAATTCTGTTGCTGCCCCTGCCTGTTCCGGAATAGACAGAACACATAATTTCCGTCTTGCCGCCCCGATAATCATCTGCAAACAGCACTGCCCCGTTTGCCAAAAAGCCTTCCTTGGACACAAATCCCATGGAGTAAAGTGCCTTTTCCCGCAGCTCTTTTCCATCGGAGTGCTCACAGAAAAAATTCCGCAGTTTCAGCAACTTTTTGAAATCATACTTCACATCAGATACCAAAGTGTCATATTGTGTATTGCTGCTCTTTATGCTCATCTCAATGATTTCTTCGTATGTGGCGCCCCCCGTAAAACCATCCCTTCTCATAAAAATTGCCGGAATGCCTTTGTACTTCAGAATAATCGGCTTTACCTCGGATTCCATAACACTTGCCCTGAGCACAAAACGTTCCTGGCCTCTCACTTTATATGGCAGAAATGCAATGCTTATCCTGGGTCTTGGAAACAAATGTTCATTCACCTGGTTATTAAAATAATTCCTCTCATTATCAGCATCCTTCCTGACAAATCCGATCAATTTATGAGACTTGTCTTCGACTCCGATGTAAAAATCTCCTCCGGATGCATTTGCAAATCCGGAAATGGTTTTAAGCCATCCAACAGCATCTTCACGATTCAAAATGCTCTTGCATTCAAACCTGTCATTCTCCAGCTGAACTTCCCCGATAATTTCTTCAAGATACATATCATTTTCCTGCTCATATTGAAGTGGGTTCCAGCATGCTTTTCTGATAACTTCAAACTCAACTTCAGTATAACTTCAAACTCAGCTTCAAAGCAACTTCAAACTCAGCTTCAGTATAACTTCAAACTCAGCTTCAAAGCAACTTCAAACTCAGCTTCAAAGCAACTTCAAACTCAGCTTCAAACTCAGCTTCAAAGCAACTTCAAAGCAACTTCAAAGCACTTCAGCCACAGCGTACTCTCATGGATTCCCTTTGACTGCCCAAAACCTTTGACTGCGTGCTTTATTCACACCGTGATGACATCCAGGAGACCGTACAGGCATTTATCGGACTTCCCGCAGGAAATGTACCGCAAAGCCGCCGGTACCGTGCCGCTTTAACCGGCTTCGCTGACCTTGGGACACGAAGATGAAGAACTGCACAGACAAATAAAAAAAAGCTCCCGGAATTCTCAGGAGCCTTTTCTGCGGGGTGAATTTTCCTGTTTCGGAAAAACACCTGAATAAATGCGTAAAAACAGGTTTAGGGCTTGATTACGGTAACCCCGTTCATATATTTTCTGAGGACCTCGGGAACCTCGATGGAACCGTCCTCCTGCTGGTAGTTTTCCATAACGGCAACAAGACAGCGGCCGACAGCCAGTCCGGAGCCGTTAAGGGTGTGCACCAGACGGGTTTTCCCGGAGGCATCGCGGAAGCGGGCCTGCATTCTTCTGGCCTGGAAATCTGTGCAGTTGGAGCAGGAAGAAATTTCGCGATAGGTGTTCTGAGCCGGAACCCAGACCTCCAGGTCATAGGTCTTGGCAGAGCTGAAACCCATGTCGCCGGTGGAAAGAGCCATCACCCGGTAAGGAAGATTCAGAAGCTGCAACACTTCCTCGGCATCATGGGTAAGGCTCTCCAGAGCCTCCCAGGACTTGTCGGGATGCACAATCTGCACCATTTCCACCTTGTCGAACTGATGCATTCTGATAAGACCGCGGGTATCGCGTCCTGCAGACCCTGCCTCGGAACGGAAGCACGGGGTGTGGGCGGTGATCTTTATCGGAAGATCCTTCTCGTCAATAATTTCATCGCGAACCATGTTGGTAAGCGGCACTTCGGCGGTGGGAATCAGGCAGAAATGCCGGTTTACATTATCACCGTCGGCATTACCGTCCAAAGAGGTATGAAAGAGATCCTCGGCAAACTTCGGCATCTGACCGGTGCCGTAAAGGCTGTCCAGGTTTACCAGATACGGCACATAGCATTCGGTATAGCCCTGATTGTCCACATGGAGATCCAGCATGAACTGGGACAGGGCCCGGTGCAATCTGGCAATGTCGCCCTTCATGACAGAAAAGCGGGCTCCTGAAATCTTTCTGGCATTGTCAAAATCAAGCTCCCGGTGCAGCTCCTCGCCCAGCGCCACGTGATCCTTCACCGGGAAATTGAACTTGCGGGGTTCGCCCCAGCGTCTGACCTCCACATTTTCGGTCTCGTCACGACCTACCGGAGTAGTGTCCGAAGGAAGATTCGGTACAGTCAGGGCGTATTCCCTGATATCTGCCAGCACCTTGTCCTGGAGAGCCTTGACCTGCTCCAGCTCCTCACCGATTTTTTTAACCTGTTCCTTAACCGGTGCCACATCCTCCCCCTTCTTAATGGCCACGCCGATGGATTTGGAAAGGGAGTTTCTCTGAGCCTGCAGATCCTGGGTTTTTACCTGAAGCTCCCGGCGCTGCTCTTCGAGTTCGGTGAGCTTTTTAACATCAAGAACAAAATTACGGGTAGCCAGACGATCCCTGGCAAAATCTAGTTCCGTACGGAAATATTTGGAATCTAACATACTATTACTGTTTTCCGGTTAAAAAAAATCAGGGCCGCTCCGGTAACCGTTTGCGACGCCTCCGATCCTGAAAATTACACTGAAATTATACTTTATCTTGCCTTTAACATACAAGGCTGAGCCCCTTCCGCCAGCGGGGTTCCCGGGACGTCGCCGGAAGCCCGGGCCCAGGCCTTGTTACAGAACCGTATTTCCTGACGGGGAGCCGGAAACCGGTGCGGCAGATCTTCTGTCGGATGCGGAACGGCTTCCCGCATCATCGCGGGATCTGACAAGATCCCGCATTTCAGGATCGCTCAGTCTGATTTCCTGGCCGCTCTCCGTGTTTTTGATATAAACGTCCATCTGGTTAAATGCGAACTCGATTCCCAGCCGGTTGAATTCATTGTAGATTTCGGTATTCAGCGAATCAATGGACGGGAAATAGTCTGATATGTTCCTGATATAGTACCGGAGAATAAGATTCAGGGTACTTTCCCCGAAGCTTTGAAACAGCACATAGCTCTTCGGTGTCTTCAGCACATGAATATTGGCATCGGCAATCCGGAGCAGTGTTTCCTTGGCGGCTTCAATATCCGAACCGTAGGCCACGCCGATCTCCACCTGCATTCTGGTAAGACACTCATCGGAAATGGACCAGTTGGTCAGGGGATTGGTAATGAAGGCCCGGTTTGGAACCACATAGTCCCGCTTCTCGAAATCCGTGATGGTAGTGGCCCGGATGCGGATTTTGGTTACCCGGCCGCTGGTACCGTTTATGGTGATGATGTCTCCGATGCGAACCGGACGCTCAAAAAGAATGATAAGACCGGAAACAAAATTCGCAAATATTTCCTGAAGGCCAAAGCCGAGACCTACCGAAAGAGCTGCCACCAGCCACTGCAGCTTGTCCCAGGTAATTCCGATTTTCTGCGACACAAAGGTTATGCAGACGGCAATAAAAATGTAGTTAAAAACCATATTTATGGTATAGCTCCACCTGCTGGCATGCTTGCTCCAGCTGAACAGCACCAGCTCCAGGATAGCCGAAAAGTTCTTCACAAGAACCGTGGTAAACAAAAGAGCGTACCCCACAAACACCAGATCCATCATGGTGACGGTGGTCTTTATCGAACCGTCACTGGAATCCAGAGTATAGAGAGTGATGGACTGGAGGTAATTTACCACCTGCAGAATATCCTTCCAGACCACATAGAGAATCGTCATAAACAGCAGGAACAGAACATAGTTAACTGATCTCTTGGCCTTTTCATTAACCTCTGAAATCGGCATTTTGTCATCATCCAGCGTGGCAACATCCACATCATCGGCCTTTCTGCCGGTATCGCCTTCCCCGTTTTTCTCTGCCCGGGCCTGAAGCAGCGCTTCTTTTTTTCTGTTATATGCCATACGACTGGCGGAAAGACGCAGAGATCTTACAATTGTGGCATCGATAATCACATACATAAGCAGGATGTAATAGGTCCAGACCAGCTTTCCGGCAATAACGACAGAGGTGTAGTAGTACCCCAAAAATGCCAGAATGGGAATAGTAGCGCAGATTCCGGTCATAAACAGGCTTTCAATCCGGGACAGGAGACTGAAGTTCCCGCTGAAGCGTTCCCGGAGATCAATGACAAACGGAATAACCAAAAGCAGGGGCACCACAATCATGAACAGCTGCCCGATAACATCATGGGCATAGGTCTGCGGTTCATTTTCCTTCCATACTACCAGAATCATGATTAACGCAAAAAGCCAAAACATTACCTTGCGGCGGAAGATGGATTTGGTGTTGAAGCCCTTTCCGAACTGCACCTCGGAAATACCGCCTTTGGCCCGAAGCTCAATCCATACCCTGGACATAAAGGTGAAGAGAGCAAGGTAGGTGATGATCTTTCTGACACCGCCCTCAGGATCCGTAAGATATGTCTCGTCGGGATTGAAAACCAGGAGGTCGTGTGACAAAAGCCCCAGAACAACCGCTGTGAGCGGTATCGGAGCACACAGCAGAAAGATATAGCACAGCGATTTGGGGGTATTCCAGTGGCTGTCCTTCTTGGGAGAGCCGATAACCCGGTTTATGGCATATATTTTCCCCTTGATATTTTTTCTGGAACGCAGCAGGACATAAACCAGCAACACCAGTGGAACGCATTTTATAACTGTTTCCGGCCTGAGATTCCTGGAGGAAATTCCTTCAAAGCTGAACCTGTTATTATTCCACTGCATGCTGAAGGATTCCGGAAACTTTTCCAGCCACTTTCTGCCGATATGCTTGGCCGACGGGCGCCAGAACAGCGCTTCCCGGATCTGACCGTTAAGATGGGCCTTGAGCTTGTCATAGGCATTGGCGTTGGACTGAATATTGACGGCCATGGTAAGCTCCTGGGAGAGCTGGCTCAGCTGTCCGGACAGGAGATTTGACCGGAGCTTCATCTGTTCGCCCAGAAGAATCTTCTGTTCTTCGGAAAGCTCCCCGGAAAACCCGCTTCGCTTCCGGAGATAGTCAAAATAAGTATCAAAGGAATTAAGACTGTCCAGCTCCATATTAACGTTGTACTGCTCAAGTCTGATTTCCGAAACCAGATCTGACAGATTATCGGGAACATTGATGGCAGGAACAATATTCTTCTTGTTGAACAGGATCTGCACCAGATATTCGGAATTTTTGAAATACTGTATCTGACTGGTCAGATCCGACTCAATGGTTCTGATACGGTCAATCACCGCCGAAAGATCGCCATTAATTTTTTTGAATCTGTTAATCTCTTCAATTCTCTGATTCCGCTTGTCCAGATCCTCGCGGTTCTTTCTGGAAATATATTCAAAAAGAAGATTCTCACCCTTCAGAGCCTTCTGCTGATCCTCCAGAGCCTGGGCCTGCTCCTGAGCTTCCCGGTTTCTGAGTCTTATCAGATTGTCCTCGGCCATCTGAAAAAGCTTCTCCGACTTTTCCGCAAGCCGGACGTATGCCTGAAGCCGCCCCTTGAGATAATCGCTTACCTCGCCGGAATTGGCCAGCATAAACTGACTCATGACCTGCCGGTGTCCAAGATAGCTGAGCTCGGCCTGTAGCGCCATGGTTTCGGTCATCCGGGGAGCCGCGGAGGACTTATCAGCAAGACGGTTATTGATTTCAATGGTGCGGTCGGTTATTTCCGATGCCGTTTCCTGAGCCCGGTGCGGCATCTGATTGCCTCTTTCGATATACTTGGCATAATCGTCCCGGGCATTGCTGTACTGGTTCTTCAGATTGGTCAGGTAGGCTTCGAGCAGAATAAGCTCATCCTTGTTCATGGAGGGGAGCTTTTTTTCTAGTTCCTGAAGCTGCAGATATGACATTGAAGCGGTGGAATCCTCCAGAAAAAGCTTGGTGGGATCCTTGAGCCCCTGCATTCCGGTACGCCACATCTGGAAACGCAGAATCTTCTCATCAAATTCCAGCACCTTCTGGTAATCGGCGATTACCGACTTGTCAGCCTCGGTAAGATCGCTGCCTTTGGCCTCAAGGCTGCTGATTTCCGCCCGAATCGCCTCCATGCTTTTTCCGACATTGGCAGGATCGGCATCTCCTTCGGCTCCCTGAGAGACGGTACTGAAAGCCATCTGAAAGGCCAGCGCAAGCACCATGACAGCCGGTACCGGAAATTGCTTAATAATTTTCCAGAAAAAAGACATAGAAAACCGCCTCAAAATATCAAAAAAAAACCTGTCTGCCCAGCTTTGAAACACCGCGGAAACAATGCCCGTGCCATCCGGGTCAGAGATCAAACAATGTGATCCCGAAGGCCAGCGCCGGAGCCCAAACAAGTGCCGGAAGATAATCGGAAACATTGACCTTCTTCAGACCGAGAAGAGCCAGTGCCGACATCATGACAAGCACCCCTCCTGCCCCGGTAATTCCGGACAGCAGATATTCGGGGATGATTTCCCGGGCCGTCAGGGCTACGAGATAAAACAATCCCTGCCAGAAAAACAGCACCGGAGCCGCTGCCATGATCCCCGGACCGTATACCGCCCCCAGCGCCATAGCGGTTATGCCGTCCATGCAGGCATTGATGTAAAGCATGGTATTGTCCCCGTGCACGGCACTCTCCATGGGGCCGACAATCGAAAGAGTACCCACACAGAAAAAGATGACGGCGGTTATGAAGCCTTCCGCAAACCTCCTGCCGTCCTTTGCCAGTCTTCCGGACGCCCCGGCAATCCTGCCGTGAAGATCCGCGGCTGTTCCGGTAACTCCGCCCAGAGCCATGGCAATCATGATGATTACCATGCTGCTGCCCTGATCCGCTGCGGCAAGCGTCGCCCGCATGCCCACCGCCAGGGCCGTCATGCCCACTGCAGTAAACAAAACCTCACGATACTTTTCTGAAAACCGGTTCCCGAGTGCCGCCCCTGCGGCCGTTCCGGCAACAATCGTTCCGACGTTGACAATGGTTCCAAGCATCCCGGCTCCCGGATTTTTCCTGCTATTTCTGTTCCGGATTCTGTTCCGTGTCTCTGGAAAACACCGGCGTGCCGTCGGCATTGTAGTA
Organism: uncultured Ruminobacter sp.; assembly: GCA_902776415.1. GTDB lineage: Bacteria > Pseudomonadota > Gammaproteobacteria > Enterobacterales > Succinivibrionaceae > Succinimonas. The sequence continues at coordinate 38,763 of CACYPY010000017.1, forward strand.
GGTAGGCATCTTTATCAGATTCTTGTCCATATTCTTGTGCTTCACCTGGACATTCTTGTCCCGGGCCCTGAAATTGCGTGTCAGAGCCTCTGCAATGTAAACACTGCGGTGCTGTCCTCCGGTACATCCTACCGCCACGGTAAGATAGCTGCGGTTGCTTCTCTCAAGAAGCGGCAGCCACTGATTAAGAAAGGCATCCAGCTGCTGCACATAAAGCTGCATTTCCGGATATTTCAGAAAAAACTTCACCACCGGCTCGTCAATGCCGGTAAGATGGCGCAAATCCGGCTCCCAGTGAGGATTAGGCAGAAAACGGGCATCAAATACGAAGTCGGCATCCTTGGGGACTCCGTATTTAAAACCGAAGGATTCGAAGATAATGGAGAGATCCTTGCTCTTTTTACCCAGAACCAAAGCGGTGATGTTTTCGGAAAGCTGATGAATATTGCTGTGCGAGGTATCCAGACGGATGTCGGCAAGGTCCGCCACCGGATTCAGCATCCGGCGTTCCTCCCTGATGGCTTCCTCCAGACTGAGCTTATTCTTGGCCAGAGGATGAATTCTTCTGGTTTCCTCATAGCGTCTTACAAGAGTGGCATCATCCGCATCCAGAAAGATGCTGGTGATTTCATTCTGGGGATCCTTCTTGATGCTGGTAACAAATCTGATAAAGCCCTCGGGACTTGAGGGAAGGTTTCTGATATCTATGCTGACAGCCAGCATGCTGTGCTTTTCCCTGCTCATATTGATAAGCTCCGGCAGAAAATTTACCGGAAGGTTGTCCACGCAGTAAAAGCCCAGATCTTCAAGCACTCTGAGGACAATGGTCTTGCCGGCGCCGCTTCTCCCGCTAACCAAATAAAGCTTCATCGCAAATGCTCCTGATTCCCCTGATTTTCTGATCGCTCCGAAACAAAGAATTATAACACATCAGGGACCACGGATAGCGTCATGCAAAAATGTCTGGAAAACGGACGGGGTACTATTTACAGCCCATCTGTGTTAATTTCCTGGGAAACGGTAACTTTTAAGATGTTTAATTATCCGTGGGGTTCTCTGCATATGTGGTTCATGCTTTATATATATCATGAATCTAAAAATACCGTTCGGTATGATTGGATTGTAACATTTATAAATATATGCAACACTTCTTGCATGAGTCACAAAGCATTATTTTGTAAGGATTTGCAGTAATTCTTCCGGTTACAATAATCAGAAATATTAATTACCGCAGTTACCGTTTTTGTAAATTAACCTATGAACCACCGGGAATAGGGAAAAATACAGCACCCAAGGACAGAATGATGCAATCCGTTCACACGGACAATCTCTGAAATACTCGAAGTTGCTGCGGGGGAGGAACGAGGAACCGGTTATGGCATCAAATTCCATATACGACACAATGTTCTGTATCCTCATGTTCAGTGAAATGTCGGGAAAAGACAAAAAAGAAACTTCTCCCTCACCGAAAGAAATCCTTTCCCTCTTCTGTCTCATATCCATAAAACCGGGAAGTTAAGCCCGAAAGCTCATCATATTTCAGTCTCTCTGAAGCTCGTTAAGATATTCCCTGCGGTCATCTTCAGGAATGTCCAGCACTTCAAAAGCCTGACCGGCATCCAGCTTCATCTTTGCCATCAGTTTACTGAGACAGTTTAAAGTTGCCTTTCTCACGCCTTCTCTCCAGCCTTCTTCCCAGCCTTTCTCGAGAAGGGCCTCACTCAAATTGGGCATAACCGCATCTCCTGGTCTGTATCTTTATTTCCGACAAAACAACAGGCAAACAGCGGAAAGGGAACTCCCGCAGGGAAAACAATCCCTTCCCGCCATTTCTCATATCACCGGTCCGCGGCAAGATACTGCTTCGTTTTCCTGTCTTACTCTGCCTGAAGCTCTTTAAGATAATCGCTGCGATCAGCCTCAGGAATGCCCAGCACTTCAAAGGCCTGACCGGCATCCAGCTTCATCTTTTCCATCAGTTTACTGAGATGGTTTAAAGTTGCCTTTCTCTCACCTTTTACCATGCCCTTTTCCATGCCTTCTTCCAAAACCTTTTCCAGGCCTTCTTCCAGGCCCTCTTCACGGCCTTTGTCAATAAGTGATTCACTTAAATTACACATCCTGTCCATCTCCTCGTTAATTTCCACAACCATCGGAATATTGAATTCATTCTGTAACACTTTTTTGGCGTTCTTCAACAGTTTTGCTTCCGGTAAACAGTGTCCCCAGAAATTTAATGATGGCATCGGGTATCATTTCATCATTTTCATCGAGGTTAATAACAATGATGGTCCCCAGACTGACGAAATCATTGCCGGTAACCGTCCCTTTAACATTCGCCATGATTCTGGGATACTCAACACAGGAGTTTTTCCTGTTACGCCCCATGTTGATCCACAGTGAGTAAACCTTCCGCAGATTCTGGTACTCGCTTTTTTTAAACACCACCCCGTTCTGACGGGAAATCAACCGTCCCAGATAGTACTCCGCCCTGTTCAGCAAAGGATAGTCAATATTCTGCTTCCCCTGAAATTCAATATTGACGGTCATAAATTCCGGAGGCTTTCCGACGCCGGGAATCCTGACGTCAAAAAGGACATCAAATTCGACAACGCCTTCGGTTCTGGTTTTATCCTCGGTGTCCGAACACTGAATTCTGGTATCGGCATCAGGCATCTCCTGATCCACCGGAAAGCAGGTGTCAAACGAGAAACCGTCAGAAAGATAATCTCTGGCAATCTCATCAGCCGAAAGTCTGCTGTCCCGAAACTCGGGAATGCACATCTTCAAAATTCGCGAAAGCACAATTTTATGGCACAAAAGCCTTTTGGCCGCCGCATCGTAATCTGGTCTCAGCCCGTACACAATCATATGGTCGGAAAGCCCGGTATTTCTCATGTTCATAAAGCTCTTCCAATGTTAATCAAGCTCCGTGTGTCCTGCTTTTACGGTACCTGCCATGGTACTCCGAACCGATGTTCCATGAACCGGAATTCTCTTTGGAATATTCTGAAGTCAAGCGGCAATTCCGACAGTCTGACGACCTCTGAAAAGGACCGGACTCCGTGCCAGGACAGATCCGCCGGCAAAACAGCTTCCGCGGTCGCATTCCCTGTTTCCGAAACACCTGCAGGAAACAGTCAGTTTTCAGTCAGGAATCAGATTCTCAAATCATGTACCGCTCCTTAAAAGCAGCATAATAGTAATATCACCTGTCCTAACCAAACAATGTCATATTGTACATGCTCTTATAATGATATCGAGTGTTATATTAAGTATTTTTGCAAAGAACGCCTTGTCTTTACTGCATATTTTAAGCATTGTTGTAAGATATTTCCATAACAAAATCCTTTTATCACAATATCTGACAGCAGTTTATGCAAGGACATTTTCTGCCATGTCTCGACCGGGATCCGGAACTGTTTAAGATAGTTGTTTTGAGTCTTCAGAAACAATGATATGGAATTTTTCATGAATAATGCAATTAAGCAGTCATCACACCTGAATAATAAAGATTATCAATGAATGTCAGTGTTTTATCATGATATTACATAGGGGATTTTGGTAACATGCAAGCACTTCTGCAATTACTTGATTAAAACTCCATTCCTCAGGAAGCCCCCGGGAAATCAAGCCGCACACACGCCCGTGCCATACCCCCGGCAGTCCCGAAATCACCCGCATCCTGACACACTGACATGGAAGCGGCCAGCGGGTGTTTTCAGAACAGATATGGGACACCCCGTCAGAATACCGGTGGTGCCGGGCACCTCTGGGTGTAATTTTCCACCGGAAACAACCTCAGACAAAAAAAGAGACCGTAAAACACGATCTCTTCTCTGTTTAAACTTACATTTCGCACCTGAACTTGGATAATTTCGTTCTCTTCATAATCAGACAGTTTTAAAAATCAGGTGCCATACGTTTCCTGATACACACCTCCAA
>CACYPY010000018.1 GCA_902776415.1 uncultured Ruminobacter sp.
CCTGAATGGCGGCGCCCACGGCAACAGCCTCGTCCGGGTTAACGTCCTTGCGGGGATCCTTGCCGAAGAACTCGCGCACTACCTGCTGAATGAGAGGCATACGGGTCTGACCGCCAACCAGAAGCACGTCATCAATGTCGCTCTTGCTGAGCTTGGCATCATTGAGAGCAATTTTGACAGGCTCCAGGGAGGAATTTACCAGATCCTGAACCAGTGCTTCGAGCTTGGCGCGGGTCATGGTTACGTTCATGTGCTTGGGGCCGGTGGCATCAGCAGTGATGTAAGGCAGATTGATATCGGTCTGCATGGCGGATGAAAGCTCAATCTTGGCCTTTTCGGCAGCTTCCTTAAGACGGGAAAGCGCGAGGATATCCTTGCTGAGATCAACGCCGTTGGTCTTCTTGAAATCGTCAATAAGGAAGTCGATTACTCTCTTGTCGATATCTTCGCCGCCCAGGTGGGTATTGCCGTTGGTGGAAAGAACTTCAAAAGTCTTGCCGCCTTCGCCGTCCTCGTCAATATCGATGATGGAGATATCGAAGGTACCGCCGCCGAAATCATATACAGCAATCTTCTTCTCGCCCTTGACCTTGTCTTCACCGTAAGCCATGGCAGCAGCTGTAGGTTCGTTGATAATACGCTTTACCTCAAGGCCGGCAATTCTGCCTGCATCCTTGGTAGCCTGACGCTGCTGGTCATTAAAGTACGCCGGAACGGTAATAACAGCTTCGGTAACCTTCTCGCCGAGAATATCCTCTGCGGTCTTTTTCATCTTTTTGAGAACTTCGGCAGAAACCTGAGGCGGAGCCATCTTCTTGCCGTCCTTGAGAGCAACCCAGGCATCACCGTTGTCAGCTCTCACAATCTTGTAAGGCATTACGGAAACGTCCCTCTGAACCTCTCCGTCGTCAAAACGGCGACCGATGAGACGCTTAACTGCATAAAGAGTGTTTTCAGGATTGGTTACCGCCTGACGCTTGGCAACGTCGCCCACAAGGATCTCGCCCTTGTCGGTGTAGCCGATTGTGGAAGGAGTGGTACGCTTTCCTTCAGCATTTTCCAGAACTCTTGTCTGACCGTTATCAAGCACTGCAACGCATGAATTGGTAGTACCCAAGTCAATACCAATAATCTTACCCATAGTATGTATTTCTCCAGTTAGTAATCTTTTCAACAGGTATTTCAGCGTTTTGCCGTTCCTGTCTCGTCTGACCTTAACATGGTGGCTAATTGCTTCTTTTCAAGTGCAATTTCAAAAAAAATTCAAAAAACCCAAAAGGCCAGTTTTCTCAGTCTCCGGCACCGTCACTGAAGTCACCACCACCGGCATCATCACCGCAGTCATCCCCCGAATCCGCATCTTCGGCGGAATTATCATCAATCCGGCCGGAAATTCCCCTGTAGCAGTAGAGCTTGCGCATAAATACCGTAATCAAAAGCGCCCCCGCCGCTGCGAAGACAAAGGCAACCTCTACAGGACCTTCGCCTGTAATCAGGACTCCTGCAAGAAACAGCACCGCCATCATGAAGAAAATAACCGCCAGCCGCAGCTTTTTCTCAGTAACCGATCTCCTGGTCATAAAGACTCCGTGAGCAAAAAAGAGTGCGGATTCGCCCTGTCTCCAGAAACACGGAAATCCCCGCAGCAGGACGCCGCCGGGATTCCGTCAAGGAGACCGGATCTGCCGGACTCCGTCTCATATCAGGCTTCGGTGTTCACAGAACCGCCGTTACCGGCCGAAACCACCACCTGGGCAGCCCGGATGGTTCTGCCGTTAAGAGCGTACCCGGTTCGGAAGGTATCAATAATGTGATTTGCCGGAACCGCCGGATTGGGAACAAAAGTCATGGCCTCATGCAGCTCCGGATCGAACTCGTCTCCGTTTGCCGGTCTGATAGCCTTAAGCCCGTTATTCTCCATGGCCTTGAGAAGAACTGTCATGGTTCCCTTGACGCCTTCCACAACCTGGGCAATCATTTCGGGATTGTCCGGGGTAATCTTTCCGGAATACTCCACGGCCTTTTCCATGGCTTCCAGCGGCGGCACCAGATCCTGCGCGAATCTCGTTATCGAATAGTCCCTGGCCTTCTGCACATCCTGCTCGCAGCGCTTTCTCATGTTCTGAACTTCGGCACGGGCTCTCAGGATTTCCTCCTTGAGATTCTTGTTTTCCTCTTCGTATTCGCGAACCTTCTTCTGGGCTTCCTCAAGATCCTTCAGAAGCTTCTCCTGCGACAGCTCTTCGCCGGTTTCAGGCTGCTCCGCCTCCGGGACGGCATTCTCTTCAGCCGGCTTCGCAGTCACGGTTTCAGTTTCATGCTGCGCCTGAGCTTCCTGTTCCTGCTCTGCGCTGTTCTGCTGAACTTCACTTTCGTTACTCATTCACGTATCTCCCAAAATCCATATAAACCCGAACTGTAACATGGGGATTAAGTTTTAATTTTCAAGACAACCGAATAATTTAACCGGAAAACCGTCCGATCCGTAAGGTCCTGCTTCCGGGTCTCCCAATCTTTTCCGCGACAGCATCCGGCAAATGAAACACCGGGCAAAATTCCGGCCCGGACACACCGGCTTTGAAACTGATCCTGCTTTTGGGAACTTACCGCCATGTCCGGTTTCCCGCCCGAACCCATTTCTGTGCTAAAATTAGCCGAGTTTGGGAATAGAAAGGTTTTTGCATGAAAATCATATTTTCAGTCCTGTTACTGCTGGCTCTCGCTCCGGCTCTGAGTTCCTGCGCCTACAGACCGGATCTTTATCAGGGAAACTTCATCGAGCAGAAGGACGTCAATCTGCTCCGCCGCGGCATGACTCAGGAGCAGGTGAAATATATTCTGGGAACCCCGATGCTGACTGACCCCATGGATTCTTCGACCTGGTACTATATAAACTACGTCCGATTCGGCTGGTCGGAACCGGAACAGAAAAAGCTGGTGGTGAAGTTCAACACCCGGGAAACGCTTGAGGACATCTACGGGGATTTTGAGAAAAGCTCACTGTTTGACAATGCAACAACGGCTCCGGATCAGTAAGGTCGGGGCCGGAGTCTTCACCGGCGGAATATGTTTATGAAGGATGTTCTCGTTTTTCTTCTTGCGGCTTTGGTTTCCGTATCTCTTTTGGGATGCTCAAAACCGGCGGAAGAGCATTTCAACCCCCGGAAATTTGCCAAAAACCACCTCCAGAGTTTTAAACTTCCCGGCAATACCTTTCCGGAGCTTTATCCGGATCTTGACCGCCGGTTCTCCGGATACGCCCGGGAATGCTCCTGGGGAATTCCGGACAGCGGTCTTAAGCTGGCGGAGCTCTATAAATCCACCCTGAAACCTGACGGAGAGCACTACCTGTATTTCCAGCAGGCAAAATTTTCAGACATGTACACCTATTGCTGGCTGACCATGGCCAGCCGGGCAAAGGCCGTTAATGAAAAGCGCCCGGATCTGTTCAAAAAGGCTCTTGAGGAATTGCGTAATGCCGCTCCCGGAAGCCCCCGGGATATCATGGAAATCATTTACGCCTTTTACAGGATCGGGGATCCCACCAGTGCACAGAACTGGATATCCAAACTGAATTTCAGGGAAAGAGGCGATGTTCCGGCAATGTTTGAACTGGGAAAATTTCTTTTTCAGGCTGACGACATGCAGCTTCAGGGGTACACCATGGTAGAAACGGCGGCCTCCATGGGATATCAGGATGCCATGTTCCAGCTCACTTCTCCGGAATATACCGAATTCCGGGAGAATCATCCGCAGCTCAGGGCTTCCTACCAGAAGCTGATGAACAGGGGAAGAATACAAAATGCGAATGACACCGACGATGAAGGGGATCCCGGATTCGGAACGAGTCTTTTCGGGAAGAAATAACCCGGAAGAGCGGCATTTTCCCTTCCGTCCCCCCGGCGTTTCAGGCCTCAAAATCGATATCCCGGGAATATCCGCCGGTGTCGGACCTGAGGCCGTTCCGGCCGTAAAAAGCTTCTCCCTCATCACACTCCCGCCCGTAACCGGATCTCTCCTCCTCTTTGTTGCAGTATTCCCGAACCGGGCGCTTTTTCTCGGTCTTTCTTACGCCTTTTTTGAAATTAAGAATGGCAGGGCCTCCGTTGTATCTGGGAAGAATTGCAAAGACAGCATCCATGACACACCTCCTCGCTTTCTGATCCGTGCCGCGCTGAACCGGCCCCGGAATGAATTTTCACAACGTCCCTGTAAGCATCCGAACTCCTGTAAAAAATGTTTCAAACTTCGTCCTCTCATCTTCTTAGCGGCAGATTATCCCGAAAATTGAGCTCCGCACCGGTTTAAAAACGAAAAAAAGAGACTCCGGAAGGATTTTTTAAGCCGTTTTGTCTCAAACATCTTATTCTTGCGAGTATCGCCCCATATCCGCATAGTGAACGCCGATGCTCTTTGGTAAAATGATTCCCGCAAAAATAAAAGAGCGAAACACAGAAAACACCCCGGGGAGGATACAATGAACGCCAATAATACCAGCCATAACGACGACACGGCACGGAAACAGCAGATCCCCATAAACTACGGTATCGACAACACCTCTCTGGACAAGGCTCTGGGATACCTTGTCGAATCCCAGACCGAAATTAACCGCCGCATGGCACTGGGAGAGCTTAAAAAGGCAAAGGTTATTGTCCCGGTAAAGCTTGACGGCAGCTATAAATTCGATAACGGCGGCGTAACATTTTCCGACAATGCAAAGCTTGACTATGTGCTTATCAAAAACGCCAAAGACGAGCATTACTGCCCCGTATTCACCAATGCCGAAGAATTCAAAAAATTTACTTTGGACAAAACCGGCAACATCGTTCAGAAATTTACCAGCGTGGCGGAGACAGTCTGCGCAAACGACAGCATCCTCAAGGGAATCGTGGTCAACCCCTTCGGTTCCGGAATTACCATCGACAAGGAACTCCTGGCAGGACTGCTGAAAGCCTCCGAAGGCAAGGTGTCATACACCACGGCACCGGAAAGAGTCCCCTACAGGCTGTTCTCGATTCCAAAGGGAACCACCGTTGCTGTCGGAACGCCCAAAAACCGGCCGGACAGTCTTATCGAAGCGCTGTCCCGGGACATGGCCAATCTTAAAAACATCAAAAAGGCCTGGCTCTGCGCTCTCCAGTGGCCGGACCGCAAAAACACCGCCGGGGTGGCCGAGATCACCTATCTGGTGGTTACCCAGACCACTGACAGCCCGCAGGATATCTTTCCGGGACTTTCCATGACCGCCGACAGGCATTCCGGAACCCTGCATACGGATTTTATGGTCTGGAGACCGGACAGCGAGTTTCTCAGAGCCGCTCTGAAAAATATCGAGCCGTTCTATGTACGCAAAAAAATTCTGGGACTTTTCTGAGCCGGAGAATGTTGTTGCGGGGATTTGATGCATACAGGCCGGATTCCGCCCGCCGGCTCACGAGTTTTGGTATTGTGCCCGCTGCCGCGCGCTTATGCTGAGGTAATTATGAAAAATGCTCCTTCATCCTGGATTCCCAAGGAATTAAGCTGGCTTTCATTTAACGAACGTGTTCTGCAGGAAGCCCAGGACAAAAGCGTTCCCGTGGTGGAAAGAGTCCGTTTTCTGGGCATTTACTCCAGCAATCTTGACGAATATTTCAAGGTTAAAATCGCCGATCTCAAAAGACGGGTGGTGATCGACGAGGAAAACAACAACGATTCCGGGGCAAAGGATGTTCTCAAGCAGTGTCTCAGCAAGGTGAAGAAGCTTAACGATACCTTTGACAATACCTACAGCATGCTCCTTACCGAACTTGCCTCCCACAACATCTTTCTCTATGACGAAAAACAGATTACCGAGGAGCAGCGGGGCTGGGTAACCGATTTTTTCAGAAGAAACGTACTCAAGCACATCAGCCCCGTAATCCTTAATGATTCCATTGATCTGGTATCATTTCTCAAGGACAAATACGCCTACCTGCTGGTAAAAATGACCCGCAAAGGTCAGAAAGGCGGACGGGAGAAAAATCACAAGGACGGCGTTACCTACGCTCTTATCGAAATCCCCACCGACAAAATCCCCAGGTTTATCCAAATCCCCACCTTCGGAAACAAAAAGGAAAAGGTGCTGATGATTCTGGACAATGTTATCCGCATCGGTCTGGATCTGATCTTCAAGGGACTTTTTGACTACGATGAAATCAGCGCCTATTCCGCCAAAATGAACCGGGATGCGGAATACGACCTGTCATCCCAGATGGATCGCTCATTTGTTGAAAACATGTCCCAGAGTCTGAAACAGCGTCTGGTTTCCATGCCGGTACGCTTCGCCTACGACAAGGAAATGCCAAAGGAGATGGTGCGCTACATCGTGAACAAGCTCTGCATGCAGGACTTTGACTCCGTCATGGAGGGCGGCCGCTATCACAACTTCAAGGACTTCACCGGCTTCCCCAACGTCGGGCGGGACTATATTGAAAACACCCCGCTTCCCGAACTGAACTCCACCGATTTCGATGCGGCGGCAAATGCCTTTGAAGCCATCAGCGCCCATGACATTCTGCTCTATTATCCGTACCATTCCTTCCGGTACTTCACCGAGCTCCTGCGCCAGGCCTCCTACGATCCGGCTGTTACCGCCATCAAAATCAACATCTACCGGGTGGCTTCCAAAAGCCGGGTCATAAGCTCGCTTATCGACGCCGCCAACAACGGCAAGCACGTCACGGTAATCGTGGAGTTAAAGGCCCGGTTTGATGAGGAAAACAACATCAAGTGGGCCAGCAGACTCACCGATGCCGGGGTCAAGGTGCTGTTCGGAATGCCCAGTCTCAAAATCCACTCCAAACTCTGTCTGATAACCAGAATTGAGGACGGACAGCCTACCCGTTACGCCCACATCGGAACCGGCAACTTTAATGAAAAAACCGCCAAGATCTACACTGATTTCGCCCTGTTTACCAAACACCCGGAACTGACCCAGGAGGTGGAGGAGGTCTTCACCTTTATTGAATTCCCCTATATTCACACCAAATTCGACAGGCTTCTGGTATCTCCCATCAATGCCCGCAAAAAAATCACGGACATGATTGAGAACGAGATTAACAACGCCCGTTCCGGATTCTCCGGAAAAATTCTGGTCAAAATCAACAACCTGGTGGACAAAGAGCTTATTAACGAACTGTACAAGGCCTCCCGGGCCGGCGTACAGATTGACATGATCATCCGGGGCATGTGTTCTCTCAGGCCGGGAGTCCCGGGCCTCAGCGAAAACATCAGAATCATCAGCATTGTGGATCGTTTTCTGGAACACCCCCGGGTAATGTACTTCTACAACAACGGCAACCCCCGGCTGTTTATTTCCTCGGCAGACTGGATGTCCCGGAATCTTGATACCCGCATTGAGGTGGGAACTCCGATTCTCTCACCGATTCTGAAAAACCGCATCATGGACATTCTCAATATCCAGTTCCAGGATACCATGAAGGCCAGAATCATTGATGCTGAACAGACAAACGCCTATGTGAAGCGAGGAAACCGCAGGAAGCTGCGTTCTCAGATAGCCATTTACGAATATCTGGCCAAAAACGAAGAAAAGAAACAGGAAAAGCAGGCCCTCAGGAATCAGGAATAGCGGGATCGGCGGCAGCCTCGCGTTCCGCCCTTTTCCGGGCCTTTTTCTCCGCCCGTCTTTTCCGGAAAAAATCCGACAGAATTGCAGCGCATTCCTCCGCCAGGATCCCTCCGGTAACATCGGGCATGTGGTTATTCCGGTGATTTGACAGCACCTGAAATGCCGACTCGTGAGCGCCGGTCTTCGGCTCCCGGGCCCCGTAAACCACCCGATCCACCCGGGACAGCACAATAGCCCCCGAACACATCAGACACGGCTCCAGAGTGATATACAGGGTGGCACCGTTAAGGCGGTAGTTTCCCGTCAGGAGAGCGGTCTTCCTGATAACCACCATTTCCGCATGGGCGCTGGGATCCCGGGAAGTCAGCATCGAGTTGCAGCCCCGAACGACAACCTGTCCGTTCATCACCACCACCGCTCCCACGGGAACCTCTCCCAGATCCCGGGCTCTCCGGGCCTCCCTGAGAGCCTCCTTCATAAAAATCTCGTCTATGTTAAGAAGTTCCTTCATGATTCTCCCGGTATCCGGGGCTCGGACATTTTCGCAAAACAGGCATTTCCAGCGGACAAAATTAAGATATCTGCCGCCGGACCGCGGGCATAAAAAAAGCCCCGGATAATTGTCGGAGCTTTTATATGATTTTACAACAGAATTATCTCACTCTGTCAGCCTGCCAGGCTCAAACTAATCTTCAATCGGAGCCTTTCTCGGGGCGTTCCGGGCAGCATCCACGGATCCCAGATACTCGGGAAGATTCAGTCCGGCCATTTTTGCGACATCATGAAGCGGCGGGAGGCTCTTCACCATGCCGGACAGAAAATTTGCAGTCGAGGTCTTTCCGTCACCGGCACCGCCATTGCTGTCATGATCCCAGACAGTAACCTTGTCGATCTTGATATTCTTGATTGCCTCGGTCTGCAGGCCAACCAGTTCCTGAAGCTTTTCAATAATAAGCAGAGTGGAGGCGGCTTCCACATTGTTTCCGGCACTCTTGACCAGTTCAGCGTAACCGGAAGCCTTGGCCTCAAGAAGCGCCTTCTGGCCCTGAGCCTCGGCCTGGTACTTCAGGAGCACGGCATCAGCCTGACCACGGGCCTCTTCACGCTGCTTCTCGGCGATAGCCTGAGCATCGATGATGATCTTCTGCTTGTCGATTTCCTGACGGGAAATTTCGGCAGCATTGAGTCTCTGCTTTTCTGCCTGGTATTTGGCCTTTTCGATTTCAGCCTGTGCCTGGCTCTTGGCAACCTCGGATCTCTGGTGAGCTTCAGCCTGAATAACCTCCAGCTCGGCGTTGGACTGGGCAATCTTCTTCTTGGCTTCATTTTCGCCGGAGATTGCCTGGGATTCCTGATCAGCCACGTAGCAGCGCTGTCCGGCTTCGGCCTGCTTCATACCCTTCTGGGCTTCAGCCTGGTTCTGAGCCACGGAAATATCCTTTTCCCTGTTGGCCTCGGATTCACCCACGGCACCGATCTTTTCCTGGTTGGCAACGTCGATCTTAGCCTTGTTTACAGCCTCTGCGGCAGCCTTTTTACCGATACTCTCGATGTAGTCGGATTCGTCGGTGATATCGGTTATGTTAACGTTGATGAGCTTAAGACCAATCTTGTTCAGTTCCGGCTCAACGTTGGCCATAATCTTTTCCTGGAAGCTTTCGCGGTCCCGGTTGATTTCCTCAATGTCCAGAGAAGCCACGGTAAGACGGAGCTGACCGATGATGATGTTCTTGGCCATATCCTCAATCTGCGGCTGATCCATCCCAAGCAGACACACTGCCGCATTGCCCATGATGTCGGAATCAGCGGAAATCTGAACCGTGAAACTGGAAGGCACGTTGATACGAATGTTCTGCTTTGACAGCGCTCCGGTCAGCGGAATGTTGATGGTCATGGGCTTCAGATCCATATACTGATAGTCCTGCACCAGAGGCCATACAAAAACGCCGCCGCCGTGAACACACTTAGACGCCCTTTCTCCGGTACCCATACCGTAAACCACCAGAAGCTGATCTGAAGGACAGCGTCTGAATCTGTTAACAAAGAATATTATGAGTGCCATGCCGATAATCACGGCAAGCACTACCGCCACAAGTGGTAACATATGCTTTTTTCTCCATCAAATGTGTTTTTTTTCAGTACAAAACATCCAAAACTGTTTTTACACCGCCCCGGGAGCCGTTTCAGACCGACCGGAGCATCTTTTAAATCATGAATTACCGGCCTTGCCGCCACGGATATCAGTTATGTTCGCGCTGACAGGCTCCATGCCAACCTTGTTAAATTCCGGGGCGACACGGGCCATAATCCCTTCCCGGACGATTTCACGATCCCGGCTGATTTCCTCAATGCTCAAAGAAATGCCGCGGCATTCTCCATAACTCCGTGTTCGGAAGAGACCCGCACGGTAAAACCGGCATGCATGCTGACCGGTGTTTTCAGGCTTGTCATAACATCCGTCTGCGAAATGCTGATGGTCATGGGCTCAGGATCCGAATAGCCGTCCCCCTGAATCAGAGGCCACAAAAACGTACCTCCGCCATGTACGCACTTAAAATCTTTTCTGTTTGCCTCCATGCCGCAGACCACCAGAATCTGATCTTCAGAACAGCGCCTGAATCCGGCGGTGCAGAACACAACGAGCACCAAACCGATAAACAGGGCAAACGTCATCGCCACAGGCACAATCAATTTCCATTCCCTTTCATGAAATGATTATCTTCCGCATAAAACATCAGAAACCGCTACCTGCCGCCTGCCGGAGTTCCCTTTTCCTCTGCACCGTCAGCAGTGAGAGGCACCACTACCAGCACGGAATCATCGGTAACTCTTACAATCCTGACTCTGGTTCCGGTAGGAATAACCTCGCCGTTCTCGGAAACTGCGCTGTAGTAAAGGCGTCTCCCCTGCATGCTGAACTCAACCTGTCCTGTTCCGTCCTTCTGCAGAGTCAGGTAGACCTTGCCGTCCTTCCCCACGGAATTGGAAATCTTGATATTGCCCCGGTTCTGAAGCTTCAGCATGAACGCAGTGAGTCTGGCCATTATCAGCACCATCACAGCTCCGGCCGCCAGTGTTATCAGCACGGAAATAACGCTGTTATGAAAGGTTCTTTCGGCCCAGAACCCGAACAGACCGCCAATAAGACCGAAGGAGGATATGGACTGCAGGGAGATATATCTGAGCGCCGTCTCGGAGCTGTCAGCAATGGAAGTTTCGGCGTCCGAAGGATCCGCATCAATGCCGGTAAAAAACATGAGGAACAGTCTTATGAAGAAAATCGTTCCTCCTGCCACCATCATAATGACGTACATGTATTCCATGCCGCTCATCTGTTCCAGGAATTCAAACATAAAAACCTCCTCCTTGATAGTAATCAGCAGGGCTGACTAACTATAAATAAAAACCGCCGGTATCAGTAACAATATCGTTAACTTTTGCGATCAGACATATAGAATTTAAGAAAAAGCCGGAACACGCCTTTCTCCTGATTTATCACGAAGAACCGTGCCGCGCCGGAATCCCCGCTTCCCGGATTTCCTCCATTATCGAACTGAAAATTGCGGGAAGGTTGCGCCGGGCTCTTGAAAGCTTCTTCTGACAGGTTCCGGCACTCCAGCACATGCAGATTACCAGTCCCTGACAGACGATAATCCCGGTATCGTTCAGAAGCGCGGGCTCCCGCACCGCACTGATACAAAGCTCCGCGGCCAGAATCATGGCTGACATGTAGCCCCCGAAATGATGCCTGATAAGGAGCCATACCGTCAGAAGTGCCGGCGGAATCAGACTCTGGCAGATTTCATAGGCGGTAAACCCGAGATCCCACCAGGGGATGCCTCTCCTCAGATTTCCCAGCATTATCAGAACCGCCGGCTTAAGTGCAAACAAAACCAGAACAACATAACCGGTCCGAAGGGTTTTCATCCAGAGATATACCTTTCTGGCTTCCGGGGACAGTTTGTCAATTCTGGATCTGGTCATGGCGGATTTCCGGAAAAACTTTCTTTGTGATTTTTACATAAAGCCGGATCTGCGGAAATTCAAGAAAAATCGGAAAAAATATGAAGTTGATATGAAGTGCTTAAAACGACAGCTGAACCCCGTCCCGGACATAACGGCTGTCATCAACTCGTCCGGATCCGGTTCCTTAAGAAACGCGGAGCCGGCCCATGTCGTGTCTGAAAAAGCTTCAGACAGAAGATATTTCAAAATCTCAGGTCAGGTATTTTCATCTGCCGTAAGCTCAACAATGAATTTTACAATGGCATCGATACCGGATTCCTCCTGTTCCGGGGAAATCTCCTGCCATCCTAAAATACTTTCAGGCATATCGGCCACAGCCAGAACAATAATTCCGGATTCAGCCAAAGCTCTCACTGTATTCTGGAACGTTTTCGTATCCGGATTCCGGCAAAAATAAGACAGTCGCCCCAGCCCCAAAAGCTTCCGCTCCGCATCACCGGCCAGCTTTATCTGTCTCTCTCTGTTCTCTGCTCCCTTCCCCGAGTGAAAGACGAACACTCCCGGCTTCTGCCTCAGCATATGACGACGTGCCTCCATGGAACTGTATTCATGGTTTTCAGCACTGTCAATCGCATTAATAACACCGCACGCAGCCGTCATATTGGTAACCCTGTCTATCAGAATGAATTCGCCGAGAGCCCTGTGGTTTCTGAATTCACTAACCGCAACAGAATCAATAAACGAAATCCGGCACACGGCAATTTCATTTTTGGAAAGTACTTCCGCCGTAACATGTTCTCCGGTGTTCACGTTCACCGCATATTCCAGGGTTTTTATCCGAACAGAGATCATGGCTGTCCCGATCTTCATCAGGTAGTCCTTGCTGAAACTGAACTGTTCATCGTCAGTCCAGAGAACGGTTCCCAAAACCTCCCGGGCTGCTTTTACGGTATCCGAGTCGTCTCCGGCGGCAAATACCGATCCTCGAGACACGTCAACCTCCCGATCAAGACAGACAGTGACCGGCATGCCGGAAAAAGCCCGGGAAATATCGTTAAACCCTGAACAAATCTGCTTTACCCGGGCCCTCTCTCCACCCGGAATAACCCTGAGCTCATCCCCGACCTGCAAAGATCCGGACTCAATCTGCCCCTGAAAACCCCGAAAAAACTGATTGGGACGGCATACTCTTTGTATCGGCATTAAGAATCCCTTCTCGGAACTGTCTTTTGAGGTGTCAACATCTTCAAGATATTCCAAAAGCGCCTTCCCCTGATACCACGGGGTGCGTCCGGAACTTACGATAACATTGTCCCCGGCCCTGGCGGAAAGCGGAATGGCCGTATATTCCTGAAATGACAGCTCGTTCCCCAGCTTTGCCAGCTCTTCAGTGATTGTATTGAATCTATCCTCATTAAAACCGACAAGGTCCATCTTGTTTACGGCAAAAACAAAATGCCGGATTCCCATAAGGGCGCAGATTCTGGCATGACGTCTGGTCTGCACAAGAACGCCTTTGGAGGCATCTATCAGAATAATGGCAAGGTCAGCATATGAGGCCCCCACCGCCATATTCCGGGTATATTCCTCATGCCCGGGGGTGTCGGCAACTATGAAGCTTCTTTTTCTGGTTGAAAAATAGCGATAGGCCACATCAATGGTGATCCCCTGCTCCCGTTCCGCCAGAAGCCCGTCCAGCAGCAGAGAGTAGTCCAGCTCCCCGTCGCAGGATCCGTTAAGCGATTCTGTCTTCAGAGCCTCCACCTGGTCTTTGTACAGAAGCTTTGAGTTGTAAAGTATATTTCCGATAAGTGTCGATTTGCCGTCATCAACACTTCCACAGGTAATAAATTTCAGCAAAGGTCTCTGAAGGTCCGTTGATTCTGTCATCTTAGAAGTATCCCTCTCTCTTTCTTTTTTCCATACTGCCCTGAGCTTCATGGTCAATAACCCTGCTGCTTCTTTCTGATAATCTGGCCTCGCCGGTTTCCCTGATAATTTCATCCAGGGTGACGGCATCGGATTCCATTGCTCCGGTAAGGGGATAGCAGCCGAGAGTGCGGAATCTTACCCTGCGGTACTCGACATGCTCTCCGGGTCGCAGCTTCAGCCGATCGTCATCAACCATAATCAGATTGCCGTCCCTTTCGATCACCGGCCGGACATCTGCAAAATAAAGCGGCACAATGCTGATTTTTTCCCGTTTGATGTACTGCCATACATCGCTTTCCGTCCAGTTGGATATCGGAAACACTCTGATGCTTTCCCCCTTTTCGATACGGGTATTGTAAAGCTTCCACATCTCCGGTCGCTGATTTTTGGGATTCCAGGCGTTGTCCCTGTTCCTGAAGGAGAATATTCTTTCCTTGGCCCGCGATTTTTCCTCATCCCGGCGGGCCCCGCCAAAGGCTGCCGTAAAACCGTATTTGACCAAAGCCTGCTTTAATGCCTGCGTTTTCATGATATCGGTATAGGCCGCCCCGTGATCAAAAGGATTGATCCCTTTGGCCACCCCATCCTGGTTTGTATAGACCAAAAGCTGAATTCCGTTCTTTTTAGCAGTCTCATCCCGAAATCGAATCATTTCCCGGAATTTCCACGTTGTATCCACATGAAGAAACGGAAAAGGCGGCTTTTCCGGATAAAAAGCTTTTAAAGCCAGGTGCATCAGAACAGAACTGTCCTTCCCGATGGAATAAAGCATCACAGGCTTTTCGCACTCGGCCGCAACTTCTCTTATGATGTATATGGCTTCAGCTTCCAGTTTGTCCAAATGCGTCAAATCATTCATTTCACAGAGCTCCTTTTAAAAATCGATAAACTGTTCCGCCGTGCTCCTGATCCCGAAGATAATATCAGTACTTGTTGGCACTCCCGGGATCAATATCCACAATTTTCCTCTCTCCGGAGGGCAGTGTTACTTCCCACTCATTAAGTCCCCTGGTCTTTCTGAATGTCATTATGGCTCCCCGTCCTCCGATATCGGCACCCAGAAAAAACTGCAGTGCCTGAAAACGGCACTCCTTAAGGCAGGAACAGCATCCCCAGCAGTCCTGTGAGCAACGAATGCTGCACTTTCTGCCCTCATTGCCCTCCTTAATCTGAAGAAGGTTTCCGGGACAAACTCTGGTGCAGGCTCCGCAGCCTGTGCATTTGCTTTTGTCAATTCTGATGCTCATATCTTTCTCCTGCATCTATCAGCGGCCGGAAAATAATATGGAACTCGCCGTTCTCATACCGGGAATTTACATACTTGCGGAATTCATCGTTTCTTTCCGGATAATCGGCATTTTCCTGAAATGAATGCCATCTGGTTTCCCGTCTCGCCTCCAAATGAGCCAAAAGAGCCTGACATACCGTAAGCCTTTCCTTAACCTCGTAAATCTGCAAAAGTTCGTACATGGAGGATGCTCTGAGATTTTCGGCCAGGGGAACCAGTCCGGCAATTCGTTCCCTGGCAACCCGGAGTCCCGCCAGTGAGTATTGATATCCGCTGCTGATGCCGCCGGCATACTGATCCATTACCTTCTGCATAGCTTCTTCGATCTCCCCTGCAGAAAATACGGCAGTTGCATCTGACAGATGACGGCGATAGGTATCAATGATCCCGGCAGTTCTTTCGGCCAGAGCGCGATCTTCGCTTTCGGAAGAGCACTCAGCATCCCCGGGGAATGCCAGATCACCGTTTATCGTTTCCGCGACGATTTTGGCTTCGGCCAAAGCTCCGGTCACATATTTCTGGGGAGCCCCCCCGGCCACGTCACCGGCCGCATAAAGTCCGGCAATGGTGGTACGACGCTCCGTATCCGTCCAGTAGCCGCTGGCAGTATGTCCCCCGACAATGTAGGGTTCCGTTCCCTCGATTTCCACATTCTCTTCGGAAGGCCCCATGCCGTTTTCCAGCCATTTCAGGGTCTGGGACGGAGCCATGTTGAGATAGGCCCGCAGGAGATCCTCTTCAGCAGTTTTGTCAATTCCCCTGGTCTGCAAATAACACGGCCCGTTGCCGAGAGATTTTTCGGTAACGGTTCCCCAAAGACGTTCAGAGGTCCTCAGACCGTACTTATGTTCATAGATTTCGTGTCTGGAATTCACCTGTCTAGCTCCGACTCCCTGCGCAATGGTTCCGGTAGGAGCGATGGTATCCTTGCAGCGAAGAGCAATAAACCGCATCTCAAAGGTGGTCATTTCCGCACCTGCTCTGATACCCATGGCATATCCGGCACCGGTATTGAACGGTGGATACCACATCTTGTGCCTGGAGAATCCCGGATTATTCGGACGGTAAAGACCTGCTGCGCCACCAGTGGCTATAAGAACGGCCCGAGCCCGGAATACATAGGCTTTTTCCGAAAGAACGTCAAAACCTGCCGCTCCTCTGATTTTGCGGATCGGTCGGCCTTCTCCATCCGGACTGTCGGTCCACAAAAGGTCGGTAATATTCACATTATTGAATATGCGGACATTGGGACGAGCCGCTGCTGAGGCAAGAAGTGGCTTGATATTTTCGCCGTTTATCTTGATGTTGCGCCAGCCACGGGAGACATACTTTCCGTTCTCATCCCTGAGGATAACAAGTCCCAGCGATTCCAGATCACTGGTTACACCGTTAAGTTCCCGGGCTATGGAAAGAAGAAGATCCCCCCTGACAATACCACCCGCATCATCGGCGGCATAGACAACATAATCCTCCGGCGTATGCCCTTCAGTAATATAGGCGTTAAGTGCATTGACTCCTGCGGCAAGGCATCCGGATCTTTTCACATTAGCCTTCTCGGCAATGACAACCCCGATATCAGGATTTAACAGGGAGAGCACCCTAGCCGCATAGCAGCCGGCGGTTCCGCCTCCCACAATCAGCAAATCCGCTGTTATGTATTCTGTTTTAAGATTCATCATGACTTTTCCAGATGGCATAAGACTATATGCAAATCGAATCATTGCCGGTAAGGCTGTCATTGAGCACGGTAACGGCCTTGTCTCCGTCAAGAAGATAGAGGCTCCGGATAAAAATTCTGACTTTCTCTCCCGGCAGAATACGTTCCTCCGTGATGGGACGGTTAACTGTCAGCACCTGATCGTTCACCCGCACCCGCAATTCGAAGTCCCCTCCCCTGAAGAACGAATTCTCCACGATTCCGGTCTCCGCCGTTATTTCATAGCGGAATGGCTCAGAGAGCCTGGAAACACTGATAAACTCCGGCCTGAGGACAGCAGTGGCTCCGGCATTTCCGATTCCGGAAAACCCCTTGAACGCACCAGGATTCTCTATTACCGTGGGCTGCCCGATAAACTTGGTAACAAAGGAGGACTCGGGGTTGCTGTATATTTCAATGGGAGATCCCGAACGCTCTATATGGCCGTGATTGGTGATAATAATCTGATCGGCAACCTCTATGGCCTCGCTCTGATCGTGGGTAACGAAAATACTGGTTATTCCGACACGCTGAATCAGTTCCTTGAGCCAGGCTCGTAGCTCCTTGCGAACCTTGGCATCAATAGCCGCAAAAGGTTCGTCAAGAAGCAGCAGGGAAGGCTCTGTGGCCAAAGCCCGGGCAAAAGCGACACGCTGCCGCTGACCGCCGGAAAGCTGATTCGGATAACGGCCGTTAAGCCCGGCAAGTCCCACCAGTTCGATAAGCCCGTTTACCTTCTCGACGATTTCGCTCCGGGGCACCTTTTTGGTTCTGAGTCCGAAGGCGATATTGTCAAATACTGTCATATAGCGAAAAAGGGCATAGCTTTGGAATACAAATCCAATGCCTCTTTTGCTGGCCGGAATACTGTTCACCAGCTTTCCGTCTATATAGATTTCTCCCGAATCGGCAGTTTCAAGTCCGGCCAGAATTCTGAGAATGGTGGTCTTGCCACTGCCGCTGGGGCCTAAAAGCCCCACCAGACTCCCCTTTTCAACTGTAAAGCTCACATCGTCAGAAGCCTTAAATTCGCCAAAGCTCTTGTTGATATGACGGAGCTCCACATAGGGCTGCCGTTTTGCAGTGCCATCCGGAAAACCGGATTCTGCCCCGCTGTTTCTGATATCTGTCATAAATATTTCTGACTTCCTGTCGGCAAATTCGGATATTTCCTGATGTAATTCCGAATTTGCAGCCGGTGTCAGCCTCCTGCTGTTCAAATAATCTCTTATCTCAAATATCTGCTTTTGCTGCGATGTTCCAAAATGTTTCTGGCAATCAGAATTAGAATGGCCATTACCACCAGAATGGACGAAACTGCAAAAGCTCCGGTGAAGTCATACCCCTGATACAGGATTTCTATGTAGAGAGGCATGGTATTAGTCTTGCCCCGGAGATGCCCCGACAGCACGGAAACCGCACCGAATTCCCCCATGGCTCTGGCCGAACATAAAACCACGCCGTACAGAAAAGCCCATTTGATATGGGGAAAAGTTATCTCACGGAATATCTGAAAGGCTCCGGCACCCATCAGTGCCGCAGCTTCATCTTCGTCCCGTCCCTGGGCATTAAGAACCGGAACTATTTCCCGGGAGATAAATGGAAATGTTACAAAAACCGTTGCCAGCACTATTCCGGGCACTGCAAAGATCACCTTTATTCCAAGCTCGTTGAGGTAAGGATACAGAAAACTCTGCCTTCCGAAGGTCAGAACAAATATGAGACCCGCAATAATCGGAGATACCGTCAGCGGCAAATCTATCAGAGCGGACAGAAACCTTTTTCCTCTGAAGGAAAACTTGGTAAGCACCCATGCCGTATAAAGTCCGAAGACGATATTTACCGCCACCGCCATCAGTGTCACAATCACTGTAAGGTAGATCGAATGAAGCGCGTATTTGTCGGTAACCGCTGCAAGAAAGCCCTCAAGTCCGGAACGAAATGCGGTATATACAACATAAACCAGAGGAAGCACCAGCATCACCGCCAGAAATGCTGTCGTAATTCCGATAAGAGTCCCCTTAACAATTGCAGGATCTTCCCTTTTCATAGTCGAACTCCTCCGATTTCTACCTGATGCCGCCGACTATGGCAGATGCTCTGCTCTGAAACACGGCATTGACAAACAGAATAACAAAGGCCATCAGAAGCATGGTAAGTGCCACCGAGGTTGCTGCGGGGTAGTCAAATTCCTGAAGCTCGCTCATAATCATCAGGGGGGCGATTTCAGTTTCATAAGGCTTGTTCCCGGCAATGAATACCACACTGCCGTACTCCCCAAGGCAACGGGCAAAGGCCATGGTAAATCCCGCAATCAGAGCCGGTCTGATTTCAGGAAAAACCACTCTCCGGAAGGTTTCAAAACGACCGGCTCCCATGATGAAGGCCGCCTCTTCATACTCTCCTTCCACCTTTTCCAGCACAGGCTGAATGCTGCGAACCACAAAGGGAATTCCGACAAACACCATGGCTACGGTTATACCGGTGTAGGTATAGGCAATATCAATGCCGAAATTTGCAAATAAAGCCCCCACCGGGCCTGACGATACCGTAAGATGGGCCAGTGAAATACCTGCCACCGCCGTAGGCAAGGCAAACGGAAGCTCTATCATACCGTCAAGAATTCTTTTTCCCGGAAACTCGTACCGCACCAGCACCCAGGCCATGATCAGTCCCATTACAGCATTGATGATCGAAGCAATAAATGATGTCGTCAGGCTGACCTTGTAGCTTGCCAGAACGCGCGGTCTCGTTATGATTTCCCAAAAATCGGCCATACTCAGCTGCGATGAATACACCACAAGAGAGCACAGGGGGATAACCACTATCAGACTGAGAATAGTCATGCTGATTCCAAATGACAGACCGAATCCCGGTATTACGCTTTTAGTTTTTCCAGACATAAATCCCTCCTGGGATCACGAGTCGGTTTCCGGTGCAGAATATCCGACAGATGCTTTACATGGGGAAGATTATTAAATCAGCGCCGAACGTTTTCCCGTTCCTGCGTTTTTATGACAAAACACTCCGGGCAACGAAGCGTGGAACACGACAATTCGCTTTCCCGGAAAATCATGAAATGCCTTTGCACTCCCCCGTTACAGCACGACTATTTCTTCTCGTAAATCGAATCAAACAGGGCTCCGTTTGCAAAATGCTTCGCAATTGCAACCTTCCAGCCTCCGAAGTGGGCAATATTGGTAAGCTTCACGTTGGTAACAATCCATTTGCCGTCTGCGGGAATCTGCTTAATTACGTTTGAATCGGAAAGATATGAAAATTCCTTCAGAATTTTTTCATTGGAAGGCCGGTAATACCATTTGGCTTCCACTCTCTGAGCCTCGTCGGAATACAGGTAGTCCAGATAATCTTTGGCTACCTGCCGGGTACCGCGATTATCCACCACTTCATCAACTATGGCCACTGTCGGCTGGCAGAGAATGGAATGGGAAGGAACCACGATTTCATACTGCCCCGGATATTCAGCAAGTGACAGGAAGGCTTCATTCTCCCAGGCCACCAGAACATCCCCCTGCTTGTTTTCCACAAAGCTGGTGGTAGATCCCCTGGCGCCGGAATCAAGAACAACTACATTGCTGAAAAGTTTTCTGATGCTTTCGATAATCTGCTGTTCATTCTGCCCGGCGTTTTCAAAAAATGACCAGGCTGCCAGATAATTCCAGCGGGCGCCACCGGAGGTTTTAGGATTGGGGGTCACAATTTTTACGTCATCGCGAATCAGATCATCCCAGTCCCTGATATTCTTCGGGTTTCCGCTTCGCACCAGAAACACGATAGTGGAAGTGTACGGAGAACTATCCAAGGGGAAATCCTTAACATAGTTTTCCTTGATAAGCCCGGCCTTCTGAACCGCATCCACATCCCCCTCCAGGGCCAGAGTTACCACATCGGCTTCCAGACCATTGGCAACCTCCAAAGCCTGTTTTCCGGAGCCTCCGTGGGACTGTGTAATGCTTACAGTTATTCCCCTGGTCTTTTTATAATGCTCCGAAAATACCTGGTTATATGCCTTGTACAGCTCCCGGGTCGGATCATACGAAACGTTGGTAATCTCCACTTCATCTGCCAGTGCAGATGCTCCTGCAAGTGATATAAGTCCCGAAGCCGCCAGGGCAATTGCACCGGACAATAATCTCGAACTCCATTTTCTGCTGCTATTCATATCTAATCTCCTTGCGCTGTTTTAGAATAATTCGGTCAGTTGACAGACAATCCGCAAAGCATTACCGCTATAGGATCGTCTCTTAAAAGCTATATAACCTATATGTTTAGTAGGTAATTGGAATTTTAAACATGACTCACATTTTTTTCAACTGGCGGTTTTGGGGATTTCTCAGGACCGACTATCGCAGAACCCTTATATTATAAGCATCTGCGACGACAGTAAGAATTTAAAAATTGAAAAAAAGTTTCAGTTTGATATAATTAAGCAGTTATTGGCACGAATTTTGCTTCTAAACAGGACAGACGGTTCCGACTTCAAACAACGGCGTGTTTCATGTGCGGTTTACGGGTACGACATAACAACAGCACCCAACAGGTATCCCCGTAACGGGCTGCCGGACAGAGATATTCTTTCAGAACCGGGGATTTCGAAAAACAGCGTCCAAAAAAATCAGGAAACGATCAGAAATCATGACCGCTCCGGTAATGGGTGCACCGGTAATTCCGGTGAGAACATGATACCGGGGCACAATCCCGGCCGTGCTCCGCGAGTGACCTCTTATTCATTCCTCAAAGTCTTCAATGAGATCGCAGGTTCTGCGAATGTCCTCCGCTGTATGGGCGGCGGATATAAACCAGGCCTCAAACTGGGACGGTGCTAGGTACACTCCGTGATCCAGCATGTAGCTGAAGAACCTGTTGAACCTTGAAGTATCGGAGGATACAGCATCCTCATAACAGGAAACACTCCCGGGTCGGAAAAACACACTGAGAAGAGATCCCCTACGATTAACCGCAGCAGTGTCACCGAATCGCTTCCTGAGGCTTGCTTCGATAAGTGCCCCCTTCTCCTCCAGTTCCTGGTAAAGCTCCGAATGATTTTTCAGCCATGACAGTGTGGCGATACCTGCTGCCGTGGCCACAGGATTCCCCGACAGAGTGCCGGCCTGATAAACCTTGCCCAGGGGAGAAACCATCTCCATGATATCCTTTCTCCCGCCATAGGCACCGACAGGCATGCCGCCGCCGATGATTTTACCCAGGGTTACCAGATCGGGAATCACCCCGTAGCACTCCGAAGCTCCGCCGGCAGCAATGCGGAATCCCGTAATCACCTCATCGAAAATCAGGAGCGCTGATTTGTCGGAAGTAATTTTTCTCAGACCTTCCAGAAATCCCGGCTCCGGAAGCACCACTCCCATGTTTGCCGCAACCGGTTCCACAATGACGGCGGCAATCTGATTGCCAAATTTCTCGAACGCGGACACAACCGATGCAATGCTGTTGTACTCCGCTATCAGAGTATCCCCTGCCAGAGACTCCGGAACCCCGAGACTGTCCGGAACTCCGGAGGTTATGGAACCGGAGCCGGCCTTAACCAGCATGGCATCGCTGTGTCCGTGGTAACAGCCCCGGAATTTCAGAATTTTATTTTTACCGGTAAATCCCCGGGCCAGCCTGACGGCACTCATTACTGCCTCAGTACCTGAATTTACCAGACGCAGCGATGCAACATGAGGCATCATGCCGCACACCAGCCGTGCCAGTTCAAGCTCCCTTGCGGTAGGAGCACCAAAGCTCAGCCCTTCGTCAACAGCCCGGTGTACCGCATTCAGAACAAAAACCGGAGCATGTCCCAGGATTGCCGGCCCCCAGGAACAGACATAATCGATATATTCATTATTGTCCACATCCGTAATCCTGTCTCCCTTGGCATGAGCGATAAATCTGGGTATGCGGTTAACACTGCGAAAGGCTCTTACCGGACTGTTAACCCCTCCGGGAATAAGCTCCTGCGATGCGGCAAACAGTTCCTGCGACTTTTCTTCAATCATGAAATCACCCCCTGAAAATTCTGCCGGATTCCTGCTCGCTAAGCCAAACAGCAGCGTCAAGAGCATGATAGGTAATAATCAGATCCGCCCCGGCTCTTTTCATGGCTGTAAGATTTTCAAGAACGATCCGTTTTTCATCAATGTATCCCGTGGCGGCCGCGGCCTTTACCATAGAATACTCGCCGCTGACATTGTACGTTACCACCGGCAGCAGGAAACGCTCCCTGGCTTCCCGCACCAGATCAAGATAGGCCAGAGCCGGCTTTACCATTATTAAATCCGCCCCCTCATCAATATCGGCAGCCATTTCCCTTATGGCTTCACGACCGTTTGCCGGATCCATCTGATACGACTTCCGATCTCCGAACTGCGGGGCGGATCCTGCGGCATCGCGGAACGGCCCGTAATATGATGAGGCAAACTTGGCGCTGTAGGACATAATCATGACATTCTGGAAGCCTTCACGATCCAGACTGTCCCTGATAAAGCCCACCCGGCCATCCATCATATCGCTGGGAGCCACCATATCGGCACCGGCTCGAGCTGCGGTAACCGCCATGGCTGACAGATGCGGCAGAGTTTCGTCATTAAGAATCCTGTTTCCTCTGACCAGCCCGCAGTGACCATGGGAGGTATATTCGCAAAGACAAATATCGGCAATGACAATGATGTCCGGGTAGTTCTTCCTGATAAAGCTTACCGCCCGAAAAACAATGGAATGTTCTCCCGAAGCCGCGGAACCGCATTCATCCTTGTACCGGGGAATACCAAAAAGAAGCACCGCCGGAATATTCAGTTCCCTGACCCGATCCATAAGCTCCGGCAATCTGTCAGGAGAATACTGAAACACTCCGGGCATCGCATTAACAGGATTTCTGATATCTTCCCCGTCCACAACAAAAACAGGATAAATAAGATCAGAAACACTGACCGCAGTTTCACGAACCATCCTTCTGACAACAGGATTCTGTCTCAGTCTTCTTAATCTGTTACGCATTTTTTTCTCCCAGATCAGTGTCTGCGGGGCGGGATCCGTGCCTCCGCCAGTTGTCTTTCAGCGTCTTCAGGATTCCTGAAGCAGAAAACGACTCGGCGACAAGCACCGGGAGCGCTCCGAATTCCTTAATTCCTCCGAAGCTTTTTCTGATTTCTTCGGATGTTACAGTGCCGATTGCCACCAGTGCCCGGATTATTTTAATCGCTGACATGCTGGGAATAAAGTTTCTGACACCGGATGCACTGCCGAATACCAGATAATCCAGCTCCGGATGATATTCGGGATAACTCTTGTCGGAAATGCTCTGTACAGGGTACATGGCAGCCGTCCCGCTGTTGAAAACAGGCATCAGATTCTCATCTTCCCCCTGGCTGTCTGAACGATCCTGCCGGAGAGGCCGGTAGATCTGATAGTCCGAACAGGTGATTCCGGCTTTTCCGAGACATTCGTCAATACACCGGGATCCCATGGAAGAACGAAGGAGAGCAACTCTTACTCCGGATGTATTTCCTTCGGAACCGGCAATAATGAAATCCCGCAACGCCCGTCCCAGTGCTGCCACCGAATATTCCCCAGGAACCAGATCGGCAAAAATACCGTGCTTTCCAAGCTCTCTTTCCGTGCCGGAACCTACTGCGGCGATGCGGCAGCGGGACAGAGATCTGATATCAGTCCTGGAAGCGGCCAGTTCTTCAAAAAACACCGCAACACCATTGGCGCTGGTGAATACCAGCCACTGATGCTGCAGAATCAAGGAAATATCCTGCTCGGAAAGTCTTACGGGAGAAATGCAGAGATCCGGCAGGGAAATAACACGGGCTCCGCTGTTTTTAAGAAGCCGGGCCATTTTGGACGTAAAGGAAGCAGATCCTGTTACGCCGACGCGACAGCCACTCAGAGAATCATAATCGCACCTGAAATCCAGGGCAGCCGTCTTTCCGACCACAAAAACAGAGGGCGGCACAACACCGCCGGTCTCATGCATTACGGCACCTATGGTACCAAGAGTTGCAGTGATTCTTCTTTCGGTAATATACGTTCCCGAGCTTACCACGGCACATGGGGTGCAGGGATCCCTGCCATACCCCATAAGCTTTTCCGAAAGCTCCCGAATTCTGCGGTGCGCCATCATAAAAACCAGAGTTCCCTCCATACGGGCATAAAGAGGCAGATCCCTGATTTCCGAATCGTCCGCAGTGCTTCCGGTAATCACGTGAAAACTCCGGGCAAGCTTTCGGTGCGTCACCGGAATGCCGGCTGAGGAAAGCACAGCTATGGCAGAGGTGATGCCGGGAACCACTTCAAACGGGATACCATGTTCACGAAGACAGATGATCTCCTCACCGCCCCGTCCGAACACAAAGGGATCCCCGCCCTTAAGACGTACGATGCAACCATAACGTCCTGCCATCTCAACCAGCATGCGATTGATTTCAGACTGGGATACACCATGCGCCCCGGCCCGTTTGCCGGCCGGAATGAGTACGGCATCCCGGCGGGTCTGACACAGGATTTGCCGGGAAATAAGACAGTCATATAAAACGGCATCAGCCATCTCAAGCAGGGAGATCCCCCGTAAGGAGACAAGATCACCACTTCCGGGACCGACACCGACAAGATAAACTTTTCCGGTCATAAAAGCCCCCCGGAAAAAAACGGCTCGTACCTGCCTGATGAACAGGATTCCAGAAGTTTCTCCGCAAGCTCCCGGTATCGTCCGGCATCTCCGGAAATACACCCCCGGCACAGACGACCGTGCCGGAACAGAAAATAACGGATATTGAAAACCGCCTTTTGCGGAGCACTGTCCGAAACGCCACTGACGAATGCGGCATAAACGCCAGCCGCCTCATGACATCCGGCTCCCAGCTCCCGAAGCACCAGTCTTTCCGCATCCAGTGCTGTCTGAGTCTCATAATGCACCAGACGTTTTACGGATGACAACAACGGATGATCCTTGCGTATCTGGAGAGCGATAATCCCCTGTCCTCCTGACGGGATGAAAGATTCCGGGGGGAGTCTGACATAGTCAAAACGTCCGTCATGATCAAGTTTCAGCCTCCTGATTCCGGCAGCCGCCAGAATTATCGCCTCATATTCGCCCTTCTGAAGTTTTTCAAGTCTGGTAGGCACATTTCCCCGCAAAAGCCGGAATGCGGCCTCCGGATACAGCTGTCTGATTAAAAATTTCCGGCGGGGACTCCCGGTGCCGATAATTCCGGGAATGCTGTAACCCCGGTCCCGGGGCATAATAAGAACATCGGCAGGATCCTCTCGGGGCAGAACGGTAAGAAGCTCGGTATCGGGGTGAATTGCAGAGGGAAGATCCTTGGCGCTGTGCACCGCCAGCTCCACCGTGCCAGCCACCAGGGCCTGTTCAATTTCCCCGGAAAACACCCCCTTACCTCCGACCTGATTCAGAGGAACATCATGAAGAATATCCCCCCTGGTCCGAAAAATTACCGGCGTAAATGAAAGTCCGGATTCACCGGAAAGACCCGTACTCAGCCGATTCGCAACCAGTTCTGTCTGAATAAGGGCCAGACGGCTGCCTCTGGTTCCTATTTTAATTTCCTTCACCTGAAACCATCTTCCATATCATTCTCAAATTGCGCCACCAGGTCATTGTACCTTGCATTGTCCGCCGGCTTCTCCTGCCGCGCCAGTAGCTCCTCACGGACGGCGCCGATTTCCGAAAGGAGCCGGCCGGCATGTCCGGAAATTCTGGTATCAAGAATCCTTCTGACAGCAGCGGCAACTCCGGGGGCGGTACCGGAGGAACTTATGCCGATCACCAGATCATCTCTTCTTACCAGGGCCGGAAAATAAAAATCGCAGTTCTCAGGAGAATCCGCAGCATTTACAAGAATCCCGGACTCCCGGCATTTCCTGGAAATCTCCGTATTGAGAGCATAATCATCCGTGGCGGCTATCACCATGCCGCAATTATCAAGATCTTCAAAAGCAAAAACCTTTTTCCGGAGTGTTATGTCCCCCCGAAGCTTCTCAAAATCACTGACAAAATCCGGAGCCACCACCGTAATTTCAGCAGTATATTCACGAAGCTGCCAGGCTTTTCGAAAAGCCACATCCCCGCCACCGGCGATCAGAACTCTGCAGTCACTGAGATTTATGAATATCGGAAAAAAGGCCATACTAAACCTCTGACAGTTTCCTGAACAACAAAGGTTCCGGACTGCCGGAAATAACAGCATCGCTGCAGGCATCGGCACTTACTGCCAAACTCCGGAACAATGATCTTTTTTGAATTTTATCAGCTATGTAGCTTTGTATCTCCAAAGCTCCGGTCCTGATATCCCGGGACACCAGCCGAGCTCCGGAGAACCTCTTCTGACGATGATTTTTAATAATGTCCGCAAAATAGGAAAAGTCCAGCAGTTCGATCCCCGGTATTCTTCCAAGATCGGGATCAATATCGCGGGGCACACACAGATCGATACACAGACAGGGATGTTCCCTGTTTATCTCCTGAAGGCATTCATCATAGGTCACCGTAAAGTGCGGGGAGGAGGTAACACTTATCAGAATGCTCACATCCTTGAGATACCGGTAACGTGAAGCATACGGAACCGGAATTTCCGAACCCCGGGGACTGTTTTCGTGGCTGTTTCTTGTGGTTATGTAGATGTTTCCGACATCGCGGTTTTTAACGGTTTTAAGAATATTCGAGCCCAGCTGACCGGTTGCTCCTATCAGCATGATATTCGGAGATGCTATGCGGCAGCGTTCTGCAAAGGCGGCTATTTCATTGCATACCAGGGTACCGTAAGAAACAGCGGTATTGCTGAAACCGGCCCGGACTCTGATAAGCTTGGCATAATGCTGCGTCTGCTGAAACATCTGATTAAGATAAAAATCAGTAAACCCCGCATTTCTGGAAAGGGTGTAAGCCCGGTTTATCTGGCCCTGTATTTCGTTTTCACCGATATTGAGCGAATCAAGACTGGTAGTCACCTTCAGCAAATGCTCCACAGCACTGATTCCGGAATAGTATCTCAGATAACGTCTCATCTGATGAATATCGGCACCGGCAAAATCGCAGAGAATTGCGTCAAGCCGGCTGAAAACATTCTGAATCCTGGCATTTTCCCGGGCGGAACAGCTTTCCGTATCCGCCGCGACATCAGAAAAATAAACCTCCGTGCGATTGCAGGTGGAAATAACCACCGCCCCGGAAATACCGGTTTCCCGGATAAAATAACCGATAAGATCGGGAACGGCAGAAGCCGGCACGACCAGCCTGCCGCGAAGCTGTTCATCTGCTGTTTTGCAGGATATTCCAAAGCAGTATACAGGAAGGCTGTTCATAAAGATTTACAGAAACAATGATAAGTAAGCCGGGTAACAAATGTCTATTGTACTATCATTCTCCGGCATTGCATTTTACGACAGGGAGGCACAGCCGGCGTGAAAAAAATATCTTCGAAGAAAAAAGAAAGCTTATGCCTTCAGAACTTATTCCATTACCCGTTATAGGCTTCCGTAACCCTTTTTTTAAAATCGTCAATACCCAGTCTTTCCAGAGTGGATCTGAAACGCTCCCCGGGTTTGGCATTGGCGGCAAAATAATTGATGGTTGCATCAGCTACCCGAAGCAACGTTTCCTTGTCCCTGATTATGGGAATCAGGTTTTCGCCGCGAAAAATTCTATTTCCGAAAAGACCGCCAAAGGAAACAATATACCCCGGCTCACCGGTCCATGCCTCGGCGGGACAGGATTTCACGCACCTGCCGCAGTTATTGCAGAGGGAATCCTGCTTTGTGATTTTCTCCTCCTCACTCAGAGACAGAGCCCCCTGCCGGCAGGCCTTTGTGCATACCCGGCATCTGGTACACTTTTCCGGATTGAAGGAAACAATCAGACCGCCCTTGACTCCGAAGTCATTCTCCTCAGCCTTGAGACAGTTGTTCACGCAGCCGGTAACTCCGAACTTGAACTTGTGCGGAAGCTCTCTGCCGAAATATCTCTCGCTGAGCTCTCTTGCAAGAGCCGAAGTATCAATGCAGCCGCTGGGACAGATCGCACTTCCCTGACAGGCGGTCACCGTACGCACCCGGGGACCGCAGACTCCGGGGCTTACTCCGCCTTCCGCGAGTGCATCTTTAACTTTATCAATATCTTCCAGCTTTATATAAGGGATCTCCACACCCTGTCCTGTCGCAGTATCTTATATCGAACATTGTCTGCCTGAACTCATACCGCACATGATACCAATCCACAGTCCGATGGTTTGCGCGGCGATTTACTGCCGTGAAGAGCTTGGGATCACGGACAGATTTGCTTTTATAGGACCTTGCATCGGAAAAAAGATGGAGACGGACAGCTTCAGCGACAGCAGCCCCGTTCATTACAATCTTACATTCCTGAAGCTGATGAAATACGTGCGCACGCACAATGTGTTCGGTCCTGACGTCAGGGACGAGATAGAATATGGGCTTGGTTCGTTTTACCCCGCGCCGGGCGGCCTTGCGGAGAACATCCGCTGGTTCCTTGGTGACGATGCCCTGATCCGTGTTGTCTCCGGCAAGACTTACCTGTATGGATGGCTGAACAAAAACGCTAAGGACTTAGAGGAGGGAAACACTCCCTTCCTTATAATAGATGCGCTGAACTGTCAGGAAGGCTGCATAGAAGGGACCGGCAACGAAATCGAGCGTTTTGAGGAAGACAGGATGCTCGGCTCCATCCAAAAAATCAAGAACCGAAGCAAGAGAAGCACGCCCGATTCCCCATGGAATCCCAGACTCTTCCCTGAAGAACGGTATGCGCTGCTGAACAAGCAGTTTGAGAGCCTGCAGCTTTCGCATTATATGCGCCATTTTGCGGACAGAAGCGG
>CACYPY010000019.1 GCA_902776415.1 uncultured Ruminobacter sp.
TGAAGACAGATCCAAGGCCGGAACTGTTGTTATCTGCCGCACAGGCAGCTTAGAAAGAGGATACGCTGATATCGCAGTA
The DNA here is from genome assembly GCA_902776415.1 of uncultured Ruminobacter sp. Classification (GTDB taxonomy): domain Bacteria; phylum Pseudomonadota; class Gammaproteobacteria; order Enterobacterales; family Succinivibrionaceae; genus Succinimonas. Next base: position 80 of record CACYPY010000019.1, read on the forward strand.
CATTCTGGCGTTATCTGCCGCACAGGCAGCTTAGAAATCCGGAAACAAAAAAGGGGGCGAAATCCGCCCGTTATCTGCCGCACAGGCAGCTTAGAAAAGCTGGCACAAACGTCCCGCCGATCAGAATGAGTTATCTGCCGCACAGGCAACTTAGAAACGTTGACGGGATCACCGATGATGTTTTTGACTGTTATCTGCTGCACAGACGGCTTAAATTGCTACCGGGGATGATTACTGCACTTATCCCCAGGCACTGTCAAAAACCACAAGCCTGACCACCCTTTAAAAAACGCCATTCTCCTGTTACGCTCCCGGCACCTCACTGAAGTCGCCTCTAACTTATCCACGGTTACGGTGAACAAAACTGTGAATTACGGATTTTTTTCAAAAAGCGAAAAAATAGTTCTTGATTTTCTGTCCGGGGATGCTTTAGCGGCATTCCGAACAGATTCGGACAACCGGAGAAGCAGCAGGATATCCCTTGCAAATCAAGGCTCTGCAACTGCGAACAGCATTAATCTCCGATGCAAACCAGGGGGCCGGCAGACAAACCGATATGCGACACCGGAAACGTGGCTACCAGATCATCGTCACGATAAACGTAAATCCGATCCCCGATATACTTGACCAGAAGCTTCATACCGCAAAAACCGCGGGGAAGCTCATACCTAGAACCGTGGTACTCCATGATCCCCTGCTGATCAACAAGACAGTACTCTCCCGGTAAAATAAGATAACCGCTTTCGGAAACAAGATCCTTTCCGGATTTTCTCTTTTCTCCGGCAACCACGATCCCGGAATCCTCAATTCTCCGGATTGGCGGTATTTCCCCGGCCAGAGCGGATACCACCTTCTGAATGTCATAAAGATCCTCCAGAACACCGGAATAGTCCTTCAACCTGCGTACCAGCATATCCAGCGGGATTTCCCGGTCAAGACCGATCTTCATGGCCACAACCTGAAGATCCGGACGACTGGCCAGCCAGCTCCTGCCATAAGGGGTATCGGAAACCCCGCGCCAGAAAGAAAGATCGTCCGGGGTATCCCTTTCAACAATATAAATAATGCTGCCAGGCTGATGCGGCAGAAAAAGCCCGGAGATCTCAATAAAGTCCCAGAAAGTCTCCGCGGTTACCATATCCCGGGTCAGCACCTCCGCATTAAACCCGGCACCGGCCCTGAAGGAGCCCAGAAAACAAAGCTCCAGCTCGTCTCCGGAGGACAGGCGGAAATGCACGCGGGACTTTCCGAAAACCAGAAGAAAATCCTCGGGCGCTCTGACGTCAGAAAAAGCCGGCATATTAAAAAGTCCCCCAAAAACAACCAAAACCCTTCTTGCATTCCGAGTATACCGGATTTGACGAAGTTTTTGGGAGTCATTCCTTTCTTCTCAAAAAAATTCTTGCACAAAACGCATTTCCGGAATTAAAATCCCTGATGTTAGTTTCTTTAACCCCAAAAAGAATTTTGAGGTTTGATGTTATGTACACTGTGGCCTTTTACGCTTTACTTTCCTGGTGGCGCACTCGTTCCTGCGAGTGGGGCTGAGTCGTGCATTTTTGACGAATTTCATAAAAGGACCCGCTCGTAACAGCGGGTTTTTTTGTTCAAATTCAAGGATAAGAGATCATATGAGTAATACAAAACTTTCAGCTGAGACAGGATACGTACAGGATCCTCTGGCGTTGTTCTATGACCTTACCGATTCCGGGAATCAGAAAAACAACATTCTTCTCGAATCCCTGGAAATACACACCAAGTCCGGTAATCAAAGCATTCTGGGAATCAGCAGCGCCCTCAGAATCAGCTGTCTGGGCCGCCGTGTGTATATCAAGGCACTTAACCGCAACGGTTCCGGAGCCCTCGCAAAACTCCTTCCCCTGCTTCCAGGCGCGGTAACCGTAATTCCGGAAAGCGACAATGTCACCGTGCTGGAATATCCGGAAACCGACCGGAATCAGGATGAGGATTCCCGGCTTCAGGGACTGACGGTGCTGGACTGCCTCCGGAAGATCCTCCTGATTGAGCCGGAGACCGGAAGCCGCGAGGACAATCTTCTTGGCGGGGTATTCGGCTATGACCTTATTACTTCCGTGGAAAATCTTCCTGATGTTAATGACGGTTCAAACACCTGCCCGGATTACTGCTTTTACCTTATCGATACCTGGATTACCGTTAATCACAAAGAACGATCCAGTACCGTAAACGCCATCTCCTATCAGGAATCGGAGACCCCGGCGCTTCGTAACAGGGTCAGCGCTCTGACCGCCAGGCTTGACAATTACGAAGAGGTACAGCGTCCCGCAGAAATTCCTCTGGGAGACGCGCATATCGCTGTCAATGTCAGCGACAGCGACTTCTGCGGCATTGTGGAACAGATGAAAGGATATATCTTCCAGGGCGACGTGTTCCAGGTGGTGCCCTCCCGAACATTTTCCATTCCCTGCCCGTCCCCGATAAATGCCTACCATTACCTTAAAAAGACCAATCCGTCCCCCTACATGTTCTTCATGTCGGACGAAGACTTCATCATTTTCGGGGCCTCTCCGGAAAGCTCGGTGAAGTACACCAGGAATACCAACGAGGTGCAGATGTACCCCATCGCCGGCACCAGGGGCCGCGGCAGAAAGTCCGACGGATCCGTGGACCTGGATCTGGACAGCAAAATCGAGCTGGAACTCCGCCGGGACATCAAGGAAAACGCCGAGCATCTCATGCTGGTGGATCTGGCCCGCAACGATATCGCCCGCATCAGCGTTCCCGGCACCAGATACGTTCCGGATCTCCTGAATGTTGACCGCTACAGTCATGTAATGCATCTGGTATCGCGGGTGGTGGGGCAGCTCCGTCCCGAACTGGACGCTCTCCACGCCTATCAGGCCTGCCTTAATATGGGCACCCTGACCGGAGCCCCGAAAATCAGAGCGACCGAAATCATCCGGGCAACCGAAAAGGAACGCCGCGGGAGCTACGGCGGAGCCATCGGCTTCCTCACCGGCGCGGGCGATATGGACACCTCCATCGTTATCAGATCAGCCTTTGTTAAAAACGGCATGGCCCATGTTCAGGCAGGCTGCGGCGTAGTCTACGATTCCAATCCGGAGGACGAGGCCGATGAAACCCGCAAAAAGGCAGCGGCTGTTCTGAATGCCATTGCACTCGCTCACCACAAAACTATGAAGGAGATTCAGTAATATGGCCTCTATCATCTTTATGGATAACTTTGACTCCTTCACCTACAATCTGGTGGACCTCTTCAGGAGTCTGGGTCATCAGGTTACCGTCTACCGGAATTCCATTTCCGCGGACACCGTTATCAGCGCTCTCGAAAACGCCTCCGGCACCCCGCTTCTGGTGCTGTCCCCAGGCCCCGGCACCCCCGAAGCCGCCGGTTCCATGCCCGAGCTTATCAGCAAGGCCGCCGGACGTTTTCCGATCCTGGGCATCTGTCTCGGTCACCAGGCCATCTGCCAGTACTACGGTGGCACCGTGGGACCGGCAGGAGAGATCATGCATGGCAAAATCTCCCTTATCGAACATACCGGAAAGGACATGTTTGCAGGAATTCCCTCCCCAATGCCCGTAGCCCGCTACCATTCCCTGGCAGCCACCTACGTTCCTGACAATCTCGAGGAAATTGCCTCCTTCCACGGTATCTGCATGGCGGTGCTTAACCGCAAAGACCGGGTACTCGGCTTTCAGTTCCATCCGGAGTCGGTAATGACCACCAGAGGAGCCGAGCTTCTTATAAACAGCATTAAATTTCTGACAGAATAAACAGGAGAGTTTTTCAAAAATGTCATTTCCTATTGCCGAAAAGCTTTATAAGGGAAAAGATCTCACCAGGGAGGAAACTCTGGAGCTTTTTCAGGATATTTTTGCCGGCAACATCGATCCGGTACTCTTAAGCTCGGTGCTCACCGCCCTCAAGATCAAAGGCGAAACCCCGGTGGAAATCGCCGCTGCGGCCACCGCCATGATCGGCGCCGCCGTTCCGTTTGAACAGAACCGGGAATTTGCCGTGGGCGAGATCGTCGGTACCGGCGGTGACGGACACAACACCATCAATATCTCCACCATGAGTGCCGTGGTGGCTTCCTCACTGGGGCTTCACATCGCCAAGCACGGCAATCGCGGCGTTTCCTCCAAGTCCGGTGCCTCTGATTTTCTGGAGGCCTTCGGGGTCAATATCAGAATGACTCCGGAGCAGGCCTTCCGCTGTCTTGACAGTATCGGCCTCACCTTCCTGTTTGCCCAGGTCTATCACAGCGGCATGAAGTATGCCGGTCCCGTCCGGAAAATCCTGGGAACCCGCACCATCTTCAATATTCTGGGACCTTTGACCAATCCTTCCCGCCCTGACTACATGGTAATGGGCGTGTACTCCAAGGAGCTTATCGGCCCCATGGCTCAGGCACTGCATCAGCTGGGCATGAAAAAAGCCCTGGTGGTCTGGGGCTCCGGCATTGACGAAATAGCGGTGCACGGCCCTTCCTATGCGGCAATGCTTGATAACGGCGTCATCACCTCCCGGATCATCACTCCGGAGGAATTCGGTCTTGATACCTATACGCTGGACGATATCAGGGGCGGAGACCCCGCTGAAAACGTGGAAATCGCCAGAAAAATCTTCTCCGGAAAGGGAACTCCGGCCCAGACCGCCGCCGTGGCGGCCAACGCCGGAGCACTTCTCTTTATCGGCGGCAAGGCGCAGTCACTTCGGGAAGGTGCCGACATGGTCAGGGAGCAGCTGGCAAACGGCGGAGCCCTTCGGCAGATTCAGGAATTTGCCCGTCTCAGCAAAATGATGGAGGCCTAGGTGTCAGATCCCAAGCCGCTGACTCCGGGCTCGGAGCTTTGCTCCGAGCTCCGGGAAAACCCGGATATTAATGCCGCATCGGTGGACGGAAACGTTCTTGCGACAATTCTGAATGCCAAACCCGGCTGGATTCGGGAAATGAAGAAACGTTTCCCATGGGAGGAAATATCCCGGAATCTGCCTGTGAGCGACCGATCCTTTTACGAAGCTCTTTCCCGGGGCAAAACCCGTTTCATTCTGGAATGCAAGAAGGCATCTCCGTCCCGGGGACTGATCCGGCCCGACTTTGACCCGGTGGCCATTGCCAGAGTATATGAAAACTATGCCGCGGCAATTTCCGTGCTCGCCGATGAAAAGTTTTTCCAGGGGAAATACGAATATATCCGGGATGTAAGGAATGCCGTACGGCAGCCGGTACTCTGCAAGGACTTCATTTATGATCCCTACCAGGTGCTCCTGGCCCGATATTTCGGGGGAGATGCCATTCTCCTGATGCTGTCGGTGCTTACTGACGAGGCCTATCTCCGGCTGGCGGATCTGGCTCATTCCCTGGGAATGGGGATCCTTACCGAGGCCTCCGGAGAGGAGGAAATCGCGAGAGCCGTCAGACTGGGAGCCCGGGTTATCGGCATTAACAACCGGAATCTCCGCAATCTCTCGGTGGATCTGGGCCGGGTGGCCGAGATGGCACGGCTGATCCCCGAAGACCGTATCGCCATAAGCGAATCCGGAATCCGTTCCCATGACGAAATCCTGAAACTTAAGGGACACGTCAAAGGATTTCTTATCGGAAGCACTCTGACGGCCAGTCCTGACGTGGAGCTTGCGGTACGCCGGGTGATTATCGGCGAAAACAAGGTCTGCGGAATCACAAGACCCCGTGATGCCATCAACACCTGGCTGGCGGGATTTGTCTGGAACGGGCTGATTTTTGCAAAAAAATCCCCCCGCGCGGTAACTCCGGAACAGGCCCGGGAGATTATCTTCGCAGCCAGAACTGCCGGAGGACGGCAGGGATTTGTCGGGGTTTTTGTGAATGAAGACAGGTCAGTCGTGGCAGGACTGGCCCGGGAACTGGGACTCGCTGCCGTACAGCTTCACGGAAACGAGGATTCTGAATATGTCCGGAAACTCAGGGATTTGCTGCCCCGGGAATGCGGGATCTGGAAAGCGGTTCCGATAGGAAACTCCGGATTTCCGGAAAACGCTGTCAGGGAATGGCTGAACACCATAGACCGGGTGGTTCTGGACACCAGTTCAGGAAACGCCTTCGGCGGTACCGGAAAATCCTTCGACTGGAAGAGCATTTCCCTTGGGGATCGCTCCCGGGTAACCGTGGCCGGAGGTCTCTCTCCCGACAATATCGCGGTGGCCGCACAGGAAAGCTCCGCTTCGGGCTACGACTTTAACAGCGGTCTTGAAGAAGCTCCGGGAATAAAGTCCGAGGATCAAATATTCCGGGCCATGACAGTGCTTCGGGATTACTGACGGGAAGCCGCAGTTCCGTAAAGCCCGATTCTGACAGAATCGGGTTTATGTATTTCCTGCACTGAACGATTTTGTTTTCCTGTTAATTCCGATAACCTTATTACCCCGGCATTTCCGGATCTGCAACCGACACCTCTTCCGAAAACATCCCTTGTCGCCACTCTTTCATCCGGCACTGCATTTTCCTCGTTCATGGATATTCCCGGAGAATTTGCCTTACCGGTGTGCGCCGTAAACAGGGACAAAGCATTTTTCTCTGTAACGGAGAGCACCGGACACAATTTTCTGTGTTCTGTGAGAGACGGCAGGCTTCCGTTCTGTCTGTCTGGCTGCTTCCCGGGACAATATAACTCTATTTCACCGTAAAAAAACTTTCTCCGCCGGTTTTCAGGGTAATCTGGCGGACACCTGCCGGGTATTCATGAAATTCCTGCTTTTTGCCGGTTCTGGTTTCAATAAGCAGATCAAATTTGTCCGAAGCCACCTCAATGGCAAGAGAACAGGACTGTTTGCTTCCGAGATGCCGCCCTTTAATGAGATTCTTTCCCCAGTCCGGGCTGTCCGGTGCTGCCGTATAAATTCCGGTAATGTCATGCTCGGAATTATTGGCCAGGATAAATGCTCCGGCATTCTCCGCCAGTAAAAGAGTTCCGGCGCCGATAGCCGTTATAAAACAATTTGTCTTCATAAATCGTTATCCGATATTCTTTCCGCAGCACTTTCCCGGGACAGCTAAACATCCAAAACCTTTAACAGGAAATGTGCCGATAAAGCTTCAGCGCATATGATACCAGCAAGTTATGGTTCTGTCCTCTGATAACCGCTCCGGGCTCTCAGGCACGGAGAATTCGAACATGGGAAAAAATGACACCCGGGATGCGCAGAGTCCGAAGAATCCTTTGAAACTCTGCCTGGCCGGGATCGGACTTAAAAACGCGGGAATCCGGAATCGCGCGGCAACCGTCAAAAAATGCCGGGCGGGTCTGACAGGATCTTAAACCGAAACCGGGTCCGCCTGCAATTTTGAATTCAGGTACCGGAAGGCTCCCCGGTCAGTTCAGGACCCCGGGGTTGAAAACCATAAGGGCCCTTTACAAAAGTGCGGAAAAGCAGTTAAATTCCGCCTTTACTGACGGTAAAATCAGAAAACCCCGTTCTTCACAAATTTGTGATTGTCCTTGATTACCGGAAAATCATTCTGAAAGGAAAAACGGAAATCTGCCCATATTGTGCCCTGTCGGCTTTCGAAGTTTTTTTTTGTGTTTAAAAGAGTACTCCGCCATGATAGCCCTGTCTTTCGGAAACGAATGCTTTAACTGTAAAAACAGCGAAGAAATGGCCACTCTTGTCATTGCCCCGAAATCGGATTTTGCATCACTTGAGGAATTCACGGACGCCGCTCTCGGATTCCTTGAAGCTCAGGGGGAGTACGGCGACTGGATTCCCTTCTTCAAAAACCGGATCTTCACTCCCGCCGATAAAGAAAGCCTTGACTGGATGAAGTCCCGGATTGAAGCCATGAACAGAAACGTAACCGTCACCGGAGTCCCGTTTGAAAAAGCCGTTCATATCATCCCGCCGGAGCGGGACGACATCACACTGGGAATTGAAACCGCGTCCGAGTATATTTTCTGGAACTGGGGTACCTCCGTATAAAACCGGGGTTCCCCTTTTACGGAATCCCGCGAATCTTCCTTGCCTCCCCGGGGTTTTCTGCCGATAATGGGGACTCGCCGAAGCGCCGCTTCATCCTGAAGAAATAACGGCGTCATTCAGGAAAGGAGAAGATATATGAACCGCGCCGCAGACTGTCCCTTTGAAAACGTGCCGGATTCCCTTAAGAACATTCCGGATTCCGACCTTGTCCGGGATATTTCCCCGGAAGGATTCACTGTTTCCGCGGAATTTATAAGACACGATCTTATGCCCCTGGCAGAGACTGTACTGGCGGATTTTTCCGAATTCCGGAAAAAACGTTCCGAAGCCTCCCGTCCGGGCATTTTTATCGTGATTATCGCAGGCGGGGTAAGCTCCGGAAAATCCTCCGCCGCTCTGATGCTGAAAAAACTGCTGACCCTCACAGGAATCCGGACGGAAACCGTGTCCAGCGACGGATTTATCTATCCTTCCGCCTGGCTTGACGAGCATCAGCTCATGGATAAAAAGGGGTTCCCGGTTTCCTATGACGTGAAATACATGGAGGATTTTCTGAAGGCTGCCAAAAATCCTTCCGAAGACATTGCCGCCCCCCTGTACTCCCACCGGGTTTATGACCGTCTTCCCGACACCCGGCAGATTATTCCCCGGGATACCGACATCCTGATATTCGAGGGGGTGAATCTTCTGGCGCCGGCCGAAGAATACGGACTACCGGGAATCAGGGCCCCCGGAGACTATGCCGACCTTGTTATCTATATCGATGCTCCGGAATCTCTTGCCGAAAGCTGGCACCGGAAACGCTGCCTGGACATTATCCTTAAAACGAGAAACAGCCCCGGAAGCTTCTTTTCCAGATACGCCGGAATGTCCGCTGCCGAAATCGAAAATGAAATCCGCCGGGTCTGGGAAAGCATCAACCATGTCAATCTCATAAAATACATCATTCCCTATGCCGGGAGAGCGGATATCAGAGTTCCGGTGTATCCGGAACACCGGCTGGGGGGGCCGGAGCGCCGGAGCAGGAACCGAAGCCACCTTCCCGAAACAGAAGAATAAGGCAAATGGCATGGCGGGGCTCCCGGCAAAAAAACGGTGGAGGTCACAGTAAATAGTGCGTTAAAGAGAACCGGAGCAGAAAAAAAACGGGCTCCCTCAATCGCTGATTCTGTGAATTCACCTTTCTTTTTTACCTTTTTTACGGCTGGTTTTTCAGAATTCATGCCATACTTCCCAAAATACCTGTTAACAAATGGACAGAATACAGCCGTCATGCCAAAATCCTGAAAGAGGGAAAGACGGATTGCAGAACCTGCGTTCTCCATGATTCTGACATCACCGGACGGGATGTGGCACTACTATGAGTAACATAAACGATATTTTCAAAGACACTTTCTTAGAAAAGGCAATTCTTGATATTCAGGACTTTATTGACAGAAACCGGCAGGAATATCCTGAGGATCTGCCGGATCTTCTGGATCTTTACCGGAAGCGTGATTTCAGCAACCTGTTTTCCGGGATCGCGCTCATCAAAAAAACTCTCCGGACCTATCATCAGGATTCTCCGGACAGAAACCGCAGTTTTTTGCTTATTGACGCCCATATCATGATCCTGGACCGGATCGCCCGGGAAAACGAGTACGCCAGCATGTTCTTCACAAAAAGACGCTTTGAACAGGAAAAGCTGATCCGGGAATCAAACGCCAAGGCCAAGGCCATGCAGGATCAGTACGACCAGGCTACTCAGGAGGCCGGCAAAATCACTTTGGAATTCACGGTGACCCAGGGTGAGCTTAACAAACTGACCGCAGAACTGGAGAAGCTCCGGGAAGAATATACTGCCCTGCAGAACAATGCGGACAGCTGCGGGGATCTGAACACCCGGGAGGATCTCCAGAAGGATCTGGATGCTCTCAGTGCCAAAATTTCCGAGCAGGCGGGTGCGGTAAACGAGCTTAAGATCGTGAAAATGCCGAATCTGGCGGCCATGAAAAGAGATGCCGAGGAAACCAAAAACTTCTGCTACATCAATCTTCTGGATGCCAACCGTTCCGCCACCTCGGCCATGAAAGCCATCGGCGAAAGAAAGAAGCTGAACCCGATCCAGAGTCAGCTCCTGAATTCCCAGTGCGCCGCCGGCGTGGCCCGCACTCATGCTCCGCTGATATCTGCCGAAGACGAGGAATTCTTCCACACCATCAGAGACAACCTGGTGCACTGCTGGGAAAACTGCCTCTTTGACAAAATGAACATCCTGCTGGATCAGGCTACCGAAAAGCCCGTGGAATTCCCCGGGGAGCAGGAAACCGAGGAAAGTCTCCTGAGAACGTTGCACGAGCTCAGCGGTCTTATCAAGGAGTCTCAGGACAAGATTGACAATATGAAGAATGCTCCGGAATGGAGATATATTTCGGACCCGGCTCTTTGGGCCTCCTATTTCCAAAAGCTGAACACCATGTTTATGTAGCTTTTCGGGTCAGGGATCAGAGCAAAAAAAAGGGCCGCTGAAGGCCCCTGAAAGGGTTCCCGGGGGAACCCTCTTTTTTTGCATCATAACGGATTGGAAACCGAACCGTCCTCGCGGAGAAAATCAGTAAGGTTCATCTTAACTCCGGTTACCAGGCGCTTCGGAGCCAGAAGGTCATATCTGATGTCCCCCACCCCGGCAAATACCGTGGTTCCGTCGTTCTTGCCGATATAAATGCGGATAGGCTGCAAATCCGTGGTCAGCATGTTCACCGGCCGCACCTTTATGCGCTGGCCCAGCATAATCCGCCGGCCCTGGGTTTCGTCAAGCCGGATCTCCGGAAGCCGCCTTACCGCCGTATCCGGGGGAAGCAGGAGTGCATCCAGTGCCGGAAAGGCTGTGTGCCCTTCATTGTGTGATTCATTAAGAATCCGCTCCAGATCCTCGAAGGTAACCATTTTTTCCCGGGGATAATCCGCCACCTGAATGCGATCCAGCATGGTTACGTGAGCGCCGCATCCGACATATTCGCCGAGATCATCCACCAGGGTGCGGATATAGGTTCCCTTGGAGCAGCTTACTTCCATAAGGGCGTTCACGCCGTCAAAGGAGAGGAGCTCCAGTCTGTAAATTGTGATATCCCGGGCCTCCCGCGGAATTTCAATTCCGGCTCTGGCATAATCATAGTAATGCTTTCCCTGATACTTGAGAGCGGAATACATGCTGGGAACCTGCTTCTGATTGCCCATAAAGTGCTCCAGGGCCTGCAAAAGCTCTGGTTCGGTAAGATGTACCCGGGATCTGGAAATAACATTGCCGGTGGAATCGCTGGTATCGGTGCGGATTCCGAAGCAGGCATTCACCCGATAGGTTTTGTCAGCGTCCAGCAGAAACTGTGAAAACTTGGTGGCCTCTCCCAGACAAATGGGAAGCATTCCCGTGGCCAGGGGATCCAGGGCTCCGGTATGACCGCCCTTCTGAGCATGATAAAGACCTCTGATGCGAATCATAGCATCGTTGGAGGTGATTCCCCGGGGCTTGTTAAGAAGAAGAACGCCGTCTATCTCCCGCTTATTTCGTCGTGGCATCGCTGTTTTCTGTTTCCTCGCTGTTGTTTTCAGGTTCTGCACCTTCCGTTTCTCCGCTGTTTTCCTCACGGAGCTCGGCATCATGACGGACGGTTCTGGAAATCAGATCCGACATCCGGAAACCTTCGTCCAGGGACTTGTCGTAATGAAAGCTCACCTCAGGAACAATCCGGAGCTGCATGGCCTGACCAATCAGGGTTCTGAAGAAACCTTTGGCCCGGTTCAGAATCCGGATCCCCTTGTTAACCGACTGCTCGTCGTTGTCCAGGAAGGTTACATAGATTTTTGCATATCTGAGATCGCCGGAGACCCATACATCGCTCACGGTGGCCATTTTCACCCGGGGATCCTTCATTTCCCGCATGATAATGCCGGCTACCTCTTTCTTCATCTGCTCGGCTACCCGCTGAGCCCGACTGTATTCTTTAGCCATTAAAAATCTCTTGAAAAATTAAAGTTTAAACAAACACCAAAGGGGCCCCGAAGGCCCCTCTAAAAATCAGGTCATGCCCCGAAGGCAGCGCAACCGTTATTCAAGGGTACGCTTGACCTCGATATTCTCGAAGACTTCGATCTGGTCGCCCTCATGGACATCCTGATAGTTCTTCACGCAGATACCGCACTCATTGCCGCTCTTGACTTCGGCAACGTCATCCTTGAATCTGCGGAGGGAATCCAGTTCTCCGGTGAAGATAACCACGTTATCACGCAGCACGCGGATCGGCGCAGAGCGCTTGACCGTACCCTCGGTAACCATACACCCGGCAATCTGACCGAATTTCGGATGACGGAATACCTGACGCACCTCGGCCATGCCGATGATCTGCTGCCTGATCTCGGATCCCAGCATGCCGCTCAGAGCCTTCTTCACGTCATCAATGAGATCGTAAATCACGCTGTAGTAGCGGACATCAATGCTGTTGGAATCAATGAAGCGGCGGGCGCTGGAATCGGCACGGACATTAAAGCCGAGAATAATGGCATCGGAAGCCGCAGCCAGTGTGGCATCGGTTTCGGTAATGCCGCCCACGCCCTTGTAGACGATGGTAACCTTGACCTCATCGGTACCCAGCTTGACGAGAGAATCGCTGATTGCCTCCACAGATCCCTGAACATCGGCCTTGAGCACAATATTCAGCTCGTTCTGGGTTCCTTCCTTGAACATATTCTCCAGCTTGAGCTTCTGCTCTCTGGCAATCTTCACGTCGCGGAACTTGCCCTGACGATAGTTGGCAACCTCGCGGGCCTTCTTTTCGTCGCGCACCACGGTGCACTGGTCACCTGCCACCGGCACGCCGGAGAGACCCAGCACCTCCACCGGAATTGAAGGTCCGGCACTCTTCACATTCTGTCCGAGCTCGTTTCTGAGCGCTCTGACCTTGCCGTACTCCATGCCGCAGAGAACAATGTCTCCCACGTTCAGAGTGCCCTGCTTGACCAAAACGGAAGCGATAGGACCGCGTCCCTTGTCCAGACGGGATTCGATAACCACACCGGTGGCCATGCCGTCCTTGACAGCCTTGAGCTCCAGCACCTCTGCCTGAATGGATATGGCGTCCAGAAGGTCGTCAATTCCGATGCCGGTCTTTGCGGATACCCTGACAAACTGAACATCGCCGCCCAGTTCTTCAGGAACAATGCTGTAGTTGAGAAGCTCCTGGGTGACGCGATCCGGGTTGGCATCCGGCTTGTCGATCTTGTTGATGGCCACCACGATAGGCACGTTACCGGCCTTGGCATGCTGAATGGCTTCCACGGTCTGCGGCATGACGCCGTCATCGGCAGCCACCACCAGCACCACGATATCGGTGGCTGCGGCACCGCGGGCACGCATGGCGGTAAACGCGGCATGGCCCGGGGTGTCAATGAAGGTGATAACGCCGCCCTTCTTGGTCTTCACATGATAGGCACCGATCTTCTGGGTAATGCCGCCGGCCTCTCCGGAAGCAACCTTGGACTTTCTGATATAGTCCAGGAGGGAGGTCTTGCCGTGGTCTACATGGCCCATGATGGTCACCACCGGAGGACGCGGCTCGGCATGGCTGGCCATGTCACGGTCGGAGAGCACCTGTTCCTCCAGCTCGTTTTCCTTGCGGAGAATAACCTTGTGTCCCATTTCCTCGGCCACCACCTGAGCGGTTTCCTGGTCAATCACCTGGTTGATGGTCACCATGTCGCCGAGCTTCATGATCACCTTGATAACCTCGGCAGCCTTTACGGCCATCTTTTCGGCAAGCTCGGAAACGGTAATGGTTTCGCCGATCTCCACTTCTCTCACGATCTGCACGGCGGGCTTCTTGAAGCCGTGAGCCTTCTGATTGGCACGGGCGGCTCCCTTAAGCTGCTTTCTGCTGACCTTCTGATTACCGTGGCGGGCATTCCGGTCATCCTCTTCCTCGCGCTTGCCGGACTTGCTCTGCTGAGTCTGGGCACCGCGTCTTCTGCCGCGCTTCTCCTCCTCGCGCTCCTGCTCCTCTTCGGCTTCCTTGACATACCGGGAGGTACCGTCATCCTCGTCATCCTGGGAATGGGAGCGGGCTTCCTCTTCCTCCTCCCAGCGCTTCTGGTTCTCCTCCAGAATTCTCAGGGCCTCTTCGTTCTGACGCTTTACCGCCTCAGCATTGCGGCGGGAGCTTTCCTCCTCCTGAGCCTTGCGAAGCTCGAGAGTTTCCTTTTCCTGCTCAAGACGTCTGGCCTTCTCCTCGGGAGATTCCTGAACCTTTGCCTCCAGGGATTTCTTGCGGGCCTCCTCGGTCTGCTTCCGGCGGGCCTCGGCACGGGCCTTTACCTCAGCCTCGCGCTTTTCGGCTTCGGCCTTGGCGCGCTGCCGGCTTTCCTCTTCGAGACGCTTCTTCTCGGCTTCCTCGCGTTTCTTTCTTTCAATGTCCCCGGGAGTGGGAACAGTGAAGGTGCGCTTCTTCTTGACAATTATTCTGGTACCGTCATCGTCCTGATAGGAGCGAATGCCGCCAGTGGAGGAAGAAGTCCCTCTGGAACCGGTATTGCGGGTCAGCTTCCTCTGAAGTTTTCCGTTTTTGTTTTCTTCTGCCATATTACAAATTCACTTTAAAATCGTTACTTACAGAAAGACCTCTCATCATCCCTGCGCTTGTCTCCGGGGCGGAGGTCCGGTCTGCCGGAGAACCGGCCTGTTGCATATGCTTCTGCTTAATTGCTGGCATCATCCTTAAACCAGGTCAGGTTGCGGGCGGCCATAATCAGATCGCCGGCTTCCTTTGCGGTCAGCTGAGGAACATCGGAAAGCTCGTCCACATCAAGCTCGGCAAGACCTTCAAGATCGCTGATTTCCTTGGCTGCCAAAGCCCTGGCCAGGTTGAAGTCGCTGCCGATAAGCTGGATTAGCTGTTCATCCAGTGATTTTCCGGACGGAGTGGCAATGTTCTTGAGGGACTTTCTGGCAATGTCCTGAAGCTCGGCCACAATGCCTTCGTCCAGGCCTTCCACATTGGCCATAATTTCTTCAGGCTCAACGTAGGCAACTTCCTCGATGCTGGTAAAACCGGCATCCACCAGTCCCTGAGCAAAGTCATCATCAATGTTGAGAACATCAATGAACATCTGCCTGATGGCGTTGTGCTCGTTCTCGTTCTTCTGCTCAACTTCCTTCAGGGTCATTACCTTGATGCGCATGTCCTTGCCGACTTCCTTGATAAGGCGCTGTGCCAGGCGGACATTCTGACCGCTGGTGCCGATGGCCAGCTTGTAGTTGTCGTCATCAACACCCATGATGATGGTGTTGCTGTCCATGTCCACGATAACCTGGGAAACCACTGCCGGCTCCATGGCATTCTTCACAAACTTGTTGAAGTCGTCGTCGAAGGAGATGATGTCAACCTTCTCATGGCTGAGCTCCTCGGAAACACTCTTGATGCGGGAGCCCTTCATGCCCACACAGGCCCCCTTGGCGTCTATACGGCGATCCTTGGCTTTAACGGCAACCTTGGATCTGGAGCCCGGATCCCGGACACAGCTCACGATCTCCACCTGGCCCTCGGCAATTTCGGGAACCTCGATGCTGAGAAGCTCCTTCAGGAAGTCCACAGAGGTGCGGCTGAGTTCCAGGAACTGGGAACCGGATCTGCTGGCATCCTCGCGAATGGGAAGCAGAATACCGCGAATGTGATCGCCGAAGGAAAAGCTGTCATGCTGCAGCATGTCCTTTCTCTGCAGCACGGCCTCGGCTCCGTTGCCCAGGTCGACAAACACCTTATCGTGTCCGGCCTTCTTAACGGTACCGGTAAGCACCTTGCCCACCTGACTCTTAAACTGATCAATGACCTGCTGTCTCTCGGCCTCGCGTACCTGCTGCTGCAGCACCTGCTTTACGGTCTGGGCAGTAATGCGGTCAAAGATGACTTCCTTGTTGGTGTTCTCGTCGATAACCAGCTCTTCCACATAGTCGCCGGGACGGATTTCAGGATCGTCAACTCTGGCTGCCTCCAGGGAGATTTCCTTGGAGGGATTCTCCAGAATGCCGTCCGGAGTGTCAACCACCAGCCAGCGGCGCTTTATAACAACGGCACCGGTCTTGCGGTTGATTTCGGCCTTCATTTCCGCTTCCACGTTGCATTTTTTCTTGCTGGCGGTAGCGAGAGCTATTTCCAGAGCCTGAAAGACCTTTTCCTCGTCAAGAGCCTTTTCATTGGACAACCGCTCTACTATGTCAAGTATTTCCTTAGCCATTTTCTGCCTCTTAATTTCCCCTAGACTAAAATTCAGGTACAAGCTGCGCCTTGGACACATTCGGATAGGCTATCTGATAAAGCTTTCCGTCCGTTTCGATTTCAAGGATGTCGCCGTCAATTTTTGTGAGAACCCCCCGGAAGCGTCTTCTGTTTTCTACGGGAAGACTGAGCTCAAGGGACACGGATCTGCCCTGATAGGCCTTCACCTGATCAAGATTGAACAGGAAACGGTCAAGTCCCGGAGAAGACACCTCCAGATAGTAGCTGTACTTGAATATGTCAGCCACATCGATAACACCGTTGATCTGCCGTGACACCTCTTCGCAGTCTCCGACGTTGACTCCGCCTTCCTTGTCAATAAAGATCTGCAGAACCGTTTTTTTGGGATTCCTGATAATGCGAATCCCCCAGAGCGCTATTCCAAGATCCCTGAGAACCGGCTCTATGAGCTCGGCAATCTTCTGTTCTATAGCTTTCAAAAAAATCTCCCGAAGTCCATATAAAAAAAGCTCCCGTCATCTTCTGACCGGAGCTTCCCAGATTCAGATTGTCAGCATCTCCCGGAAGACCCCTCCCCGAAATGCTTTAGGCGATGTTAGCACCAGTTATGAACATCGTCAAGCTATAGTATAAAAAAATACCACAGTCCGTCACGCGCATTTCCGGAGAAATCTCCGCAAAACCTTATTTCTGCTGTTCCTTCAGCAGATCGCGAATCTCGGTAAGAAGCTTGACCTCATCCGAAGGCTCGGCCTGAGCCTCTTCGGCCTTCTCTTCCTTGATGATGGAACGCTTCAGATTATTGATGAGCTTCATGGAAATAAAGATGGCAAAGGCAATGATGGTGAAATCAACAATGGTCTGAATAAAGGCGCCGTAGCCCAGTACCACCGCATCGGCGGTTTCGGTCTTTTCCTGCAGGGTAATGGCCAGATCCTTGAAATCCACATTGCCCACAACCATGCCCACCAGCGGCATAATCACATCGGAAACCAGGGAGGACACGATCTTGCCGAAGGCAGTACCGATTACCACACCGATGGCCATGTCGAGAACATTACCCTTCATGGCAAAATCCTTGAATTCCTTAAGGAAGGAAAGACCCTTTTCAGCTACAGCCATTTTTTACCTCTTTAAATATTTGCAAACTTAAAAACGGAACGCGGCCTGTCCCTGTTCGCAATCAGTCCGAAAAAGCACGGAGTCCGCTTCCGAAAATACAGGAACCGGCAAACGCCAAACTCCGGCTATTATACCACCATAAGGAAACATGGCAGGGCGGATACCGGTGTCGGGCAGGCAGAAATCAGGCTGGGAAAAAGCCGCCCTTCCGGCCTGAAGCCGGCTCTGAAATCACTCCGCAGGAAATGAACCTGCTATTTGGAGTAGAGACTGTAATCGCGCTGCATTCGCCCCAGATGCCAGGAAAGGTAGCTCGCCGTGAGATGCTCCCTGCGAACATAGCTGTGCCTGGTGATAAAGGCATCATAAAGACTGCTGTACTTTACGTAGGCATTTTTCTGACGCTGAAACTGCTTCGCATGGCATTTGCCCTTTTTGCAGATACCTTCCAGGGCCTGATAATATGACATGAGACCTTCAAAAATTCTCCGGTCATCCTCCTTTTTGCAGACGGTATCCGCGCATTTATGAAAGGCCGGAGCATATCTGGTGTAGGCCACATCCTTTTTCAGAAGGAGCATCATCATATTGGCGGCTCTGATAATCTTTCCTTCGAGCGTAGGCCAGATCATAGGCACCGCCGGACAGGGACAGATCCGTGATTTCACTTAAATCACTTCCCTCGTCAGTCAGAGCATTTTCGATATAGGGGAGAATATAGGCCCCCATAACTGCATTGTACTGATCAATGTCCCTCCCGGTAAGCTCGGATCGGGCCATTCTGTTGTAAACATCGATTATGGAGTTCATAAGAGCCACATATGAAGAAAAGTCAAACTTCGTAATATATGTCCGATCCCGAATCCGGCTTGCGACAGTAAATTTCAGAGTATTGATAAAGGATATCTGATTGTTGATTATGAACCTGTTGAAAAGTTCCCGGTCCCCCCGTCCCTCCATGATTTTATTAAAAAACTCACTGCGCCGGATCCAGGCCCGCTCCTGCTCCTTGACGTGATCTTCGGAGCAGAATCCGGCCCGGCACAGTTCCCTTAGTTCGTTATACCGATCAGCAAAGGCCAGATTCTGAATATCACGATCCTTGTCAAACTCAAGACCGGTATCGGCAAGATGCCGAAGAAGAACGCCGTCCCGGGGATTCAGGGTAAGAATTTCCAGAAACAGCCCCTCCAGAAGCTCCCGCCTGGTTTTATTGTCGGAATAGGTGTCGCTGATTCCCGCGGAATCCAGAATTTTCTTCACAAGATCCGCCTGAGCCGCAAACTCTCTGAGGCCGTTCCGCAGGTATTCCCTCCGTCCTTCAACAAGCTCGGGAGACACCAGTTTCAGCGCCTCGGGAATATAGGTTTCAACAATCTCCGAAGCCACCCGGCCGTCATCGGAAGACTTGATAAGCTCCCCGTAGGATGCAAGAAGATCGGCCATACTGTCAAAGGTTCTGGCACTGACACTTTTTTCCGGAATCCGCACTCCGGCCAGTTCATCAAGGACATTTTCCGGAATGGTGGAAAACTCCCTGATATCGGACGGGGTCAAAAGATACATGTCCCTGCTGGGCGTCTCCAGCATCGCCAGCCGGATCTTCGGAGGCACATCCATAGTCCGGTATATCTCATTCATATCAATGCTGAAACCCTTTGAATCTGTGCTTTCAGTATCGTGAATGGCAATGCGGTGCACGCCGATTTTACTTGCGGGAAGCGCCCCCCGGGGCTGCCCCGCCGCCAGAAGGAGAAAGCAGGCACTGTAACAGGAAGACTCCCCCGGAACAAAGGTGCCAAGCCGGCCGGATATAATTGTCAGTGCAATTTCATAGGATTCCCTGACACTGCCGCCATTGCTGTTCAGAATCAGAAGTCCTGGCTTTTTGAGATCCCGGGTTCGATCCAGAAGATCCTTGAATTTTCTGCCATCGCCATCAACAATATCTCCGGAAAAGTAATAAATATCGATTTCGGTGCCCGCAGACTCTCTGGTCATCTCCGCAGCGGAAACCTCATGCGGAACCCCCGTGCACGCCAACAGGAAAAGGAGCCCTTCAGCCATTTTGCATAACACTGTTTTGCGAAATAATGTCTGTGCTCTCATAGAATGCTCCTCATATCTGATCTCTGACCGGGATTCAGGAGATTTCCTGAATCTGCAGCATCTTCTCCTTGCCATAATTAACGATTAAAGATTATTCGTAAAGCAGGCCGCACAATGCTGCTGTCATTGTTGACGTCATCTCTTTCCGGCACACCTTCCGGTTCCGGTGCGGAAACGGCTGTCCGCCTCTCCGGAAGGAAAGGCCTTTTTCCGGTCAACATGAAAGTCCTCCGGCGTTTTCCTGCAAGTTCGGGAGATTTCGATAATCCTGTGTTTACCCTGGAGCTCCGGATTTTGTCCAGCCAGGAGGAATTGACTTTGGCTTCAGACATATATGAGTCTCCGGGAGAATTACAAAACGAACAGAAATAAAGCATCTGACTGTTCCGGATGGCCGGATAAGAATAAGGATAAAACTATCATTAAGAAAAGTATCTCACAACAAGAAGAAAAAATATTTGATATCGGCTGAAAATATGACAAAAGTCTGAATTTCGACCATATCCAAAACCATCTTCTGCAGGATATGATGCAGATTCTCTCCGAATGAATTTCAAACCGGATTAACACTGTTGGCATCTGAGATTGCTCCGCAGTCAGCTGCATTTCCGGAATATTCCCTCAATGTCGCGAATGTCGCAGCAGAATGTCACCTGGCAACTGAAAATCTCGGTATTTTTTGATTTTCTGTCACCGCATTGATGAGTCCGGTGCAAAAAGTCGATTTCTGCCTTAGTCCGATACAACGAGACCTTTAAAATAGCCATCCGTTTTTGGCAAAAATGGTGTTTTTGGACTTTTTTTGGACTTTTTGCACTCCACTCATTGATATTTTTAAAAACAGACCGGAGGTACAGTCAGTGGAAAAATTCATTACCGTTTATCATGAATCAAAAAGATCGTAAAAGTGCCGGCATTCGGCGGCGGCCGAAAAATAACGATTTCAGCCCAGGTTTTTACTGCACCTCCGGCAATGATCTTGCGAAAGAACGGGCCGTGTCTTCGCTGTCTGACGGTTTTTCAAACAGGTACATCTGGATACCGAAAATCTGAACATCAAGCCCCCAAAGCCGAAGCCGGTGAGAAGTTCGGACGCTCCCGGGAATACCGGATCGGCCGGGCGGTCTGCTACTATCAGTGGTTTTCCGGAAGAAGCTACGGCGAAATTTTCAGCGTTCTTTCATTTTCTGATCTGGAGAGCCTGTACAGTCCGCTTCACGAGGCAGTCATCTCAAAATTCGCCGCCATTGCGGAGAAAAGAATGCGGGAATGCCTCCCGGAGACCAGCCTGAAACTCCTTCGTAAAATCTGTGGCTGCACAGAGGCCGAACTTGCCCGGCTTTCCGGGGGGATGCTTCGTTCTGTCCGGAGGTATGAGCAGCGGCGCAAGGATATCAACAGGGCGGGCGCCGAAACTCTCTACCGGCTTTCCGGAGTACTCGGCTGCTCCATGAAAACTCTTCTGGAAAAGCCGATCCGGGGGAAAGCTCCCGAATAACGGGCTATGCGGAGCCCCTGTGAAAAGCAGTTCAGCCCGTATGTTCCGGCCGCCGTGTCGCCTCCGTTACCGAAACATTCTCCCCGCGGCATTCATTCTATATTTTCCTGTTCCGCTTTTTTCCTTCTGTACTCGCGATTCTTTTCCTCGGACTGAAAATGCTCCACAACATAGTCGGCAAGCTCTTTACTGGTTCTGTGTTCGGTATTTCTCACTCTTTTCTCGGCATCGGACCAGGGGGCAAGCTCAAGATAATTCTCGTCGAAAACCGTAACATAAGGCGAGGTGTAATAATCATCATCAGACTCAACCAGATGCCGCCCTTTGTTTATGAGCCTGTCGGGATCCTCTTCTCCCTTTCCTTCCGGATCAAGTCTGTCATAGATCTCCTTGTCGATCTCGCACAGCTGATAAAAGCCCCGCCAGCTCCTCTGTGCCGTGTAAACATTCCTTTCCTCGTCATAACAGGCCTTCCAGCCCAGTCCTTTCTTGAACTGCATAGCAAATCACCTCTTCTGACTTTATGACTATTCCGCCATCATCTGCCCGGAAAACAGTATGCCCGAAACTCCAAAAACTTCAACATTCTCTTCAACATTCTCTTCAACATTCTCTTCATCAAACACTTCAGGAACATTCACTGTCCAATCCGTTCTGTTCGCCCGGGATTTTAACAACAAATAAACATGAAGTTTCGGAACCCTGATGTTTGCCTGAACACTCTCCCACCTGCTTCCCGATTATATCGTAATCCGGAACGGAGGGGCCCTGTACCGGCTTCTCTTTTTCATAAAAGTCAGGATCGTCACTGGAGGATGCCGCACAATGCTGACATGAAACAGTGCCCCGGAGGATCCGCACCTTAAACCGAAATTTGTGACTTTGACTTCAAAAATTGCCACATTCCCCCGGCAATGGTGTATAATGCACAGCGTTCAATTACAGAAGGCAATCTGCCGGGAACCGACATGATGAACGGATACACACTGAGATCAATAATTCATCACCACCACCATCATCACCCGAAATAATCTTTCAGGAGGATGAATTCTGGAAGATTAAGCTCTTCCAGCGAGTTGCCGTACAGACGATTCCGAGGCCCTTGGAGGAGAAAAAAGCTTCCAGGGGTTTTTTCATTTACGAGGACAGTAAATCATATGAGTGCTACCAAGAAATTTCGCATCGCCATGCAGAAAAAAGGCAGACTGAGCATCGATACCACCGATCTTTTCAAAAGCTGCGGTCTCAAGATAAACAGCCGGGAGGATCGTCTTATCTCCCATGTGGAGAACATGGATATCGACCTTCTGCGCGTTCGTGATGACGATATTCCGGGACTGGTAATGGATCACGTGGTTGACTGGGGCATCGTCGGCCAGGACGTGCTTGAGGAAATCGGCATGGAACGCCAGCAGGACGGACTTCCCACCGACTACACCCTGGTACGCAAGCTGGATTTCGGCGGCTGCCGGCTCTCCCTGGCCATTCCGGTGGAACAGGAATGGAAAGGGGTCGAGAGTCTGGAAGGACTTAAAATCGCCACCACCTACCCCAACCTCACCAAACGCTATCTGGACAGCATGGGCGTAAACTTCAAGGTAGTGCACCTTACCGGTTCCGTGGAAGTGGCTCCCCGTGCCGGTCTGGCCGATGCCATCTGCGATCTGGTAAGCTCCGGTGCCACCCTTGACGCCAACGGGCTCAAGGAAGTGCAGGTGGTTTACAGATCCCAGGCGGTTCTCATTCAGAGAAACCAGGAGCTCTTCCCTGAAAAGAAGCTCATCGCCGACACTCTCGTAAACCGCATTGACGGCATGATGCAGGCTCACGGCTCCAAGTACATCATGCTTCACGCTCCGAAGGACAAGGTAGAGGAAATCACCGCCCTTCTGCCGGGTGCCGAATCCCCCACTCTGCTCACCCTGGAGGGCAATCCGGATCACGTGGCCATGCATGTGGTTTCCACCGAAACCCTCTTCTGGGAAACCATGGAGAAGCTGAAGGCCCTGGGTGCCAGTTCCATTCTGGTACTCCCTATCGAAAAAATGCTGAAATAATCCTGGAAGGTAAAGCTGTATGAAGATCGTAAACTGGTCAGAACTTTCCGGTCAGGAAAGAACTGACGTTCTGGCACGGCCCGCCACCTCCGACAACGGAGAAAAGGCAAAACTGGTGGCTGATATTATCGCCAATATCAGAACCGGCGGAGACACTGCGCTCCTGGAATACTCCCGGAAGTTCGATCGCTTTGCCGGAGACCATCTGAAGCTCACCGACGCGGAAATCGCCCAAGCCGCGGACAGAGTTCCTGAAGCTCTCAGAAACGCACTCCGGATGTCCTATGACAATCTTTGGAAGTTCCACGAGGCACAGAAGCCCGCCCCGGTAAAGGTGGAAACTCAGCCCGGAGTGGTCTGCGAGCTTCATACCCATGCCATTGATCCGGTGGGACTCTACGTTCCCGGCGGTTCCGCCCCTCTGGTCAGCACTGTCCTCATGCTGGGAGTGCCAGCCCGCATTGCCGGAGCCAAAAAGATCGTCCTCTGCTCTCCGCCTCCGGTATCCGATGCCATTGTCTATGCGGCCGGCCTCTGCGGCATCCGCGACATCTATACCATCGGCGGCGCCCAGGCCATTGCAGCCATGGCCTACGGCACCGAGACCGTGCCCAAGGTCAGCAAAATCTTCGGACCTGGCAACTCGTTTGTTACCGAAGCCAAGAAGCAGGTATCCGCCGACTTCCGCGGTGCGGCCATTGACATGCCGGCCGGCCCTTCCGAGGTGATGGTTATTGCCGATGAAACTGCCGATCCGGCCTTTGCAGCCGCCGACCTGCTGTCCCAGGCCGAACACGGACCGGACTCGCAGGTGGTACTCCTGTCCACCAACCCCAACTACGGAAACGAGGTACTGGCCGAAGTGGAGAAGCAGGTTAAGGTCCTCTCCCGGGAAAACATCGCCGAAAAGGCCCTGGAAAAGAGCATTGCCATTGTCTGCCGGGATTTGGACGAAGCCTGCGAAATCGCCTGCATTTATGCTCCGGAGCATCTGATTATCGAAACCGCAAATCCCCGGGATCTCCTCCCGAAGATCCGGAACGCCGGTTCCATCTTCATCGGAGCCTTTACCCCGGAGTCGGCCGGCGACTATGCCAGCGGCACCAACCACACCCTGCCCACCTACGGCTATGCCAAAACCTATTCCTCTCTCGGGCTTCAGGACTTTATCCGGAGATACACCGTGCAGGAGGCCACCCCGGCAGGGCTGGCAATCATCGCCCCGGCCATTTCGGAAATGGCGGACGCCGAGGGACTTACCGCCCACAGGAGAGCGGTAACCGTCAGAATGGAAGCCCTGGAAAAACAGCAACGCAGTTAAGGAGTTCCCGTCATGTCAGATGATATTTCTCTTCTTGCCACCAAAAGGGTTCGCGGACTGACTCCCTACATGTCGGCCCGCCGCATCGGAGGTCAGGGGCACACCTTCCTTAACGCCAACGAGGCTCCATCCGCCTCTGCTTTTCTGATGAACTCCCGGAAGCTGAACCGCTATCCGGACTGTCAGCCTGACGAAGTGCTGGAGGCCTATGCCGCATACGCCGGAGTACAGCCGGAAAACGTTCTGGTTTCCCGGGGCAGTGACGAAGCCATCGGCCTTCTTATCAGAACCTTCTGCGAGCCCGACGCGGACAGCATCATTATCTGTCCGCCCACCTACGGCATGTACCGGGTGAGCGCCGATACCAACGGCGCCCGGGTACTGGAGATTCCGCCCCGGGAGGATTTCAGCCCGGACGCCGCCGCCATCGCAAAAGCCCTGGCCGCCCCGGAAAACCGCGTAAAGCTGGTATTTCTGTGCTCTCCGAACAACCCCACCGGTGACACCGTGAAGCGGGAGGATCTTCTGGAGATCCTGAATGCCGCCCGCGGCCGGGCCCTTGTGGTGGTGGACGAGGCCTATATCGAGTTCTGTCCCGAGGAAACCGCAACGGATCTCCTCCCGGCAAATCCGCACCTTGTCATCACCAGAACCCTGTCCAAGGCCTTCGGTCTTGCCGGAATCCGCTGCGGCTTCGCACTGGGAAATCCCGAAGTGCTGAAGCTGATGCTCAAGGTCATTGATCCCTACCCGATATGCGATCCCGTGGCTCAGATTGCCGTCCAAGCCCTCTCGAAAAACGGCATCGACATCATGAAGGCCCGGGTTCAGGAGCTTAACTCCCGCAAGGAAGCCTTCATAAAGGAGGTCTCACAGCTCTCCCGCACCGAGGAGGTGTTCGGAACCAGACCCAATTACGTCCTCTTCCGCTTCCGGAACGGCGAGGAGGTCTTCAGCGAGTTTGCACGGCGCGGCGTCATTCTCCGCGACTTCAACGACAAGCCCCGGCTTCGGGACTGCATCCGCATCACCATCGGCAGCGAGCAGGAGATGCAGGAGGTTCTCGGTATCCTGAAAGAACTGGACAGATAATCAATCAACCTTAAGAGAGGCGGGTCGAACTCGCCTTTTGAGTTTTACATATGCAGAAATATTTATTCATCGACCGGGACGGCACCCTCATTGACGAACCCAGGCCCAGCGAGCAGGTGGACTCATACGAGCTCCTGAAGTTTGAGCCCGGAGTGATTTCCGCCCTGAAGAACCTTTCCGCAGCCGGCTTCAGACTGGTGATCGTCACCAATCAGGACGGTCTCGGAACCGCCAGTCTCCCCGAGGAAAGTTTCCGGGGGCCCAATAATCTCATGCTGAGCATTTTTGAAAGTGAGGGAGTTAACTTCGACGAAGTCCTGATCTGCCCGCACTTCCCTCATGAAAACTGCTCCTGCCGGAAACCCAAAACCGGCCTGGTTCTGGAATACCTGAAGCCGGGCGTCATGGATCCGGAAAACAGCTACTTTATCGGAGACCGGGAAAGCGACGTGGCCATGGGCAAAAACATGGGCATTAACAGCATCCGCTATGACCGGATCTCCAATAACTGGCAGAAAATCGCCGAGGAGATCCTGACCAGACCCCGCACAGCCACTGTGGTGAGAAATACCAGGGAAACCAGAATTTCCGTATTTGTGGATCTGGATCATCCGGGACATAACGAAATCTCCACCGGCATCGGCTTCTTCGATCACATGCTGGATCAGATCGCCACTCACGGGAACTTTACGCTTAAGCTCCATTGCGACGGAGATCTGAACGTGGACGAGCATCATTCGGTGGAGGATACCGGCATTGCTCTCGGAGAGGCCCTCAAAAAGGCCCTGGGCGACAAGCGCGGCATAGGACGCTTCGGATTTGTACTGGCCATGGACGAGGTAGCCTCCAAAATCGAGGGGCTTCCCGATGATTCCATCACCAATCACGAGGTAACCTGTGCCCTGGACATCTCGGGACGGCCCTATGCGGTGTTTTCCTGCAATGCGGACTTCCAGAGGGAAACTGTGGGCGGACTTCCTACTGAAATGGTGCCCCACTTCTTCCACAGCCTGGCCTGCGCCATGGGTCTCACCCTGCACCTTTCGGTAACCGGCGGCAACACCCACCATCAGGTGGAGGCGCTGTTCAAGGGCTTCGGGAGAGCGCTCAGAACCGCCCTCAGAAGAGAAGGCCATGATCTTCCGTCCACCAAGGGAGTACTTTAAATGCAGAATCAGAAAATTACCGTAATCGATACCGGCAGCGCCAATCTTACCTCCGTGGTCATTGCGCTCCGGCACCTGGGCGCGGATCCCGTAATCTCCACGGATGAAAAGACCATCCGCGAAGCCGACAGGCTGATCCTCCCGGGAGTCGGCACTGCCAGCGCCGCCATGAAACTTCTTAAGGAAAGGAATCTTCCGGATCTTGTTAAATCCCTGACACAGCCGGTGCTGGGCATCTGCCTCGGCATGCAGATGCTGGGTCTCGAGTCGCAGGAAAACATGGGAGAATCCGGAGAGTCCGTGCCGGTATCATGCCTGGGCCTTGTTAACGGCACGGTAAGCCTTATGAAAACCGGAGATCTGCCGCTCCCCCACATGGGCTGGGATCAGGTTTCCTGCGTCCGGGAATCCCCTCTTTTTAAGGACATTCCCGACAATTCGTATTTCTACTTCGTGCATTCCTACGCCATGAATGTCTGCGCCGATACCCTGGCAGTCACGGAGTACGGCGAAAAATTCACGGCCGTGGTACAGAAGGACAATTTCTTCGGAACCCAGTTCCACCCGGAAAAGTCCGGCAGGATCGGCGCCCGGCTCTTGAACAACTTTTTAAACCTTTAGGAGAGATGCTTAATGATTATCCCGGCAATTGATCTCATAGGCGGCAAGGTGGTCCGTCTGTTCCAGGGGGATTATGCTCAGAAAACCGAGTACAGCGCCAGTCCGCAGGATCGTTTTGACCTGTATGTCAGCGAAGGAGCCCGCTATCTCCATCTGGTAGACCTGGACGGTGCCAGGGATCCTGCCGCAAGACAGCTGGATACCATTGCCTCCCTTATTAAAAACACTCCGGTTCCTGTGGAAATCGGAGGCGGCATCCGCAGCAGAAAGGATGCGGAGGATCTTCTGAATACAGGAGCGGATCGCGTGGTGGTCGGATCCAGCGCCGTAAAGAATCCCGCTGAGGTAAAGGAATGGTTCCGGGACTTCGGGGCTGCTCATATCGTGCTGGCACTGGATATCAACATTGATCCCGCCTCCGGCAAAAGATTCATTGCCGTAAAGGGCTGGCAGGAAAACAGCGGCGTTACCATTGAGGACCTTATCAATGACTACCGGGAGACCGGACTCCGCTACGTGCTCTGCACCGATATCAGCAAGGACGGCACCCTGGCCGGTACCAACGTGGCACTTTACTCCGACCTCCACCGGGAGTTCCCGGATATCTCCTTTATCGCTTCCGGCGGTATCGGATCCCTGGATGACGTCAGAAACACCAGCCGGAGCGGCGCCAGCGGAGTAGTCCTGGGCCGTGCTCTTCTGGAAGGAAAATTCACTGTCAAGGAGGCCCTGGAATGCTGGCCAAACGCATAATACCGTGTCTTGATGTTAAAAACGGAGTGGTGGTCAAGGGCGTGCAGTTCCGCAACCACGAGATAATGGGCGACATTGTGGATCTGGCACGACGCTATGCCGAAGAAGGTGCTGACGAACTGGTATTCTACGATATCACCGCCTCCTCCGATGCCCGGGTGGTGGACAAAAGCTGGGTCAGAAAAGTGGCCGAGGTTATCGACATCCCCTTCTGCGTGGCCGGAGGCATCAAAAGTGTGGAGGACGCCCGCCGCATTCTGGAGTTCGGAGCCGACAAGATATCGGTAAACTCCCCGGCTCTGGCGGATCCGGACCTTATCACCAGACTGGCCGACAAGTTCGGCGTGCAGTGCGTGGTATGCGGCATTGATTCCTATTTTGACAGGGAAACCGGGAAATACTGGGTCAAGCAGTATACCGGCGACGAATCCAGAACCCTGGTAACCAAATGGACCACCCCGGAATGGGTTACCGAGGTTCAGAAAAGAGGCGCCGGAGAAATCGTGCTGAACATGATGAACCAGGATGGCATGAGAAACGGTTATGATCTGGAACAGCTGAAGCTTATCCGCGGCCTCTGCCGGGTTCCTCTCATTGCCTCGGGCGGTGCCGGAGCCATGGAACATTTCCGGGACGGCTTCAAAATTGCCAATACGGATGGCTGTCTTGCGGCTTCGGTGTTTCACAAGGGCCTTATTCATATCCCGGACCTCCGGGAATACCTCAGAAAAGAAGGAGTAACCGTCCGTGACTGAGAAATACAATCTTAACTTCGATATCGACTCCCTGGACTGGGAAAAGTGTCAGGGAATGATTCCGGTAATCGTGCAGAACTACCGCTCCGGACTGGTGCTGATGCAGGGCTTTATGAACCGGGAAGCTCTGGAAAAAACCATTGCCATCGGGAAAGTCACCTTCTGGAGCCGCACCAAAAAACGTCTTTGGACCAAGGGAGAGGAATCCCGGCACTACCTGAACCTGAAGGCCATCACCACTGACTGCGATTCCGACTGTCTCCTGGTGGCTGCGGATCCCGTGGGCCCCACCTGCCATCTGGGAAACGCCAGCTGCTTCGACGGGCATCTCCCTTTGGATGCTGCCAACATTTCTCTGTACGACGCCCTTCGGGACCCTGAAACTCCGCTTCCGGAGGCCGTGGCCGCCTTTGAGGCCCAGGGCACTCCGGAAAACGGTGCCCGGCTCCTTAAAGCGGTAATGGGGGCTCTCCAGCGCAGAGGAATCCGGCTTAGAGACATTGACGGCATGTTCCGGCAGTAATCCCTGTATTTCCGCGTTCGGCACAGGAAACGACAATCCCCGAAGAATGTCTGTTCTTCGGGGATTTTGACTGCACGGTTCTTTCCCGGCAGAACTTCCGGAATCACAGCTGCCGGCAAAAAGCTTCTGCCTGGGATACTGTTTTTTCAAAAATCGCCACTCAGAATTTCATAAAACGGTAAGGATCCCGTGGTCGAAGCCACCAGGTGCCATAGCTCCCGGTGTCCCCGCCGTTATCATGATCTCCGGCGAGCCAGGACACCCGGGGGCATTTTCGGTCGAGAGAGCCTCCGAACCGCGTTTGCACCATCATGGAGCTGAGACAGAAAACCCGATCCGGGATTCCGGAAATTTGTGATTATTTTTCCGGACGGTTTTCTCCGGTTTTGGCATCTGCTTCGGCCGGATTCTCCTGACAGCTTTCCGAAACCCCGAGTTCGCAGGCCCTGCGGTAATAATCCCCGGGAGTCCGTCCTTCCGGGGGAACAAGCTTTCCTTCCGCATAAAAACCGGCCAGAATAAAGCACGCCCCGCCGTCATTGAGACTGCTGCAGCTCTGCTCGAAACGGGGAACCGCTTTCCCGAAATCCTCCCGGAGGGCATAATAGCCTCCGGCGTTGTTGCAGCCCAGAGCGACACCGGCAGCGCAGGACCGGTCATAATACCCGAGAGCCTTCTCCGGATCCTGCGGAACCCCCTTTCCGTCATAGTACATGGCGCCCAGATTGACGCAGCCCCGGTAATCCCCGAGGTCACAGGCCCTCTCATACCAGGCCGCGGCTTTCTGAAAATCCTGAGCGGAGCTTCCGGAACTGTAATGCATAAATCCCAGGTTAAAGCAGCCGGAGCCTTCGTTCAGGAGGCAGGCCTTCTCAAAATAAACGGCCGCCTTCCACGTGTCCTTATCAGTCCCCCGGCCTTCGTAATACATTTCGGCAAGACCGAGACAACCCACGCCGGAACCGTAACCGCAGCCCTTTTCATAATACATGACCGCCTGACGGGAATCCCGGCTCAGCTTGCCGCCCCCGATCCCGTTTTCAAAAAAACGGGCCAGACTGGCACATCCGGAACCGTCTCCGAGGCTGCAGGCCTGCCTGTAATAAGTCCGGGCCTCCCGGTAATCCTGTTCCATTCCCCGGGCGTTTTCAAAAAGAAAACCCAGCCCCGCGCAGCCGGAACCGTCGCCAAGCTCGCAGGCTGCTTTTAAATACTCCGCCGCTTTCCGGTCATCCTGAGGCACCCCGTGTCCGTTGCTGTAGAGCACTCCCAGATTGGAGCATCCCGCACCCTCCTTCAGGGTGCAGGCCTTTTCCAGATGCTCCCGGGCCCGGACATAATCCTGCTCCGTTCCCTGTCCCCGAAGATAAAGAACCGCCAGGTTCGAACACCCCCGGCCGGAATTGAGATCGCAGGCCTTTTTGTAAAAGGAGAGTGCCCGGGAAAAGTCCTGACTGCCACCGTTCCCGGCTTCATAAAGAACACCCAGATTTGAGCATGAGCCGCTGTCTTCGAGAGTGCAGCCCTTTTCATAAAAGGAACGGGCCTTTGCGTAATCCTGCGGCCCCCCGAGACCTGCTTCATTAAGAGCCCCGCTGTTATAGCAGGCCGCCGCGCTGCCGCTCTGACATTCCCCGGGGCAAAGCCCGGCCGCCTCATGATAGTCCCCGTCAGACACGAATTTCTGACAGTCTGTCCGGGAATTCGCAGGATCCGCCGCCAGAACTTCCGACAGGAAAAACAGCGGCAAAAGCAGACACCGGTATCTCATGACTTCCTCCCGAAAACACTCCGCACTCCGGTCATACCACACCTCCCCCTCTCCCGGACTCACTTCCGTATTTCAGCTCACTTCTTGTCCAGAAAGGCCTGGGCATCCTTAAAAAACGCATCCAGCATGTCAGAACGCTCCTGTTTGGTCATGAGGCTGCCGTTTTCCTTCCAGTCCAGATCCTCCGGCGGGAGCTCCTTCAGGAACCTGCTGGGTTCCGGGCATACCCGATCCCGCTGATCCCGGCTTTTGCGTTCCTGACAGAGCATAAAGGTCAGCTCCTGCCGGGCGCGGGTCATCCCCACGTAGGCCAGGCGGCGCTCCTCTTCCACGTTTCCGGTCTCCACGGCAGACTTGTGAGGCAGAAGGCCTTCCTCCATGCCAATCATGTAAACAAACGGGAACTCCAGTCCCTTGGAGGAATGCAGCGTCATAAGCTGCACCTCGTCAAGCTCGAAATCCTGCTCCTCGCGATCCAGAAGCTCCCTGAGCGCCATGCGGGTTACCGCCTCCTCGAAGGTCTGCGGCCCCTCGTCCCCGCCGGAACCGCCGCTCATGGCGCGTTCCACCCAGTCAACCAGGGTTTGCACATTGTCGATCCGGAATTCCGCGCCCTTTTCGCTGCCGGAGTCGACACGGAGCCATTCGGTATATCCCAGAGTATCCGGAAGAGCACGGAGCACCTCGTGGGCATGACTTCCGGAGAGATCCTTCCGGAGCTTCATGACAAGCTCCGCAAAACCGCTGAATTTCCCGGCCTCCCGGGCGGGAATATTTTCCCGAAGCCGGGAATCCATGCAGGCCTGCATCAGGGAAAGGTTATGACTCTCGGCGAACTTCCCGATATGCTCCAGGGCCACGGCGCCGATCTCCCGCCGCGGGGTGTTGATAATTCTGAGAAAGGCCCGGTTGTCGTCATCGTTTACCAGCACCCGGAGATAGCACATAAAGTCCTTGATTTCGGAAAGCGCAAAGAAACTGGTGCCGCCGATAACCCGGAAGGGAATATTGCTTTCGGCCAGGGCCTTCTGGATCTCCCGGGACTGGTAATTGCCCCGGTAGAGCACGGCGTAGTCATGAAAATGTGTCCGGTAGCGGTAGTGATGCCCCAGAAGATCCGTTACCAGCTTTTTGCCCTCCTGATCCGCTTTCGGAATCTCGATACCACAGGATCGGTAGTTCTCCTCCAGCATGATGACCCGGAGATTGGCAAAATCCTCCCGGAGTCTGGGAATGTTTTCAGGCTGAGCGCCCCGCCAGGAATAAATGGACTGGTCATCATCCCCCACCACCGTGAACCGCTGATTCTCGGATACCAGAAGGCGAATAAGCTCGTACTGACTCTGATTGGTGTCCTGATACTCGTCCACCAGAAGATAGCGGATACGGCTCCGCCAGCGGGTAAGAACATCCTGATTGCTCCGGAACAGTCTGACGGTTTTATAGATAAGGTCATCAAAATCAATGGCGTTGCAGGAGCTCATCATACGCTGGTATTCGCTGTAGATGAGCCCGGCAATCTGACTCTCGGGATCCCGATCCTGCAGAACCTCCTCCGGGGACCTGAGATCGTTTTTGAAACGGGACACGGCGCCGAGCCAGTAGAGGCACTTGTTTTTAAGCTCGTCCTTGGAAAGATCCCCCTGGGCCTTCTCGATAATCTCCTTCATGACGCTCATGGAATCGTATTCGTCAAACAGGGAAAAGTTCGGCGAAATTCCCAGGGAATAATACTCGTGCCGGATAATCTCCAGCCCCAGGGAATGGAAGGTGGAAACCCGGAGTCCCTTGATTTCGTCAGGAGACAGTGCGGCGGAAATGCGCTCCTTCATTTCCCTGGCCGCCTTGTTGGTAAAGGTTACGGCACAGATATTTCTTGCGGAATAGGAGCACTCCGAAATGAGATGAACGATTTTCTGGGTGATAACCCTGGTCTTTCCGGAACCG
This sequence comes from uncultured Ruminobacter sp., assembly GCA_902776415.1. GTDB lineage: Bacteria > Pseudomonadota > Gammaproteobacteria > Enterobacterales > Succinivibrionaceae > Succinimonas. The sequence continues at coordinate 33,039 of CACYPY010000019.1, forward strand.
GCTCCTGCCAGTACCAGGCAGGGCCCCCCGATATAGTTCACAGCCTCCAGCTGCGCGGCATTAAGCTTCATGTCAGGACTCGGGATTCTTGCCGGAACGGATGATCATGTCCGAGGTGGCCATCCTGAAAAAGGCTTCCTTGGTCAGGATGCAGCTCAGGTACATGGTACGCATGGCAAGCAAAAACAACAGTGTGAAGGAAACTGCCACCAGAATGCTCCGGAAGACTGACAGCGAGGAAAGCCCGGTCCTGATCAGAAAGTCTCCGAAATAGGTGGTGCCGTACACTGCAATCAGAGTAATGACAAAATGAAAAATCCGGGTTCTGATAAAACGTACTCTGAAGGATTCCAGAAACTGCTCCCGGAGTTCCCGAAGCGCCGCATCATTGCCGGAATGCCCGGTACTGCCGTCAGTTCCTGAGGCATCACCGGTGCCGTCCAGGGGAGCCAGCAGAGAAGAAATGATCACATTCTGAACAAAGTAATCCCGATCCCGGAGAATGTCCTTTAAGGAAACCACGGTTCTGGTGGCGGTAAGCACCAGGACGAACCAGAAAAGCATGGATGCCGGAAAAGTCATTTCCTCGTCGGAAAATGAGGGAAGCATCAGAGTGACCAGGAAGAGCACTGCGGAAATCGCCGCCATCCTGATTGCGGCAGCTCTGTGAGCACCTGCCAGTCTGTCCAGATCGGCCTCGGAAACATTAACCCGGAACTCGAATTTCATGCCGGAGGGACTGCCGAAATCATGATTGTCGGGACTTACGGGACTGGCGGAATGGTCGGGACTTACGGGATCATCGGAATTTCCGGTATCAAAAACAAAATTTTCCTTATTGCCGGCGCTATCGTTATCCTTTTCATCCCTGTCGTGCCGGTTTTCTTCTTCTGACATTGATTTCCTCTTGTTAATCCGTGGGCCGCACTCATTCTCACAGATTCCGGTAGCGGAATACCCGGGCGGAACCGCGGCAATATCATGCTCCGGTCCGTGCCGCCGCCCCGCCGGAATGCGGAGAGCATTGTGAGAGTTACTGTTCGTCAGTGGCGGGATCTCTCGAACTATGATACCACAATTATCAGGACGCGGGGGCTCACTCAAAAAGCCCGGCGGGAGGAAAGACAGAAGAGTCGGCGGGCACAAACAGTTTCGGACCTCAAATATGACACATCCGCAATCATCAGCGCATAAGGAGTGCTATAATTGCATCACTGTAGCTGTTTACCAGAGTTTTTAATGACCGACCTAATAGAAATAAAGAATGTTACCTTTTCCTACGGGGCCCGGAAGATCTACGACGATGTCTCCCTGACCGTGGAAAAAGGAAAAATCACCGCCTTTCTCGGCCCCAGCGGCACCGGAAAAACCACCATGCTCAGGCTTATCGGCGGCCAGCTGGCTCCTGACGAGGGACAGATATTCTTTGACGGAATCAACGTCCACAGCCTGAACCGGGGCGATCTCTACGAGCTCCGGAAGCGCATGAGCATGCTGTTTCAGAGCGGGGCCCTCTTTACGGACATGAACGTGTTTGACAATGTGGCGTTTCCTATCAGGGAGCATTCCTCCCTGCCCCCGGAAATCATCAATGCCATGGTACTGATGAAGCTGGAGGCGGTAGGTCTCCGGGGAGCCCGGGATCTGATGCCCCAGGAGCTTTCCGGAGGCATGGCCAGAAGAGCGGCGCTGGCCCGGGCCATCGCCCTGGATCCCGAACTCATCATGTACGACGAACCGTTTGTCGGTCAGGATCCCATTACCATGGATGTACTGGTGCGGCTTATCAAGAAAATGAACGATACCCTGGGACTCACCTCGGTGGTGGTTACCCATGACGTTCCCGAAATCATGGAAATCGCCGACTACCTTTATATATTCTCCGGCGGCAAGGTTATCGGAAGCGGCACCCCGTTTGATCTGAAGAGAAGCTCCGATCCCCGTATAAGACAGTTCATAAACGGCGAGTTTGACGGACCGGTTCCCTTTAACTATCCTGCCGACACACCATATCTTGAGGCCCTGTGATGATAAATTTCATTTCCGGAATCGGACGATACGGAGTCAGAAAAATTAATGCCCTCGGCCGGGCCACCATCATGCTTTTTTATTCCGTCGTCGGAAAACCCCAGTTTGACAAGAATTTTCCGCAGCTGATTCAGCAGCTTTATGTGGTAGGAGTGCAGTCCATAAGCATCATTGCCATCTCCGGACTCTTCATCGGCATGGTACTGGGGCTTCAGGGCTTCAACGTACTGGTGCGCTTTATGGCCGAAGGAGCCCTGGGACAGCTGGTGGCTCTCTCCATTATCCGGGAGCTGGGGCCGGTGGTGGCCGCCCTGCTCTTTGCCGGACGGGCCGGCTCCGCCCTGACTGCCGAAATCGGTCTGAAAAAGGCCACGGAGCAGCTGACCTCCATGGAAATGATGGCCGTGGATCCGCTGCGCCGCGTGATTGCACCGCGCTTCTGGGCCGGAGTGATATCCCTGCCGATACTGGCCACCATCTTCACCGTGGTGGGGATCTACGGCGGCAAGCTGGTGGGAGTGGACTGGCTGGGAGTTGATGACGGGATCTTCTGGAGTGGCATGCAGAGCAACGTGGACTTCTGGGATGACCTCGGCATGTGCTTTATCAAAAGCGTGGTTTTTGCGGTAGTGGTTACCTGGATCGCCCTGTTTAACGGCTACGATCTGGTTCCCACCTCTGCCGGAATCAGCAAGGCCACCACCAATACCGTGGTGCAGTCTTCCCTGGCTGTGCTGGGACTGGACTTTATTCTTACAGCATTGATGTTCTAGGATTATATATATGGTTAAATACAGCAAAACTGAATTCAGTGTCGGGCTTTTCATGCTGCTGGGCATCATTGCGGGAGTAATCCTGGCCCTGAAGGTAGCTGGACTCACACTGTCCTATGACAGCGGAGTCTATTCCGTCTACGGCTATTTCGACAACGTGGGTTCTCTCAAGGTACGGGCTCCCGTGAAGATCGGCGGTGTGGTTATCGGACGGGTATCCGCCATTTATGTGGATCACGAAAAGCTGGTTCCGGTGGTAAAGATGGAAATCGAATCCCAGTACAGCGAGCTCTCCAGCGAAAGCAAGGCCTCGGTGCTGACCGCCGGGCTTATCGGAGAGCAGTATATCGGAATTACCCCGGGCTTTTACGACGAGGACATGGGCTCCACCTACCTGAAGGACGGGGATCGGATTATGGATACCGGCTCCGCCATTGTTCTTGAGGAGCTTATCGGGAAGTTTCTGTACAGCGTAAAGGGGGACGGTGGCAGTGATTCCGATACTGCCTCCTCCGAAAAGTAAACTGCCGAAGATGAACTGTCTCCGGATCTGAATTTCTGTCCGGGACGTTCCGTCATTTTTCAGAATCCCTTCCCCTGTCCGAAGGGATTTTTGGTATCCGCCGGATATTAACGCAAATCCGGCTTTCCGGCATAAAGCCGGACAACACCTTAAAAACAGATGACAAACAACTTCTGAGAACGTAATGACCAAAGACCCGATTATTTCAGACGATACCGAAAACACTGCCGAAAACTCTTCGGAGAACACCTCCGCATCTCCGGAAATCCTGAACTGGAGACAATATGTTTCCCCCCGGGATCTTGCACTTGCCGAAGACTATTATGCAGTGGGAAATATTTTCTGCGACTATCATCCGGACAGTGATCAGGGAATCCGGGTTCCCATTAATATTACCGGAGAGATTTACTCCCCCGGTGCCAGACAATACAAATCTGTTTCCTGCAGTATTCAAAACCTGCCTCGCAATACCGATTTCAGTATCACCATGGCTTATTTAACCTGTGATCTCAAAACTCACAGATACCTGCCAGGCGGCACCCCTTCCAAATTTGTCATTTGTTCTCACATCGCCGCTCTTCTCCTGACGTATGAAAAAGAGCATGGGCCGATTATGCTCCCCAAGGGGCCTCTCGGAGACCGCAAGCAGATTCTGGAAGACATGGTGAAAAGCATTACGGAAAACAACCTGGAATTTCTGAATATCGGATTTGACAGGATAGTAGCCGCGTATGAGCTTGACTGCTTCCGGAACCTGGATACCACGGGAATGAGCTATTACAATATCCCGGGATATCTGAGAAGCAATTTCACCACCGCCTTTATTGCCCATTCCGTGGCAGAAATTCTGAAACAGGAACAGCCTGCAATCGAGCCAAGAAAATCCTCTGTGGAATATGTAAAAACAAAGTCCGGCACCGTCCTCAGGGCAAAGCTTGCCTTTGTATTCTCCGCCTCCGGATATTTCTGGAAAAACCTCACTGTCATTATTTCCGAAAAAACCATTACCTGGGAGAATGTTCCGGACATTCTGAATTTTCTGCCAAAGAGATGCTATAAATCCAGCTTCCTTAATGAAACCCAAATCATTGCTCTTCTCTGGATCTGGAAGTATCTGAACGAGCATCCGGTATTTATCGATGAGACCGATGACAAGGCCCTGACCTTTATCAGAAACATGCACCGGAACTTCATCGACTACGAAAGCAGGTTTCTGGAAACGGAACCTTCAGAATCCCCGATCCCCCGCAGCACGGTTACCTTTTTTCCGTATATCATGTTCCGGTGGGACGGCGAAGTCTGGCTTTCTCTCAAGATCAGCATTTCCGGAAATCCGAAAAAATACATGGTGCGGGATATCTCCACCCTGATCCGGGCCCTGTACGAGAAAAAAACGTACAAGCTTGGAAGCAAAAACTCCATTGATTTCGGCAGAGACGTACTGTCGCCGGAATCCCGGAAACTGACGGGGGTTATGCAAAGCTGGTTTCTTACCAGCTACGACCCGCAGGTGCATAACAGATTAAAATACTTTTCCGACAACGTGAACTATCTTCCGCTGGGAGGGACCTATCTGGATCGGTTCTGGACCGATATGGAGAACTGCACTGTATTTTCTGACGAAGATCTGGAAAATCCTCTTGCCATCGGGCACGTGCCGATAACAATCCCCGTAAACATTTCCGAAAAGATGATTAATAACCGGGTTTCCAGCATCATCGTATCCGGCAATACTCCGAATATCATCAGAGGGGCGGAGCACCTGTACTGCCGGATATCCGACTGCCTGAGCCGGCTGGATCCCGAGGAACGGAAGCAGCTTGACCTGTTTTCCGCAGTTATGGATAAGGACGGTAATTTCAGGTTTTCCGTAGGCATCAGAGGACTTAACGATTTCTGGCACCGGGTACTGCCGGTACTGCAGGAATCGCCCTGCATTCAGATCACCGACAATACCGAAAAGGTAACTGAAGTGCTGCTGCCCAAGCCGGAATTCACCTTCTACCTCGATATCGAGGAAAAAAGAAAGTATGACAATCTGGTGCTCTATGCCGATGTGGCCTACGGAGAGCAGGTTTTTCATCTGGGCGGCCCGAAAAAGAAGGATCACGCGAAGAACTCCTCCGTCATTGACATTTCCGATCTGAACCCCGCGGACACGGCTCAGCGGGATATAGTTTACGAAAACAGCATCATCGCCATCCTGGATTCCGTCTTCTCGGAACGCCGGGAGACCGAAGTCAAAAGACCGGGGGATCCGGTACGCTACTTCTGGTTTCAGCAGATGGATGATGAAAACCTGTTCCAGTTTCTCAGGCAGCGGATCGGGGAACTCGAATATTACGGCACGGTCAAGGGCTCTGCCGGCTTTAACCGCATCAGAATAACCAGAATCAATGATGTGCGGGTCGGGATTTCGGTATCCGGCGGGCTTCTCGGCTTTGACGTCACCTCCCGGAACCTAAGCGGCGAGGAACTGGCGGATATCATGACCAGCTACTCCCTGAAAAAACGCTGGCACCGCCTGAAATCCGGAGCGTTCGTGGATCTGACCACCAGCCAGGAAATCCGGGAAATTGCCGAAATGCTGGAAAAGCTCAATGTTCTTCCCGCCGACGTCATTCTGAAGAAAAACAAAATTCCGCTTTTCCGGGCCCTGTATCTTGATAAGCTCATGGCGGAGCATGAAAGCCTTTCCGTCAACCGGGATCAGACCTTCCGGCAGCTTGTCAGGAATTTCAGCTCCATCAGGGATTCCGACTACGACCCTCCGGAAGCGCTTCGGGAAATCATGAGAGAGTACCAGGTTTTCGGGTTCAAATGGCTCAGCACGATAAAGAATTCCGGATTCGGCGGCATTCTGGCTGATGACATGGGACTCGGGAAAACCCTGCAAATGATCTCCCTGCTTCTGGCAGACAAACTGGAACGGAACAAAAATCCCGCAAACGTGGTCATTGACACTGTCTCGGAAACCGTGGCGATAACCGAACCCGATACTGCGGTAATTCCGGCTGACGGCGCCGCGGCATCATGGCAGGAATCCGGAAATAACGTGTCCCCGGATACCGCTGCCATTCCGGACTCCGGATCAGTCCCGCTCCGCAGGGGGCACACCCTGGTGGTGGCACCGGCCTCGCTGGTTTACAACTGGACCGAGGAAATAAAGCGCTTCGCCCCGGAACTCTCCGCGGTGCCGCTTACCGCCACGGCCGCCAAAAGAAAGGCCGCACTCCTGGAATCGGAAAAAACCGATATCTTTGTTATCTCCTACGATCTCCTGAGCCGGGATCTGCCTCTGGTCCGGGAAATCGCCTTTGAATATCTCATCATTGACGAAGCCCAGTACATCAAAAATCCGCGATCCGGATATGCCCGATCCGTCAAGTCCATAACGGCCAAAACACGTTTTGCGCTCACCGGAACCCCGATTGAAAACCGGCTTTCCGAACTCTGGAGCATTTTTGACTTCATCATGCCGGGATTTCTGTACTCCTACACCGAATTCCAGGGTAAATTCGAGGATCTTATTACCCGGGATCAGGATCCGGAGGCTACCGAAAAGCTCCGGGCCATGACCTCGCCGTTCATTCTGCGCCGGAAAAAGAGCGACGTCCTGAAAAATCTCCCCGGCAAGATGGAAGAGGTCTTCTATACCAAAATCTCCGGAGAACAGCAGAAGCTCTACGACGCCCAGGTATTAAAGATGAAGCAGACCATCAGTATCTGTTCCGGCAGCACCAGAGGCGAGGACAAGATAAAGATTATCGCCGAGCTGATGCGCATAAGACAGCTGTGCTGCGATCCCTCTCTCGTGTACTCCAACTACACCGGGGGAAGCTCCAAGAAGGATGCCTGTCTGGAGCTTATTGAAAGTGCCATTGACGGCGGCCACCGCATTCTTCTGTTCTCGCAGTTCACCTCCATGCTGGATATCCTCAAAAAGGAACTGAATGCCCGTAATATCTCATTCTATGAAATCACCGGTGCCACCTCCAAGGAAAAGAGAATTGAGCTGGTTCGCAACTTCAATGCCGGCACCACTCCGCTGTTCCTGATTTCCCTCAAGGCCGGCGGCACCGGGCTGAACCTTACCGGGGCGGATACGGTGATTCACTACGACCCGTGGTGGAATCTGGCGGCCATGAATCAGGCCACCGACCGGGCACACCGCATCGGACAGACCAAAGTGGTAACGGAATACAAGCTCATAATGAAGGACACCATTGAAGAAAAGATTCTTCAGCTTCAGGAAACCAAGAAGGATCTGGCGGACTCAATACTTGAGGGCACCGCCACTTCGCTGATGAGCCTGAGTCCGGACGAGCTTATGGATCTCCTGTCCTGATAAAACAGGAAAGAAAGAAAGAAAGGAAAGGAAGGAAACGTAAGGTAAGGTAAAAGGACTAAAAACTGCGGGATTCCAGGGAGTTTCGGATGGAGGCCTGGCAAACGGAATAACCGTGTGCCCTGCCGGAAAATCCGACTCTCTGAAAAAAAATCACAATTTGTAAAACAAAATCCCCAAAAAGCTGTCAAAATAGTACCGTCTGACAGCAGATGGCTCTACACATATATTCCAGGGAAGAAACATGATATTCAATTCAATCAAAAAGCTGGCTTCTGTATTTATGGTGGCAACTGCCGTTGCCTTTACCGTTCCTGTCACCGTGTCGGGGACTGCCGAAGCCGCCGAGCAGCAGGTTGACACCACAAACCCCTACACCATGATGAAGGTGCTGGCCGACAACGTATTCCAGGACCTCAAAAACACCACCCCGCCCATGACTACTGAAAAGGCCCGTGCCATTATCACCAGGGATCTTTTGCCTTATATTGACAACAAGTACTCCTCCTTCAAGGTTATCGGAAGCAACCTTAAAAACACCACCAAGGAAGAAAGAGAGGCATTCACCAACTCTTTCACCAACTACATTGTGGCCACCTATGCCGACGCTCTCAAAAAGTACACCAACCAGACCATCAGGGTACAGGATCCGGAGCCGATCACCGACAAGATTACCTCCGTCAAGGTTACCATCTCCGCTCCCGGCGCTGAAGACGTGGAAGTGATCTTCAAGATGCGCCTTAATCCCAAGAACGGCACCTGGAAGGCTTATGACATGGTGGCTGAAGGAATTTCCCTGCTGAGTGCCAAGCAGTCCGAGCTCTCGGGGCTTATCCGCGACAAGGGGATTACCGAAGTGTGCAGGATTCTGGACAGGCATGTTGCCGATACCATGAACAAGTAATCACAGGAAGCCGGCAGGTATCAAGCAACTGACACCATCCGGCAAACAAACAGGCGCTTAAGGATATTTCTATGGAAAAGCTTTCTGGAAAACTGGATCATATCAGCGTGGAGACGCTCTGGGAACAGAAGGACAATCTCTTCAAATCCGGCGAAGCTGATCTCAGCGAGGTTACCGGCGTGGACTCAGCCGGAGCTGCCTTTCTGGTGCTCTGGGCCAAAAACAGCCCTTCCGGGAAGCTGGCCGTTACCAATATGCCGGAAGATGCCGTAAAGCTGATGCACCTGTTTCGGACTGAACCTTTGTTTGAGTTCCGGAATGCGAACCGGTCTGAGGCCCCAGAACAGAACATGCCGGAGGAACAGGAGTAGTAGCCTGTCCTGTCGTCAAAAATGGCACAAAAAGCCCTGCAGAGGTGAAAAAGCCCTTTGCAGGGCTTTTGTTTCATGAACTCGCTTGCAGCAGACAAGCCGGACTTTCGCATTTTCTGACGGAGAGCCTGAACACTTCCCGGAACCTCCCGGTTCGGGTAAAGACTTCTCCTGTGCTACTGTCGCACCCTCCCAGATGAATCAGCAGGGGCAGACTGTCTATTTACACGGTCCTTCCGAAAAACGAGGACGTGACGGGATGCCATCTCAGGATCTCCATGTTAAAGAACCTGATTGTTCTTTAACATCTTAATTGAATATCCCCGCATCCGTTCATCCCGGGGGAGCAGTATCATTTTATCCGAATATCTGACCGGGAAGCTTCAGCCGCTCCTTTGACGGAAAACTCCTGTCAAATTCCAGCACGTCGGCCTCATCCACATAGTACGCCTGCGGCGTCTGGTACACTCCGGTAACCCGGTCAAGATATCCCGGAGTAAGTTCACGGCAGAGGAAAAACGAAGAATCAGCATCCTCGGGAAGATCGTGATACCGGATCCCGAAATCCCGGGCATAACCAAAGCCGCATTTTCCGTAAAAACCGATATTCCCCTCAAACAGCACCGCGCCGAACTTCATGGCAGCAGCCTTCTCAAGGGTAAAGTCCAGGAGCTTTTTGCCATACCCCGTTCTCTGAAGCTCCGGGGAGATGCAGATGGGGCCCATGGTAAGCACCGGAACGTCCTCTCCCGAATCCGCATTGATAACGGTCTTCATAAATACGTTCTGACCGATGATTTTTCCACTCAGTTCCATCACATAGTCCAGTTCCTTCACAAAGGCAGGATCATCCCTGAGTACATGGATGACATAATGCTCGAAGGCTCCGGGACGGTAGACGTTCCAGAAGGCTTCGCGAATCAGATTTTCGGTTGTCCGGTAATCATCTTCTCTTTCCGGACGGATAGTGATGTTTTCCATGTCAGGAGCCTCTTAAAATGCATTGCTTTCGGACAGGAGTATTGCCTGTCCGGCTTTTCCCGGACTGTTTAAGTCACAGGATTGTTTTTCTTTTGCTCATCCCGGTATCGGAACCGTCCCCTGCGATACCGGCAGTATCTGATGTGATACCAGGTTCCCAGGAAGGCTTCCCGGACATAAGCCCTGCCCCCGGAATATTCCGGTGTACCGGTCCGGTACCATGCCGGAACTCAGTACGAAAGCTCTCCCGCAATATAGTGCCGGTGAGCCTCCGGGGGATAAAAGGATGAAAGATCACCCAGACAGTCCAGGTACCACCCCTGCTGCAGAATCGGGTATTTCTTTTCATAAAGAGGGGCATAGAAAAAGTTCTCCATGAGCCGCTGAGAGTTCAGCACACCCTTGGAGAAGCCGAGCCGGGAACTCCTGTCCTGGAGAAAGCTGTCCAGTGCCTTTCTGATTTTGCTGTCACAAACATAATTAACAATGTCGTACGTCCGCGGCAGCGGTGGAACATTATTTCGGGCATTGGCCTCCCGGGCCGTTCTCTGAATCAGGGTGCCATACCGCCGCACAATGGAGTAATGCACCCCGTTCTTGGCATAGACGCTCTGATCAAAAATCCCCGTTCCTGCCACCAGGGGAACCAGCACGTTATTGCGAATAAAATGCGAAGCGGGGATGTCAGTCTCCCGGCATATCTGATCCCTGAGCACGGTAACTGCCTGAAGCACCCGGAGCTGATTCTGGGTAAAACGTCCGGTTTTTCTGATCTTCAGGTACAGGCGGTCCGGAGGGAGAACATTCTCCGGATCCTGGGAATGGGAAAGCGCATCCATATGCATCCGGAACCATTTCAGGATTTCAGGCTTCTTCTCCATTTCCTGAATAAGATGATTCATCAGAGGCTCCAGATAGGCCACATCCAAAGCGGCATACTCCAGCTGTGCTTCGGTAAGGGGTCTTTTGAGCCAGTCTGTTCTGGTTTCGGTCTTTTCCAGGGTAATTCCCAGAGTCTTCTCGATGATGGCAGCAAGGCCGATGGTATTTCCGTACCCCAGAAAAGCGGCTGCCGCCTGGGTATCAAAGATATTCCGGGGGAGGATGCGCGCAAGCCCTTCCCTTCTGGCATGTTCGGACACGATTTCCAGATCCTCGGAGCTGGCATGGCAGATCATGACGGCATCGGTCATCACGATAAAGGAAAGCAGCTCCGCAAAGTTTACGGCAAAGGGATCCACCAGAAAGATTTCCCCGTCCGCCGCCATCTGAAACAGTGCCAGTTTCGGAAAAAATGTCACCTCCCGAAAAAACTCCGTGTCAAAGGAGATGAACCTGGCCTGTTTTAAGCGCTTCAGCATGTCTTCAAAGCTGGCAGAACTATCTACATAAGTATAATTCATTGCTGTTTTCGAATTATTATTTTCACTTCTAATTTAATACATCTCAATTAATATACTTTTACTAAAACAACATCAAAAAGTCAATATTTACCGCATCTCACCCCGAAAAAGCCTCCAAACTCCCCGGATTCCCGCCAAAAACATCCCTCCGCGTCCGTTTTTGACGTACCTGAGCAGCTAAACAGCAGAACCTGTTCAATACGGAAAGTTCGTATCTCCCGGGCATAAAAAAGCCTGCGCAAAGCAGGCCTCTTTATCGTATCAGTAACCTTGAAGATACTGCGAAACTGCCGTATTAGCAGCCTTCGGTAACTACGGTTACCTTCGGAGCTGTGGTGGCAGAAGTGGCAGCCTCATAGAAAATGCCGCACCCCTGACTGGCACTGGTAACCTTGGAGGAACCGGTCTGCCAGATGGCCAGGCCTCCGGTAGCCACCTGATAGGTCCATTCCTTGGTTGGGGTGGTGCCTTCACTTTCCGCCTCAATGTCAACTGCCCGGAGAATACCTTTGGCAGTGGCAGCCGGACGGCCATACGCAAGTTCAACGCCCTCGGCACTGTTCTGATCGCAGGTTGCGGTGGCAGCACCTGAATTGCAGATATAAGCCCCGGAAGGAGTCTTGTCCTTGCCGGCCAGAATCGCCTTGCTGTAGGTCATGCTGATAGAACTCTTCACAGCACCTGCCAGACCATTGGCGGCACTGATGCGGGCATCCTTCTGAAGATCCATGAACTTGGGAGCAGCAGTCGCTGCGAGAATTCCCAGAATTACAATTACAACTACAAGCTCAATAAGAGTAAAACCACTCTGTCGTTTCATTTCTTGTCCCACCGGATATTATTAAGGTTATGTGTAATTATTGCCCCAATGGGCATCCAATACTCCCGATTATACGACCTAAACCGTTATGGCAGTTAGTGTTTCGCGCTTTGGATTCACATATTTATGATCCATTTCCAAAAATAATGAAAAAGGTTTCAAAAAAAGATTTCTCTATTATTAGCCGGTTTTTGTGCTGTCGCCGGAGCCACCCTCCGGAATAACCGGCTTTCCGTCCCTGTCCAGATGTATGCCCATCTTCTGAAACTCCATGGCCCGGAGCTCCTTGCGCTGAATTTTTCCGACATTGGTTTTGGGCATTTTGTCGATAAACTCGATGTACTTGGGAACCTTGTACTTGGTAAGATGCTTCTGACAGAGGGTTTTTACGATTTCGGCGGTAAGAGCCTTGTTTTTGCGGACAATGAAGACCTTTACCACCTCGCCGCTGTGCTGGCTGGGAACTCCGATGGCCGCCACCTCCGCCACGTTGGGATGCAGCGAAATCACGTCCTCGATCTCTGTGGGATAGACATTGAATCCGGAAACCAGAATCATATCCTTCTTGCGTTCCACAATTTTAAGAAAGCCCCGGTCATTGGCCCAGCAGGCTATATCCCCGGTTTTAAGAAATTCTCCGTCAAAGGTATCCCTGGTGGCCACCTCCCTTCCGAAATACCCCTTCATGACCTGGGGGCCTTTTACCTCCAGTTCCCCCGGAACCCCGGGTTCGGTAATCACACTGCCGTCATCTCCCCGGATAATAATTTCCGTGGAGGGTACCGGAATACCGATAGTGCCGTTATACTCGCTGATATTGTGAGGGCACACCGCCACCAGGGGAGAACACTCCGTAAGACCGTAGCCCTCAAGGATGTGAAGCCCGGTATTGGTAAACCAGCGCTGCTCCACTCCCTTCTGTACCGAGGTGCCGCCCCCGATTACCAGCCGGAGACGCGACAGATGCATGTCGCAGAATTCCTGGTTGTCGATAAGGGCACCGAACAGAGTGTTGACGCCGGTAAGACAGGTAGGATTAAAGGCGCGCATTTCCCGAACCAGACTTTTTATCCTTCGGGGATCCGGAATCAGAAGCGAAGTGCCTCCGAGTCGGAAGAACACCATGCAGTTAATGGTAAGCGCAAACACATGGTACAGGGGAATGGCGGTAACCACATATTCATCCCCCTCCCGGAGCACCGGACCGTACATTCCCAGGGCCTGCTCCACGTTTGCCAGAATATTGCGATGCGTGAGCATGGCACCCTTTGCCGTTCCGGTGGTGCCTCCGGTATACTGCAGGAAAGCCAGATCATCACGGGAAATCATGGGACGGGCGTAAGGATACTCGGAACCTATGGCCAGAACCGTCTTATAGGAGACGGAATTCGGAAGACTGAAGCTCGGAACCAGTCTCTTGAAGTATTTCACCACGATATTGACAAGGGAACCCCGGAACGCTCCGCACTCGTCCCCCATGTTGGTAACTATGATGTGATCCAGGGAAACTTCCAGAAGCGCCTTCTGCAGGGTATGGGCAAAATTGGAGATAACCACAATTATCCGGGCACCGGAATCCCGAAGCTGATGCACGAGCTCGCTGGGAGTGTAGAGAGGATTGACATTCACCACCACCATTCCCGCCAGAAGAGCCCCGAAAAGGGCCACCGGATACTGAATGACGTTGGGAAGCATCAGGGCGATGCTCTCCCCTTTTTTTACCAGAAAATCATTCTGCAGAAAGGCGGCAAAGCTTCTGACCCTTTCATTAAGCTCCCGGTAGGTTACGGAATGCCCCATGCTGATAAAGGCGACTCTGTCCGGGTACTTCTCGCACGAAAACTCGTACATGTCCAAAAGGGAATTGAAAACGCAAGTATCAACCTCCGCCGGTACATCCGAAGGATAGGAATTTCGCCACGGCCTGAACTGATTCTCTGCCATTTTGGGCCCCTTTTGCAGGCATCCTCAATAACCGGTCCGGAATAACAGGGATTCGGAACGGATTGGGAAACCGATCCTGAACATTATAGCCCTCCGGAATGAGAAAAATTCTGAGCAAAAACAGAAAAAAGGCAGTTGATTTTCAAAAATCGTTGATTAATGTCAAACTTTCAAAAAAACAGGAAGAGATTCCCGGTCCCGGGAACAAAACGGTATTCCGGGCTACCGGCCGCAGCGCACCGCCACGTTATTGTTAAGGGTTCTCCAGGCATCGGATACCAGCTTCACATACCGATCATGAATGGTCTGATTTACCGAGTAATGATAGTGGTAATTCCCCACCCCCTTCCAGATATCCCCGCCGGCCTTTTCGATCTCGCGGCGCATCAGATATCCCATGGCCCAGATGTTGCGGCAGGGATTGTCCTTCATGTCATCCTTGTCCAGGTCAAACCGTTTTATCTCGCCCAGTCTGACATCATTGATCTGTGCCGGGCCGCAGTCCTCGGTGCCGTTGTTGTTGGTCATGCACTTCCCGTTCACATCACCCCGTTCCACATACAGTATGGAAAACAAAAGCTCCTCGGGAAGCTCGAACTGCGAGGCGGTCCATGAGACACAGTGGGAGTACTTCTTGTAGCGTTTCATGATTTTTGTGTCATAGGCATACTCCCGCCAGTGCCCCTGACATTCCGTGGCTTCCTTTTTGTCCGAAGCCGAAAAAGCCGCACCGGAATAAAACAACGAAAAAGCGGCGAGCAGGATTCCCATCCCGGCAGTGATTCTATTTACGGGCATGTTCTGTCAAAACCTCTCTTAGCAGATCCGCAGTCTCTCTTATGGATTCGGGAGAGACGCTTCTGTCGCTCACCACGGTGATCCCGAAAATTCCGGCCCCATTTCCGGAATCCTGAGGAGCATCGGAAACCGCGGCAGCAGCCCTGGCGGAATCAGAACCATCCCTGTCAAAGGAATTTCTGGCCCGGGCAGAAATTTTCATATTGGTATATCCGGAACTCCGGTTGGGGTTCTCCGGGGCGGGATACGGCACGGAAACCTTCCAGTAATACTCATCGGCCTTCTCGTCCTCGCGGGTGGAAATGACAAACTCCAGGGGAGCGGGAACTCCTGTCAGGAAGAGCTTCACCTTTCCCATAGCCATCTTCTGGGACGTGGCGGCGGAAACCACTACCGTTTTCCGATCCGCCGAGGGGATGGCCCTGAGGAACTGATTGGACACCTCGGCCCGGGCAATATCCCAGGGGTAGCCGGAGCTGTCCTCCAGATTGAAAACTATAATGGCGTTCCGGTACAGGGCAAACTGATGGTTGGGCTCGTAGGAAAACTCCTTCCGGACCTGGGTTTTGGGACGAATTACGGGCTTTGCGGGGGCCTGAGAATTATCGGAAACGGTACGGCGTTCACCGGAAAGCTCGGGAGCGCCCTCCTCCACCATGACGATGTTTCCGTTCTCATCCTGTTTGTAAACTCTCTTGGGACGACGCCGGGTAACCTGCGGGGTATCATCATCTCCGGACTGTCTTACCGCCTCGTCAAGAAGCTGCTGCCGGGTACGATAGGAGGTCAGGGTGTCACCGAGCTCCGGCGGCGGAGCCGGGTTGTCAAATGCCGGAACAGGAACGCCGGCCAAAAGGAAAAAAAGCGCCGCAGAACCTGTTAACAGCCGGAACGGCAGTCTTACTGCAGATCCGGACCTTTGGAAAGCTTCCTTGTCAATTTTCCGGACAGAACCGGTCACTCCTCCCAGATTCATGCTAGATTTTTACCTCTTCTATGCTCCGGAGATCCTGCCGGAAATAATTGTAGGACAGCACAAAAATCAAAGGACTCCGGGATGAGCCGGGAATGATGCGGAGCTTGGCAACAGTATTAAGTCCGGTGGGCTTGATAATGAGAGTCCCGGCATCCCCCTTCTCCACCCGAAAACCGTCATTTGACACCTGAATGCCTGATACCGATACCGGGCGGTTCTGACTGTCCACCAGTCTTATCAGAGTTTCGCCGCCCTTGAATACGGACACCTTTTTATTGGGAACGTAGGAGTAATGCAGATACACCTCCTTCATAAGAGGCACATCCCGAGCCGGAGGCGAAGAAACCTCAGGCTTCCCGGTCGGGGAATCCTGACGCCTGTTCTGTGCCTCACGGTTTTCCGGCTGTCTCCGGTGTTCCTGCTTCTGCTGCTGCGTCCGGTAGCTGGTAAGATTCTCCCCCAGCTCCGGGGGCGGGGCCGGGGACAGAAAATCCCCGGCAGTCGCGGCCAGCGACACCGGAAGAAGCAGCAACATAACAATAGAAGATCTTTTCATGCTCATTTCACTCGCTGTGGCACATTGTATCCTCAAAGCGAAAAACCTTAAAGATCCGGATACCATTCTCCGAAACTCTTCCGCCCCGTTCAAGAACGGAGAGCAGACCAATCTTCTCCGGGGGATGATTATACTGCCCTGAGCATCGGAAGCCGATTTCATAACCGTTGGCCGAATCACGAACGTGTCTTGTGAATTTCCTGAGATCCCGGGTATTTCACACCAATCAGTGTTCTGAAAACAGTCTTGCCGGTCCCGGTTTTGGGATCATACTTAACCTTAAGCTGGTAAACATGAGTGTTACCGTTCTTCTGAACCCGATTTTCGGTCCTGATTCATACATCCCCGTCTACAGGGCCTGCCATAATTACCCCTATATTTACTTAGTGTGATTTATCAGCGTTAAAAACGGCGACTTCCGGAATAAAGCCGGAAAGTCCATCCTGGAGCCCCAGATTAACCTGCTCCGGACATTGTAATCTCAATGGACTGCATTTCAAAAGGAGCGTTTTCCCCGAACCGAATATATCGATTGCCGAAAAGCTTTTATCACAGTCTTCCTTCAAAAGTACGGAATTTCAGCCATAGCTTCACTGATCGGCACCACCGGTAACGTTTTCCCGCATATCGCAAAGCTGGCAAATTCGCACGAAAACGTTTTTCTTTGATTTTTTTGGAAAAAAATATTGACCTTTTTCAGATTTATGGCAATATATGCACATCCTTGAGACGCGGGGTGGAGCAGTCTGGTAGCTCGTCGGGCTCATAACCCGAAGGTCGTTGGTTCAAATCCGGCCCCCGCAACCATCTCCTTCTGTTTTCATATTTCTTCTTTTCCTTTAAGTGTTAAGTAATGGTACCGTATCTTTTTTGTGATGCGTGCTTTCTGAGGCGTCTGATTCCGGGCCAGAATGTTTCCCTGAAGTTTCCCATAGCAGGAATGTTTTGGGTATTCATCCCCAGCCGGAAAGGTTCCGGATCATTTCAGGGACTCTGAAAAACACCGCGGAACACACTTCCTGAAATACCGGCATTCCGTTTTCAGCCGGTATTTCCGCTGCCGCCCCGAAGCCGCAACAAAAAATCAGGGCTTCTCAAAAGAGACAAGGGGATTCCATTTAATGTCCGGCTTCACGGGGTTCCCAAGCCCTTTAAAGAAGTCCTGACACTCCTGATACGAAAGCTCGCCGTTTTTGCCGTTTCTCCTGGTAATCTTGCAGGAACCGGGATCCGTATTTTCAGGACCTCCCAGTCTCTCCAGCTCTTCCGGCGTCAGCATATATCCCTCGATCCGACTGTCAATTCGGCCCCTGTCGAGAATCACATACGAAAACGATCGGCATCCGGAGCCGCATTCCCCGATAAGCCCCACGCCCCTCTCGTAGAATTCAAATTCGGGAAGTCCGGAATCATCTCCCTTCTCTCCGGATCTGGACAGGAGTACCGCCGGCTGATTCCACTTCCTGTCGTCAAAGCCGGCATTGAGAGTCACAGCAACAATAACTTCGGCTGCATGATTCCGGTCACTGAAAAACAGCTCCGAATTGCCGTCGCCGTCAATGTCGTAAAAGGCATAATAAGCCGGGGAGATTCCCTTAACGGTGTCATAGGCCTTTCCGGACAGGGATATCCCCGCTCCCCGGAATTTAAACCCTAAGCCATCCCGGGGATAGTCGGACACCATCCCGAACAGCAGTCCGTCCACAGTCTCGTTAATCACCTTAACCCCGTCCTTCTCGAAGGAATAGTAGGTTTTTATCGCTCCGGTGGCCGTTGCGAACTCTGGTCTGAAAGAGCTTACCGGATTGTCCCGGTACGTTGTGAGAGTCTCCTTCGCGGGGTCATAATCATAGAAGCACACTCTTTCGTCGTAGAGCACGTCGGCCATGATATGAAAATTCACCCCAAAAATCCGGTGTCCGTCGGATCTTTTCCAGACCCGGGCCATCATTACGTTGCCGTCATCATCTTCATCGGTCATCAGAAATCCGTTTTTGATGCTGTCCTTCTCTTCCCCGGAGAGCTTTCCGGCCGCGGCTCTCCGGAGCAGATTATCGGCCAGGTCCACCGGAAAACGGTCATTAAAAGCCTTCATCAGCGCTAGAACATCGGGGGCTGCACCGGATTCCTTAACAGGAATGACAGTCTCCTCAGCACACTGAAAGGAGGCCCTGTGAATATCCTGGGCAACCGCATTTCCCGCCAGAATACCACCCAAAAAAATATATGCCGCAAATCTCACAAAAACCTCCCCGAATCAATTTTGACAGGAAATCGCAACCGGCCGGTCGCATTACCTGCAGCCCCCCCGGTTCCGGAACCCTCATATTCTACCGCATGTCGTCCCGCTGACGGAACTTAAGGCCGAACTCCCGGCGGCATAAAAATCCCTGATCACCGCCCTGCTCTGATGTAACACCCGCAGGATTTTCATGAAAACTGCGACCGTACCCGCTAATTTTTTGCATTATCTCTTTAAAAACTCCCATCCCGCCACTATTTGCAGTACTGTGAAGACGTTTTCACCGGGAACGGTTCATAAGAAACAATCAAAGTACTGCCGCAATGTAACCTTCATCAGGCAGACTCGTTCTCCTTCCGGTGATGCGATTTCTCGAAAGCACGACATTTTCATGCGGCATTTACATGCGACTTTATCATGCATCTTCGTGCGATCTTGTAAACGGGATAACATACACATGAAATGGAATCTGAAAAAACTTTTTAAAAACAAATTCGCAGGGATTATTCCTTTCTTTTTGTTTATCGTTGCCGTTACCACCGGATACGGCACCAGCGGAAATCTCCGCAATGTCTCCAATCAGGCCTCCAAAAGTCCTGCTGCGCAAAAACTGGTATATCGCAGAAGCCGGGAAGAAAGCGCTGACAGCGTTGCCGACGAGTTCCTTACCAGAGCCGCCATGGAGGAACCTGAAATAACCAGCATTCTGGCGTCTCTCGAAAGCGAGGATGTCCGTCTTGACGGCCTGGAATACCGTCTCAAAAGCAAGGACAGTCTGGCCAGAAAAATCCTGAAGCGTTCTCAGGAACAGAACACCGGAATCCGGGACGCGGCCTCCGGAATCAATGACGTGCTCCGGTATACCTATGTAACCTCGGATGACAAGTATTCGGAAACGGTAACCAGCGCACTCAAAAAGCTTTCCCGGGCCGGCATCGAAACAGCGGTATATAAAAATGTCTGGGGAGAGAACGCCTTCGTCTACGACTGGAATGGCAAGTACCGCTCCGCCCCGGATCCCAATCAGTATCAGGGGACCAATGTGGTTCTTTATACTCCGGGAGATGTTCCCATTGAAATCCAGTTCCATACCGAAACCTCATTCCGTACCAAGCAGGATACCCACCGCTTCTACGAGGTTATCAGGAGCCGAGACTGCTCTCCCGAGGAAAAGGCCGAGGCTATCCGGCAGCAGGCAATTCTTAATTCCCGGATTCCGGTACCGGAGGGTGCCCGCGATCTCCGGTTCCCCGTATAACTCCAGGAAGGCTGTTTTCAAAATGCCGGCTTTGTGCCGGCTTTCAGAATATTTCCATCCGCTCCCTTCTCCGATGCTCCCGGGGTATTTTAGTTTTCCGCAGCCGAAAAAATCGTCCCGACCGCAACTTTTTTCCCGATACGCCACACGGGGGCATGAAAAACAAATTAAACTTGGCTATAATTTGTCCCTGAAAATTGTGCTGTTTTTCTGTACAGCAATAATAACCTCTTTCATCCTAAGAAAAGCCAATCATTTTTGGAGCGCATCATGCTGATCAGTATTGCCTGCCTGACAGGTTCTCCTGACAATCTGGCCAGGGCCCGGGTATTTGGCATTATGAAGAACATTGAAGTCAAAAGTCAGAATGACGTACTGAAAGCCATCATGAAGCTCTACCGGCATCCCAAATCTCCTTTCCCGTGCATCGGCACTGTCAGAGCTGGAATTGACGGAATTGTGGCTCCGACAAACAGCGACACCTTTATGTGGATAACCGTCAATGAAGGCGGCAATGTCATTCTGGACGATTTCGGATCCGGAGATCGCACCAACCGCATGGACAACTTCAACCGGATCTGCCAGACTGCCATGAAGCGCTGCCAGAGCATCTGGAAATTTTCTGAAATGTGGACCCTCAGTCATCATAAAACCAGTACTGAGGCCCTGGTGCGGAATTATGTGAACTTTGTGACCATGACCCAGCCGAGATCCGCCTATCTGAGCTGGCTCGGAGCTTCCGGTGCTTTTACCAGGGCTCCCTTCAACAACTCAGAGGAGCTTTACTATGTCGGTATCGACATGAGCTCCGTCGACAATACCAAATCGGTAAAGGCTGCTCTGGAGGATGCTTTTTTCAGGGAATTTGTCAAAAATCACGATAACTCCCTGGAAGTTCAGGGCGGAGCTTTCATTGCCAGATTCCTGGAAAGCCGAAGAATTCATCCCGAAGCGGAAATTAATTCCTCAAAAAGCTTTGATGAGAAACGGATGGAAAGTCTGAAAAAAGAAATGATTCACAGCTGGCTGAAAAGATAACCTTGTGCATGCCGACTGCACTTCCGGCCGGAAAAACAAAACTCTTCAGAATGCAGAATGAATAAGATCCTGATCGAAGCCTTCACGTATCCGGCATATCCGGAGGCTGAACTCATACCGGAATTATGTTTTTTTAATTTTTCAGGATACATGGGGCAGTCAGCTTCGGGAATAATGATATTCGCGGGACAATAACGAATCCGAAAACAATGAATAAGAAGACTGGAAGATTCCGTTTTCGATGCTTTTCACCATTCCGGAAAAGAGCGGGAAACTCCCCAGTTGTTTCCGGGACACCCGAAGCCTGCCCTGAAAATAAGGATTGTTCCGGAGATCTCCGGATATGCCTTCGGGAATTAACAGCAGAAGACGGTCATGAGAACCATCACTGAAGTGCCGTAACCTCGGCAGCACTGCAGACACTGCTTGAGACGGCAATGTCCTTCACCGGGGTACCGTCGGAAAGCCGGTAGTAATAATGAATCTCCCCGATGCGCGGCAGAATCCAGTTCCGGTAGGTTTCGTTCCCGCAGGTGCGTCTGATTCGGCCTTCGACAAAACCGGAGGATCTGACCACGGATCTGCTGCTTTGGGAAATCAGAAAATTCACCGCAAGGTTTCCGTCATCCGTAACCGACATCCGGGGCTCCTGCTCCTCCGGCAGAAATTTCTCGTGCATTCTCTCGAATGCGTAGGGGGCAAAGGCAGTGCGCAGATATTCCCGGCTCAAAAGCTTTCCATTTTCCTTCTCGTAGGCATAGACAAATTCATCGTCAAGACGCACCTCCTCGCTGTCCAGAATCTTCTTTCCGACAGTCAGCGGTGATTTTCCGGTACAGAAGGAATAGGAAATTTTCTTGTTAAAGAAATTCCGGGTGTCATGAAAAAATTCCAGGTAGATATTCTCCGTCCGGTGCAGAACCCCGAGTCGCAGCGCCAGAAGACAGAAGGTTCTCATATGCCCGCTGTCCTGTGCCTGACCATCCAGATCCAAAGGACCTATATTGTCAACGGCGTTTATTCCCATGACCAGGCCGGTTCCGTCCTCTGCCACATGGATATCCACCAGCGAGAAGAAGTTGTCCAGAGACTGAGGCACCTCGTAGGTATGATAGAAATACGGGAGAAAGAGATTTTCAAAATACTCCCGGGAATAGTACCGCGGAGTTCCGGATCCCATACCGCCTTCCGGACGTGAGGAATCAGAAGAATCCCCATAAGCCGGAGTCTCCGGGCCGGAGTCCGAAGGAAGGGTTACCGAATCTCCGGCCCCGCCGTCATCAGGAGAAGCAGTCCCGGAATGGTCGCCTGAGATATCAGCTTCCAAACTCGGGGCTTCCTTCGAAACCGCTGCGGACGACACCTCCTGTGCCGGACGCGTCCCGTTTTCCGCCCCGGATTCCGGAGTCCCCGGAGTTCCGGGATCCGGGGTCGGGGATAGCTCCGCGTTCGAAGGTCCGGGTTCCGCATTTTCCCCGGGGGCTGCCTCGTCCCCAGTCCCGGGGGGAGCAGTGTCTGCTGAAGCGGATGCCGGCTCAGCCTCCTGTTCCGGGACCGGATTTGCGGACTCCGGAGCGGGCCCTGCCGAAATTCCGGTGTCTCCGCTCTCACCGGAGTTCTCCATCCGACTCTCCTGCCCGGACTGTTCTCTGTCTTCGCCCTTCAGTTCTCCATCTTCAGCCCCGGTAACCGAAAGCGGGGAAACGGGGCCCTCGGAATTATCAGAATTTTCAGGAGCGCGAGCCGGAGCTTCCGAAATATCCGGGGTTCCGGAAATCGCACTTCCGGACACCTGTTCCCGTCGGGAATCATTGATGCTCTTCCACACCGGATTGGCGGAAGCAAGGGCTTCGGTTCCTTCCTCCCCGGCAGGAATGTCCGATTCCCGGGGTTCATCCACCGCAACCATAGCCGGATCGGCAGAAGAACCGGCAGATCCGGCCGGCTCTCCCGCAGCATGAATGCCGGGTTTCCCGGGGTCTGACACCGGCGGCTCGGATGCATAAGCCCCGCCTCCCGATACTCCCGTCAGAAGCAATGACAGAAAAAAACGCCTAAGATACCTCATGCGATAATCTCCGCGCTATCTTCCGCAGATCCCGGGATACAGGGTTACATGGTGCAGGGATCTGCCGCTGCCGTCATACATATCGCCCTCCACCCGGCGCACTCTGCTGTAGGGAGCCTTGTTCGCCGCTATCTTCCGGCAGTAGACAGTCATTATTCTGTTCCAGGATCTGTCATAAAGAACGGATCTGGCGAAAAGAGGCATTTCGGAATAGACCGGACTGGCCACGGCGGTTACAAACACCACGCCCTCATCCGAAAAGCTGACCCCGGTGATTTTTCCGAAATGAAAGTCGTATGGGATTTTGGAAGCATATTTTTTTCGATAAAGAGCCTCAAGCTCTGTCCGGGTATAGTAACTCTGCCCTGCCGGGGCCTTTTCGGCCGTCCGAATCTGCCGGGCTTTTCCCTGTGATACCGCGGCGAGAGAAACAGAACAGAAGACCGGCGCCATAATCAGCGCCAGCAATACCGACCGGAGAACCCGGAAAATCCCGGATCCCCTTCCGCCGTGCTTATGTACCCCTTCTGCCATAGCTCACTTTGCTCCCCGTATTACCAGTCCCCCGCCGCGGTTGCGGGCGGAATTCCCCAAATCAGCACTACGCCGCGCTCCGGAACGGACTCCGTAATTATACGGGAGATTTTCTGAAAATAATGCAAAGTCATCCGCAAACACCGGCGGTTTCAGGAATTCCGTTTCGGATCCCCTTTCCGGATCCCCTTCCGGTCACTGGAAAAACTCCCGGTACTTCCGGGGCGGATTTTTCCGGGGCTCTTCCTGGGCAAGATCCTCGCCGCGGGCAGCCTCCTCCAAACTCTCCCGGTATTCCTCTCTGCCATGCTCCGTAAGTTCATAAAACAGCTGTCTGGCCTTGCGATAGCAGTTCAGGGAACGCACCGCATTCTTTTCAGTACCGCATCCCTCCAGGTACATCCGCCCCAGACAAAGCCAGATCTGTCCCTGTACCCGGCGCGGAGTTTCCCGGCTGCAGAGTTCCGAGGCACGGCTTATCATGCTGAACGCCTCCTTCTCATTTCCGGCCCCCGAACAGCCTTTTCATAGCTCTTTTCAAAACCGCGTCTTCCTTCACTGAACAGCATTCCCAGTTCATTCATGGCTTCATCATTGCCGGCGGCAACATCAAATTCCATAAGATGAGTCACCAGTCTGATTACCGGTTCCGGCAAATCCCCCGGGGCATCATCGTCCATAATTTCAAGAGCGCATTCGAAAAACTCGGTTCCGGCAGTTTCAAAGAAATCAGTACCGTTATCCGCAATACAGGAAGGAAATCAAAGATTTGCGGAAACTCATTTTTGTCAATCACCCCGAGACATTTCCGGATCTCGGAAAAAGCTCTCTTTTTCTCATCTGTCCTCTTACCAGCCGTTGCTGCGACAGTGCTCTGTATTCACGTCCACGCTGAAAAGATACCGAGTACCCTCGTAGTAAACAAAACGATAGCTGTCCAGCCGATCCACCATATTCTTCCTGAGATTCCGGTTCTGGCAGATATTCTTAAGAACTCCGTAGGGAGTGTGATCCCCGGCCACCCTTTTGCTGAGCCGGAAAACATTGGTAATGACACTTCCGGGACCGGCCGAAATGTCATAAAGCTCCACATCCTCGGATACCTTTACCGGAAAGCACCGCCCCTCCCGTTCCCGGGGCAGAATGTTAAGAAACAGATTCTTTTCCGTATAGTGGCCTTCCGGAGTAAAGAGGGCCGGGTCCCGGGGAATATCGTCTGCACGCGCGGCGCACACCGCAAGTATCAGTCCCCATAAAAACAAAAATAATAATTTTTGATGCATTTTATTTATTACTTAAAGGTATAATTAATCTTAATTCCCTGTTTCCCGGAATTCTATCAGAAAATCCAGCCGAAAAATGCCCGGACACCGCAAAAACCGGACGCGAGTAACATAATGAAGAAAAAACGGTATCCGAACAGGAGAGTTCACACTCCTTCCGGGGCTTCGGACAGAGCCATTCTGAATCCGGAATTCCGGGACCGGTATCAGCACATGACATTCGCAAGGGAAAGCTCCGCACTTTCCGTTCCGAAACCCCGGTCTTCCGAAGCCGTCCGAAGCCCTCTCATAATGAAGAGATCATGCACCTCATCAGGAAGGCTGCGGTAGGCGGCAATAAGCTGCGCCAGAAGATTGAGAAGACGGTTATGAGCCCGGGAGCTGAACTCCAGCCGCTGCCAGGAGGTAATGGCCTCATGGCGTTCCAGAAACTGCCGGCAGACCTCCGCACGATCAAAAACCAGCCAGAGCTTCCAGTAAAGACGTTCCTCGGGATTCCTCAGGGTGATGCGCTTCTGCAGGGTTACCGGTACCTCCAGATCCTCCAGAAGAAGCTCGAGACCGCATTTTCTGATATGCCGGAAATACAGGCGAAGCTCCTCTTCAAAGGCAGCGGTCAGATCGGGAAGCTCCAGGGTAACCAGACTGTCGGGATTAAGGCACGGACGAATCCGGGCCTTAATCCGCTGCCGAGTGCCGCGACCGTCTGAAACAGGCTCACAGTACTGATTCCACAGAAGAACATGAAAAGCCCAGTACGCCGCCTTTCCCATGCGCCGAAAAAGACCTGCCGCATCCCGGGAATAAAACCTGATGCTCCTGATCTGCCTGCTCATTTTCTTCCTCCGCTGCCGCCCTAACAGCAAAAGATGATAGCCGGAACAACTCCGAATACCGTAAAACAAGCCTTTTGGAACCCGTCCGCCAATCCCGCTACGGCCGGAAAAAACCGCCTCCGAAACGATCATCGGAATCCCGGGAACCGTCTCCGGAAGATGGATCCCGGCCCTGAGAAGGCTGATCGGTGCTTCCGAGAGAGTTTTTCCGGAAATCCGTTGCGGCAAAGAAATTGTAGATCATGGGAAGCATTCCCATATAGGCTCCGTTAAGAGCCATGAATACCTCCGGCCTGTCAATCATGAGCATTGATACCGAAAACAGCACCAGAATGATGGTGTTGGCATAAACATTGACCCGGATAACGGTAATCATGGTGGTCCGGACCCCCATGAAGTAAAAAATTCCGTAGCCGAAAACCGCGGTAATGGCAATGCTGAACACCATCTTGAAAAGGATGGAGATGAACATGGTAATAAAAATCAGCACCGGCACCAATGTGCAGCTAAGCACTTTGAGATTGGCGGCCACGGTTTCGGCATTAATCTCCGTTCCGGGATACAACCCCAGTTCCCGGTAGGTGATATCGCTGCTGCTGATTCCGTTAAAAACGCTGATCCGATCCTTCCCGAAGGTTACATGAAAAACCAGCTCCGGAGCCTTCATGCTGCTGATTTCCCGGGGCAGATCCTCACTTTCCACCTGAGCTCCGTCCGGATTGAACAGAAGTACCGGGGTTCCTCCCGGAGTCATGACGGAAACATATTTCCGGTTATCCCGGGATTCCCTGAAAAACACCCCGGGAGACTGCTCTCCCAGAAATTCGAATTCCCCGTCCTTGTTGACAGTGAATGACGGGAATCCGGCCAGGAGCTTCTCAAGATCGTTATTTACGTAATTTACGGCAACGGATGTCATATAAACGGTAATCACCAGCGTCGCCAGCAGAATCACCTCAAAAAAATACTTGGCGCTGACACCTCTGAAGCGGGATATCACCGACACGTAAAAGCGTCTGGAGCAGACAGCCAGCACCGGATAATAGAACATCCTTCTAAAAAATCGCTTCATGATGAATCTCGCTTAACAAACTCTGAAAAAGAAAGAGCCCGGAACCGTTCTTAAAGCCCGGACACGCTTATATTCTACCTGATTTTCCGGCCGTAACTTCTGTCAGGAAACAAAAATCCCGGAACATGCGCAACGCTCCGGGATCATAATCATTGACGGTCAGACCGCTGAAAATGCTGAAATCACCGAGACAAAACTACTGCTGTGCGGCCTCTGCGGCTTCCTTGACTTCATTCTCGGTCATACCGCCGCCGTAAACAGCCTTCATAATGCGCTCGTAGGATTCCGGAAGAGCATTCATGAACACATCCAGAATCAGTCTTACGATATTGGGATCAAAGGTGGAAGTAGCGTTGGCCTGATCATTGGCAGCGCCCATCAGAAGATACGGAATACAGGCGGATGCAGCAACGTCCTCGGCAGGAGAAACGTAGTACTTGACTACCTTGTTCTCGCCGTTGAGACGGGTCAGCTCCCTTTCGACAGCCACTCTGTTGCCGTCATTTACAGCCTTCGGTTCCATAAAGCATCTGATTACAACGTAGGGAGTATCATCAAAAATAACCAGAGTCTGAAGAAGCTTGCCCTTCACATCCAGAAGAGTGCGATAAATCACGGAATGGAATTCGTCATTGGCTTCCTCTGCCGGACGAAAGGCCGTAATGTTGTTGTTTTTGAGCATTGCCTCAAAAAGTTCTGCATTTTTGTTCATTATTTATTTTCCTGTAAAGTTCAAAAGTC
>CACYPY010000020.1 GCA_902776415.1 uncultured Ruminobacter sp.
ATTGTCATTGTTCATCCTTCCTTCCTCAGAATTGTTTCACTGCAGTCAGTTCCACCAGACCGCCCCGGATGCTGATATTCACGCGGTCCGTCAGTCCCAGCAGCACTGAACGCTCAAACTTGTCCCACTTTTCCGTGGAAATCACCGCGTCAGACAGATCCGCGGCCTGGCTTGAATACGCTTCGCTGCTGTAGTACTGATCAATATCCTTTCCGACAGACATGGCCTGGATCAGCATCTCCCGCAGCTTTCCGAGGAACCCGCGCCGGACAGCGTCATTCTCGCCGCTGGTGGTGGATTCAATCAGTTCGCTCCGCTGGACATTGCCCAGCTTCTGGTTCGCGGTCAGGTGGAAAGTAAATTTCCCTTCTTCCTCTTCCAGCCAGAATTCCGCACTGTTAATTTCTCCGATCACGCTCCTGAACAGGGAAATGATTTCCTCCGTAATCAGGCATACCTGGAGGCGCTGTTCCTCCTGCAACCCTGCCGCGAGCTGCTCCGTTTCCAGGTGCGCGTCCCGGAATCCGTTTCCGGAAGGCTAAGCTCCCGGAAGAATCTCCTGAAACCCCGCCCTTCCGGAGTTTCGGGTTATGCTTCCGGGGCAGGCACGGCACTGTCTTCGGAATTCCCTGAGGCATTCCGGGAAGCCGCAAGTACCGGAAAGACTCCGAAGGTAATAAACATTACCGAAAACCCGCCGAGTAATCTGGCATACCGGTGCGGCAGTATCTGCGACAAAAACGGAGTTACCACGGTATAAAGGAACAGCAAAAGCAGCATTCCGGCAATCGTAACCCCGAGTCTCCGGAGTGCCGGGACGTTCCCGGTATCATACCCTCTGAAATACTGTAAAAACACCAGGGCGGCGGATACCCCGAGGTAATAGCCAATCCCCTTATAGGAATTCAGCACCATCTTTGACGGATCCACCACAAGTTTTCCGGCGGCATCCGCAACTTCCGGATAGGACTTTAGTTCAAAATACGCAGCGGATATGATGCTGACCGCCACGGATACCAGGAACAGGATCCAGGCTTTGCGGGTTTTGGAGCTGCCCCGATCCAGCCAGCGGAACACTCTGTTCATCACCAGAATCAGCGCCAGCGTGCTTATAAGCCCGACAAGGACGTCCTGCGGAGTATGAACCCCGAGATAGTTTCTGGAAAACAGAATCAGAAGCAGCATGACAAATGCCGCGGCCAGAAGGATCCGGGAACGGCCCCAGGTCTTCACGGCAATACCCCCGAAAACCGCAGTGGCGTTGGCGGAATGGCCACTGGGAAAGGAATATCCGGTGGCCGCAGCCTTCGCATCTCCGGGAGGTATTATCAGCTCATCCCGCACCCATGGTCTCAGGGCGCACACCGTAAGCTTGAGGAGTCCGTTCAGCATCTCACTGTAACCGGTAACCTGTACCAGAAAGGTTCCCAGCCGGGTACTGAATCCGAAATAGATCAGAACCAACATAAGCAGGGTGAACTTTCCGCCTCCGAATTCCGTAACAAACAGGATAAATCCGGTGAAGGCATTATGACTGTACTCCCGGAACTCCTGAAGAGCCATAAGGAAATCCAGATCCGCACGGAAATCCGGGGATCGGAAAACGGTCATACTGAGCACGGTAACGGCAAGAGTCAGCAGAAGCGCAACAATAATGGCAAGCTTTTCGATTCCGGAACTTACAAAGGTCTCCGGCAGTTTCTCCTGTGACATGGCAATCCTCCTGGCAAAAGAAACAATGATAAATCCTAAAAAGGGCCTGGCTAAGCGCTCTCCCCGGAAGCCTCATCCCCTGCGGAAGAAACACCGCATCCCGTTACGGCGGCCAGAACCGGAAAAATTCCGAAGACGCCGAATATCACCGCAAAGCTGCTCAATGCCCGGGCAAGCCTGTCCGGGAAGAGATCGGCACATACCGGCGGTACCGCCCGGTGCAGGAAAAACATGAGCAGCACCGCTCCGAGAGTCATGAATACCCGATGCTTCAGGGAGGCGTTTTCCGCCTGATAGCCTCTGAAATAGTGGCTGAAGAGCATCACCGAGGTCACTCCCAGGTAGAGCCCGATTACCTGCCAGGAATCCAGCGCCAGCTTTGCAGGATCCGCCACCAGATTCCCGGCGGCATCCCGGGCTTCGGGGTAGGTCTTGTTTTCGAAATACACGGCGGAAAGAATGCCGATCACCGCGGAAATCAGAAACAGCAGCCATTTCTTCCGGCCCCTGACACGGTAATCACCGGTTTCAAGCCAGCGGAATATCCTGCACATAATCAGGATTATGGCCAGGGTGCTCGCAAAGCCGATAATGACGTCCTGCGGCGTATGCACTCCCAGGTAGTTCCGGGAAAACAGCACCAGAAGCAGCAGACAAACCGCTCCGGCTCCGAGCCATCTGCACCTTGGTCCGACCTTAAGGGCCAGACTGCCGTAAACCGCGGTGGCATTTGTGGAATGGCCGCTGGGGAAGGAATAGCCGGTGGCTGCCACCCTTGCATCTCCCGGCGGAATAATAAGCTCATCGCGAATCCAGGGTCTCATGGCGCAGACTGTAAGCTTGAGAAAACCGTTCAGCATGCAGCTGTACCCGACAGTCTGCAGCATAAAGCTTCCCAGCCGGGAGCTGAATCCGAAATATACCAGCGCCAGTACCGGCAATGTAAGATACGAGGTTCCGAACCAGGTTATGATCTGAAAGAATCCGGTAAGTATATCGCTGCTGTATTCCCGAAATTCCTGAAGAGCCATCAGGAAATCCAGATCCGCATGGAAATCCGGCGATCGGAAAAACGTCATGCTGAGAACTGTAACGGCAAGAGTCAGCAGAACCGTAACAATAATACCAATGTTTTCAAAAGCGCGGCAGGCGGACCCGACCGGAAGTTTTTCCTGTGACATGACGATGGTCTCTTTTTGCAAAAGGCTCAGACGGATCCGGTAACACCGGCCCGTCTCCGGGATAACGGATATCCCTTTTCCATGTTACACCTCATTTCCCGGAAAAAATCTTGCAGGAATCACAATGCGATCCGCAGCAAAATCCGGCATGCCTGTCAGGATCAATCGGGATGAGATTTCACAAAAACCTGTATCTCCGGGGGCGACCGAAAAAGTTTCAGAAAAAAACAGTCCGGATCCCATATTCAGGATTTTTTCCGGTAAAAATTCTCCTTTCCGGCAGAAATTCAACCCCAAAAATTCCTGTCCGTTATAATCAAAAGGCGGTTTGTATTTTTTTCAATTATGAGGTAACACGGCAATGTCGCTTATCAATAAGAATATTGTTGATTTTACCGTTCAGGCTTTTTTGGACGGCGAATTCAAAACCATCACCAGACAGGATACCCTGGGCAAATGGAGCGTTTTCTTCTTCTATCCGGCAGATTTTACCTTTGTCTGCCCTACCGAACTTGAGGATCTGGCCAACAAGTACGAGGAATTCAAGTCCATCGGCTGCGAAATTTACAGTGTGTCCTGCGACTCTCATTTTGTTCACAAGGCCTGGCACGATGCCTCCAAGACCATCCAGAAAATTCGCTACCCGATGCTGGCGGATCCTACCGGCACTCTTGCCAGAGGCTTTGATGTCATGATCGAATCCGAAGGCATGGCCGAACGCGGAAGTTTCATTGTAAATCCCGAGGGCAAAATTGCCGCTTATGAAGTAGTAGCCGGAAACATCGGACGCAATGCGGACGAACTCTTCAGAAGAGTGCAGGCACTGCAGTTTGTTGCCGAACACGGGGATCAGGTATGTCCGGCCAAGTGGAAGCCGGGTGCCGAAACTCTGAAGCCGAGTCTGGATCTGGTAGGACTTATCTGATCGGTATTAAGTCCTGACGAAAAAAATGAACGAGCAAGGGGGGCGGTCCCCCTTTTTTCATTTCGGAAGGGCTCTTTTGAGAATCAGTGGCCTCATTCCGCCCTCCGACAGTGTTGCAAAAAAAACTTGCTCCTGCCGCACCCTGACCGGTTCCGGGATATCCCGCCTTCCCGGGAAACTTTCCGAACCTACCGGCTGGCACCCCCGCCCCGGGTACTCCCGCCGCCGTGAGAACCTCCGGATCCCCGG
Source organism: uncultured Ruminobacter sp. (assembly GCA_902776415.1). Classification (GTDB taxonomy): domain Bacteria; phylum Pseudomonadota; class Gammaproteobacteria; order Enterobacterales; family Succinivibrionaceae; genus Succinimonas. Next base: position 4,069 of record CACYPY010000020.1, read on the forward strand.
CCGCCGCCACTTCCCGATCCGGCTCTCAGGAGGCAGTCCAGCAAAAACAGTGCCAGGGCTGCAAGAAAGCTTTTCCAGCGCCTGCACTCGGCAGCCGGATCCCGGTAATAGCGGAAGCAGATCCTCCAGAGCAAAAAGAGAAAGCAAAGGGAACCGGACGAGAGACCGATCCAGAAATTCCGGGGCGGCGGGGGCAGCGGCACCGGATTATTACGGTACTGTTCCCGGGGAACCTCGGCCGCATTTTCATAAAAGGTCACCGCTGCCGGCACCGGAATCCGGTACCGGCCGTAAAGCTCGATCATCACGGCGGCAAAGGTATTCCGGGCGGCCAGATTCCACTTATCGGCCTTCACCGGAGCCACGGCATGTTCATCAAGGATTCTGCCGGCCTTGCCGTCAGGAATGACGTCCTCGATGCCGCTGCCGATCCTGAGAACCATATGATGATCCCGGGAATCCAGAAGGAGCAGGACCCCGTTGTTCTTTGTGGCATCGCCCACCCCTATGGCATTAAAGAGGTCCGTGGCATAGGCATTACAGTCCGGATCGCATCCGGGGACCGTGACCAGGTAAAACTCCGCTCCGGATTTGTCCTGAAGGGCTCTGACCTCTCTGTCGATATACTCTGCGGTTTCCGGAGTAATGACATTGGAGGCATCCATAACCGCAAAATATGGAGTGGGATAAACCCTGACGGACATGCCATCCGCCACTGCCTCCGCAAAACCGCTGACCAGGTAAAAACTGATGCCCGCGGCAAGAACGGCAAAAAGCACGCAGGAAATAATCTTTTTCATAACGCATCAGGATCCGGAACGCCTGCCCGGGACATGTCCGCAAATTTCAGTCCCCTGAGTTCCGGTCTCTCCGAAATCACGGTCATGGCCTCCGGAGAGGAGTCGATGCCGATAACCCGGCGCCCCTGACTTATCCCGGCGGAAAGGAAGGACCCGGATCCTGCGAAGGGATCCATGATAAGGGAATTCTCCCGGGAAGACTGGCGGACGATCATTTCCAGCATTTCGGAATTCTTTTCGGTAGGATAGCGGGGATACTGGGGATCCTTGTAATTCAGCCAGATATCCTGAATCTTCTTTCCCGCGGCATCGTCCGCATACCTGATGATCCGGGGCACTCCCGTGGCAGACCATTCAATAAGCCCCTTTTCGTCGAGATCCGCAAGCACGGAGGGTGCATAGCGCCAGTGGCGTCCCGGGGGCGGCAGCTGATTCCGGAACAGCCCGCCGGTCTCCCCGGCAGATTCTCCCGGGGCATGACAGGGAACCGTGGTATATCTCCGGCCCCGGGCATCCTTTTTTCTGTAGAGACGGGCAATATCCTCTTCGGAATAGGATTCCGTAACGCCGTTAAAGATCACCTGATCCCGGTTTTTGGCATAAAAATAAATGACATCCTTGTAATTCCCGTAGCCGGCCCGGGAAAAATTCTTGGGGTTGCACTTCACCCGGGAAATATCATTCAGAAAATTGTCAATTCCGAACACCTCGTCAAGAAGAATTCTGAGATAAGGTCCGGCCCGGTTGTCGATATGGAGATACAGGGAACCGGATTCGCCGAGGAGAAGATGCATAAGACAGAAACGCACCCGCATGAATTCCAGGTACTGATCCATGGGCATGCTGTCGTTATAGGCAACCCGGTCCGATTTGCCGTGGCTGACAGTGGAAACCCGATCCTCGCCCCTGAAAAAACAGGATCGGGTATTGAACGGAGGATCGGTATAAATAAGGTCGATCTTACCGGCAAATTTACGGAGAAGACTGAGCATGACCTCATAATTATCGCCGGTAACCGCAAGACCGGTCTCAAAATCGGAAGGTAAATCCCGGGCCTCCGCGGACGCGGCCAGAAGCTCCTCCCGAATCTCCGCGAGCGGCCTTTTTCCGGGGTATTGTAAATCCATGAAACACCTGAAAAAACACTAAATCCGGGAACTCACCCGTCCAAAAAATCAGGACTCCAGAACGTCCTGATCCACATCCCGGGGATCCACGGCATATCTTCTTAAAAATTCCCGATAGTCACGATCTGACTGAATGAGCATAATCTCCCGGAAGCGGCCGGTTTCCAGGGATCTGAAACCGGCCATCTTCTCTCCGGTACAGCAGCCAATGCGGATCAGCGGCTTTTCCCGGGACTTGTCGTAGGGAGTAACGTCCGGCCTTTTTCTGCCGAAGGAAAACAGCTTGTCAAAAAACATGGCATTATCCGTTCTTGGAAACTATGATTTCCGGCGGGGAGCGGGCATGCGCCGCGGATCAGTTATTATTGCCCCAGGCATCCTGTGCCACCACCACCTCAACCCGGGCCAGCTTGATAGCCCCGATAAGCTCCTCGTCATAGGGAGGCTGATCGGTTACCAGTCTGGTAATCTCCGACCAGGAGGCAAAGGTATGCACTGCAGTCTGGGCAATCTTGCTGTGATCGGCCACCACGGTAACCTCGCTGCCTCTTCTGATAACGGCGCTGTAAGTGCTGCCGATATCGTAATCCGCACTGCATATGCCGCCCTTGTTCAGACCGGAGGTTCCGATAATGACCTGGTTGGCGTAAACGCGCTCCAGGAAATTGATGGTATCCGCCCCGTAGACACAGCGTTCCCGGGGATTATAGGTACCGGGACACATCTGAACTCTGATAGTGGAATTGGTGGCAATGACTTCTGCCACGGCAAAGGAATCGGTAACCACCAGGAGATCGTGCTTTTCGGCGGCAAGTCTTCTGGCTACATGCAGGGCGGTGGATCCGCCGGCAATGATAATCACGTCGCCATGGTTAACAAACCGGGTGGCTTCCCTGGCAATGTTTTCCCGTTCCCTGACAAACATCTGCTCTCTCTGACCGATATCACCATCCGGAGAAAGCGGACGGGAAGCCCCGCCGTAGGTACGGTTTATAAGACCTTTCGACTCCAGCTCCTCCAGATCCCTTCTGATGGTTTCTGTGGAAACCTGAAGACTCCTGGCCAAATCCAAAGCCCTGATGGTGGGTGTGGCCTGAAGTTCGGCGATTATCTTCTGCTGGCGCTCCGTCTTGGACAGTCTGGCCATGAATCATCTCCCCCGTAACAAGAAAGCCAGACAGCAGTCTGGCCTTCGTACTGAATCTGAACCGGTATCAGTCAAACAGCGCGGTATCTTCAAGAGCCGGCATCTCGACTTCGATAATTTCATCCTCTACCTTGCGCAGAGCTCTCTTCTGATCCTGAGTGTCAAGGAAAGCTTCGGTAATAAGACCTTCTTCGATTTCACGAAGAGCGATGACAGTGGCCTTGTCATTTTCAGGATCCACCAGAGGATCACAGCCGTGAACGGAAATCTGACGTGCCCTTCTTGCCGCATTCAAAACAAGATCAAAGCGGTTGCCCATCTGTCTTACTGCATCTTCAACAGTTACTCTTGCCATTTAAAACTCTCCTGATAAACTGCCTCTCCGTAAGAAGCGGCATGCATTATATCACAAAACACGGCATAAAAACGCCGGCAGCACTGAAATTTCACAAAACCGGATTATCGGCATCCGGCGGCCCCGGGACGGCGCTTCGAAGGGAGGATCGGGGCTTTTGAATTCCCTGCCGGAATCTGAGAATGGCGCACGCCGGGACGGAATGTCTTTCCGGAAAGCCCGCGCAATTCACCGGAAGGACTTCCGGCTACAATGCCGGCAATTCAATAATTCCCGCATGCACCAGGGCAATCAGGATAAGAATCAGAATCACGCCAAGAACCAAAAACACGGGGACAATACCGCCCTTTCCTTCCCTTCCGCCCTCTCTCCCGCGGCTCTCCGAAGTACCGGAATTTTTCCCCGGAGCCCGGCCCGAAGCCCGTTCGGACAGCTTCCGAAACGCCCGCCGATCCCCCGGGGTGATTTCCGGAACCGTAATAAAGCGACCGAGATACCCGTTCCTGACCGCCTTCTCTGAGGACAGCGGAGGAAGATCCGCAAGAACAGCCTTCCCGAAAAGCGTCTCCTCGACAGCGCGGTTGCGGGATGCCGCGAAATCTGCCATCTCACTGAAAACGGAAATGCCCTGCTTTTCGGCATAAAGCGCGCAAACCACGGATGCGGAGGAGACGGAAATATCCAGAGGCCATCTCAGCACCTTGGCCAGACGGGGATATACCTGGGCAATGCCCGACAGCGCGGAGGTTTTCCTGTCAAATATCAGAACCGCCGCACCCGCATCATTCCGGAACGAGCCGCAGAATACCGTCTCCCCGCCCAGATCCCGGCGTTCCATTTCCAGAATTCCGGTAAGATATCCTGAAACCTCCGCAAAGGCCGGAGAATCCGTGAGGAAAGACTCTGAAATCCCCGTTGTTTCCGAATCTGAAATCATTGCCGCATCAGACCCGGCGGGAGCTGTCTCCGACAACATTTCCTTCCCGCTTTCTGTGCCAGTACCGTCATGAGAAGTCTCTCCGTTTCCCGCTGCCGGCATCGCAGGTTCTCCGGCATTCTTCTCCGGAGAGGATTCCGCCTCGGGGGCAGTATCCTTTTCGGAATCACCGGTTTCCGCTTCCGGATCTTCCCGCCCGGCACCGGGGGCCTCCGGCACTGCCGAATCCGTGTTTTCCGGAGCGACCGGGCCGCCATGGGAAAATTGCCCGCTCTCAGGGTGAGTCTCACCGGGAGTCACGGAAGCCGGGTTTTCGGATGAACGCTCCGGAATCCCGCCCGCAGAAATTCCTTCCGGCCGAATGGAAAGCTTCATAACCAGATCCGCGAGTCTCCGGGAATAAAGCTTCATCATATAAAGATCGCCAATCTCCGGGGGCGCGGAATCCCCGGCGGAGAGAGTCGGACCCTCCGGGCCGGCTTCGTTTCCGGGAGACTCCCCGTCCGGTTTCCGAAGAGGCCCTCCGGAAGCATTTTCAGGCATGTCCTCTTCCGGAGTGCGGAAGCTGTCAATAATTCCGGAAAACAAAGCGGAATAATCTCCGCCGTAATCCAAACCGGGGGACTTAAGCGGTCCGGGGAACATCCGGGCATCCATGTAAAGCTCGAAAAACTGCATGTCCAATGAAACCTCTGTCCTTTGAAAACGGGAAAAGGGAACCCCTGTGACAGGGATTATATACCAGCGGAATATGATAAATCACCATTCCGGGGTTATTAAATGCGGAACATCGGTCATTCATCAAACTGATGCCATCCGCAGTGTCCGGACAGGAAAAACCAACAGTATTTGAACTTCGGGAGATCCGGCAGCTCCGAATTGCGATACAATCCCCGGTACACAATTATTAAGGACGTAAACCATGACTTATAAATTTGACACCCTTCAGGTACATGCCGGACAGGAACAGGCGGATCCCGCCACCGGAGCCCGGTCCGTGCCCATCTACCTTACTTCATCCTACGTATTCGGCAATGCCGAGCAGGCCACCAACCGCTTCAATCTCAGCGATCCCGGGAACATCTACAGCCGTCTCACCAATCCGACTGTTGAGGTTTTTGAAAAGAGAATGGCCGCGCTTGAGGGCGGCGCTGCCTCCCTGGCCACCAGCTCCGGTCTGGCCGCCGTCAACTATGCCGTGATTGCCCTGGCTCACGCCGGCCAGAACATTGTGGCCGCACAGAATCTCTACGGCGGAACCTTCGAGCTTTTTCACGACACCCTGCCCAACTACGGTATTACCACCACCTTTGTGGACCCTTATGACTACGAGGGGTTCGAGAAGGCCATAGATGACAATACCCGGGCTCTTTATGCAGAGACTCTCGGCAACCCGAACTGCGATCCGGTGGATATCTCCAGACTGGCAGACATCGCTCACCGGCACGGCATTCCCCTGATCATTGACGCCACCTTCACCCCGCCTTCGGTGATCCGGCCGATTGAGTACGGAGCCGATATCGTCGTGCATTCCGCCACCAAGTTTATCAGCGGGCACGGCACCGGTCTCGGCGGCGTAATCACCGACAGCGGCAAATTTGACTGGAAAGCCTCAGGAAAATTCCCGGCCCTCACCGAACCCAACGCTTCCTACAATAACGTGGTATTTGCGGATGCCTGCGCTCCCGCCGCCTTCGTGAACATGATAAGGGCCATTATTCTCCGCGATACCGGATCCTGCCTCTCTCCGTTCCATGCCTTCCTGTTCATTCTGGGACTGGAAACCCTCTCCCTCCGTCTCCGGAAGCATACGGACAATGCCCTTCGGGTTGCGGAGTTCCTGAGCCGGCATCCGAAGGTGGAAATGGTCAACCACCCTTCAGTCACCTCTGACGTCCGTCAGCAGGAAATCTACCGGAAGTACTATCCGAACGGCGCAGGCTCCATCTTCACCTTTGACGTGAAAGGCGGCATAAAGGAAGCTCAGACGGTGATTGACAGTCTTAAGCTGTTCTCCCTTCTGGCAAATGTCGGAGATGCGAAGTCGCTGGCCATTCATCCGGCCACCACCACCCATGCGCAGCTTTCCGGGGATGAGCTTCTTAAACACGGAATCAGGCCGAACACCATCAGGATCTCCATTGGCATTGAGGATGCCGATGACATCATTCAGGATCTGGATCAGGCACTCGCAAAAATCTGAAGCTGAATACTGAATTCAGGGAAGGACTCCCCCGCGGATCTTCAGGCAATACTGCCCGAAAACACGCGGGGAGTTTTTTTTGCTGCCGCTTAGGGAATGAAGCGTCAGGTTCCTGAGTTACTGCTGTCCTGCCGGGACTTGCCGGAGCCTCCGTTTCCGCGGCCTTCCTGCCTGTTCCGGAGGTAAAGCTGCCAGGAATTGAAGGCATTATGCCAGATACTGTAGAAGCCGCCGGTAATGGCAGTTACCGGAGTGAAGAAGGTATACCCGGTCCAGATCATGAACACGGTGCTTTTCTGCCCCATGGCCTGTCCGGCCGTCATGCCGTCTCCGGATAAGCCGCCCAGCCCCCTGCCGAGAACAAACTGAATGACGCAGGCGGCGAGAGACACTCCCGCAATCTCCAGAATGCCTCCGATCCCCAGCGGGGAATGCACCAGAATTCGCACGGAAACCGCCATGGCCAAAGGAAGCGAAACCAGCCAGAAATAAAATGCCAGATCCGGAACTTTTCCGATCCTTTCCAGAAATCCGGGACAGAACCGGCGGCAGACGACCACCATAAGCAGCGGCCCCGCAAGAAGCGGCATTACCTTTCCCAGGATCACCGCAAAGGAGGTGCCGAAGGAAAACCCGGGAAGCGGGTGCGCAAAAGGAACCGCAGCCGGAATCAAAGCCGCGGAAAGAAAATTCACAAGAACGGTGTATGACATGACATGTGCCACAGAGCCGGACAGCTTGCGGACAATCACAGCCGCAGCCGTGGCCGTGGGGCAGATAAAGGCCAGCATGGCCGATTCGAGAACAATGCGAATCTCCGTGTCCGGAAAGCGCCAGAGAACAGCGGCAAGCCCGCAGAAAATTCCTCCCTGAACCAAAAGCAACGGGAGCGTCCATACGGCGGGACGGAGATCCGAAAACCGCACTTTGGCAAAGCTGATGAAGAGCATGATAAAAATCAGAACCGGCTGCACCACTGAAACTGCCGTGAGCACCGTCTTTATGTCCGGAAGCCATGTCAGAATCCCGGCCGGAAGCGCCCGATAAAGATAACGGACAGCGAGATAGGAAAGAATTCCGACGATAATTGCCAGCGGGAGACTCCAGTTACCGGCAAACCTTCTTAAATTCATACCAAACCCTCCGTCGTTCGGGAGCCGCTGATGCGTCAGAAGGAACTGTGCTGCTCTTACGGAGATCGGTACCCCGGGTTCCCTGTCCGGAATGCAGCTTCATTTGCAGCTCGTCTTCACACTTTTTCTCATTATACCTTTTTCCGAGAGATTTCCCGCCATTCACATAAACGCTGTCGGGAGGATGAACAAGCACCTGGATAAAGACAATGAAGAGTGCCATAAGAGCCGGTGTTCCCGAAGCGAAGGTGCAGGAGTTTATATCCTAATCATCAAATATCGGCCTTGAATTTTTTCTGACGGCATCAATTTCAAAATCAAAAAGATTTTTTCTGTGAGATTCATAAACAATATTTTCCGGATCTGATATATTCGGGAAAAACACATCCATAATCATTTTTACCTGAAATTGATCCAGAGGAATTCTGATACTGTTTTTATACATTATATCATCACTCATTGAAAATACGATGTGGAAGATATATTTATCTTCATGATATCCGCCGCCGGATTTTCTTCTCTGAAAAGTCACAACTCTTTCAACATAGCATCCGACTTTTTTTATCATATTTCTGGGCACAGTATAGAAATCAATACCGTTATAAGCATGAACAAAACTGTCGCTTATCACTGCACAGCTGTAGAAATTTGTAAAAGCATATCCATTTTTATATGATTCCCTGATCTCCCTGATTCTTTTCCGGTATTCCGGATTACGGGCAAGCCACCCGGGGAAAACACGCAGAGAAAGTAACCACAGCAGCGCAATACCGAGGAATTCTCCGGCGGTAACGGTAAGAATCATTGTCCATGTCTGAGCTCCGGAGCTGAGGTTCTCCGGCAGAAGAAACCGCATAATCTGAACGGATATGACGAAAAATACCGGAGGAATCAGAAAGATATAAACAAAAAAATATTTAACAAGTCTTTTCTTGATATAACGAAAACTCAGATCCAAAACCAAATATGGCATGAATAATCTGCGAACGGGATGATTTGCAGAAAAATCCTGATATTTTCTAAGCCAGGTCTTTCCGGAAAAATATTTTCCGGAACGCACCAGATCCTCAAAGGATTGAGCTGTTTTATTAAGATTTCTGTCAGTAATTTTATCACTGATACTGATGCCTGACGTTATACCGATTACCATTAAAAAAGCACCAATAAAGAAGGTAAATCGTTCAGCACTTTTACCGAGCAAATCATCGAATATAATCGAAAATATTATCACGCCTATACCAGCAGCAAACAGCAGGACATATATTATAATTTTTGAAAATTCTTTTTTTGGACGAGGCGGTGGTACATTGGAATACATATAACTATTTCCCTTGCTGTGTTTTCTAAACGGCATCATTCATAAGTCCGGTTCAAATATACAACAGAAGAGCAAAACCTGTAAATCTTCGAAATCTCCCTGTTCCAAAAATCAGCAGAAACACTGTTTATGCCGGTGGCAATGACTGTAACCGTGAAAAACCCAAAGACTGCCGCCGGAGGGAAGCGAACCCCGTAAATGATAAATCTCCTGAAATCAGACTCCCCGTTTTCACCTGTGACACCGGCAGTTTCGGAACATCCGGCGGATTTGTGGTAAGATCCGGAACAGGCTTCGGATTCCGGGAACGGGGAACTCCACCGGAATCCCGCCGGGTTTTTCATAAAAACGTTCACAAAACGAGATAACGCAAAATGACTGATACCAATAACCAGACCTCTCAGATTCAGTACATCAGGGAGGCTCAGGAGATCTCCTCCGGAATGAACTCCTCCCTCCTTATATACATCCTTTCATACTTTTTCATGCCGCTGTTCTTCCTGAGCATTCCCAAAGCCTACAAGCTGGCCTTCCGGGCTCAGAAGCTTCTGGAGGCAGCCGGAAAGAACGACGCCAGTCTTGAGGCTGAGGCCGTATACAAGCAGCAGAAGCTGAAGTGGAATCTTCTCCTAGGACTGATCTTCGGAGGCTTTGGCATGGGAATTCTCGCCTGGATACTCCCGAATGAAATCGGCTATTATGTAGGCCTGCTGTACGGCGTATTCTCACTGGTATCCCTGTTTTTTTTCATATACGCGGATGTAACCGCCCTGAAAAAGCGTCTTTCCATAAAAGCCGCCATTGACGAGATCGGCGGCTGAGAAAGATCGTCTCCGCCTGTATGCCGAAGCCCCCATTCCCCGGGGGTTTCTTTTTTTGTCTTCGTAAAGAGCTGACGGGTCTCCCGGAGTCCTCCGAATCCCCGACTATCTCTCCTCGGCTGCCGGTCTCCGCCCTCCGGAAATTGTTACAAAATTTGTCTGTTTAAAACATTGTTTTACAAATTCAAAAAACATGACGTCCCGGCAATACTCCGTCGCGGAACTCTGATATCCTTGACATATACGGGGAGAGTGGCATTTCGCTCCTGCATTTCCCGCTCTTCTCAGGAATTTTTCTTCTCATTCCGGTGTTACCGGTGTATTTGGAGATTCGTTATGAACTTTTGCAAATCCCTGTTCCTGTCCGTAAGTTTCCTGCTCCTTGGAAGTGCCGCCATGGCCACCGTTCCGGAAAATCCTCCGGTTCCTGCCGATGACAAGAAGACCGTACCCGAAGTCACCGCCTCCCGGGCCGAGGTTCTGATGGTGCTTGACAAGAGCGGATCCATGTACAGTCTTACCGGAGACACCATCGGCGGCTTTAATTCCATGATCCAGAAGTATCGCGATCTGAAGCTGCCGGTAAAGGTCACCACCGTGCTTTTCAACAACAAAACCCAGGTGCTGCATAACCGGGAACCTATTGAGAACATCAGGGAGCTGACCAAAAAGGATTACGTTGCCGAGGGATCCACCGCGCTTCTGGATGCCATGGGAGAAAGTCTTACCAATCTGTCCAAAATCCAGGAGCTTCAGAACAACAAGGATATCCAGGTGATTGTGGTTATCATCACTGACGGCATGGAAAACGCCAGCAAGGAATACCGGAAGGACAGCATCAAAAAAATGGTCAGCGAGCATCAGGAGAAGGACGGCTGGAAATTCGTATTCCTTGGCGCCAACATCGATGCCGTCGGCGAAGCCGGCTCCCTCGGAATAGATACCAATAATGCAGTCAGGTATAAAAATTCCGCTTCCGGAGTCCGCTCCAACTATGATGCCGTGGTGGACTTCACCATGGAAGCCATGGCTCCCGCAGAAGCTGTCGGAGCTTCGGCCGGAAGCTGGAAGAAGAAGATCGAAAAGGACGATGACAATGACAGCGGCAGCAGCAAATAGCTGACCGATTAGGCCGTTAGCGGCACTCCGACATCCCGGGAGCATCCCTCTTCCGGGATTTTTTGTCATTTGGCAGCACTGTTCTCCTGAATAGTCTCCCCGAAAATAAATCGGAAAAGCACCGCGAAACGGCCGTGCACAAACTCCGGTTCTTCCGAAAATCCCTGACAGCAATGGCAAAGCCTTTACGTTAAGCGCTTTTTTACGGGCTTCCGGAAATCTCTCCTGTTTGTCATGCTTTCCCGAAAAGTTTACAATACGCCGGGTGATCGCCGTCTCCTGAAACTGCATTATTTCAAAAATTGCAGGATCTGCCGAAAGGAACATTTCCGGGGTGGCGGCTGCCTTCGGTTCCGCTTTCCGGGACGGTACCGGACACAATCAGCGAGAAATCCCGGATCTGCCAGGATAACCACCGGAAAAGAAGCTACCGACATGAACAGCAACTGGAAAAACATCATAAACGGCGTTCTGTATTCCTTCAGGGGAGGCGTGTACCCCGATGAGCACAAAAGCGGCACCAGCGGGCTTCACAGCGTTTCCCTGGGAATTCCCGAAACCTTGGTAATTCCGCTCCGGCAGCATTCGGGAAGAGCCGCCGAGGTGCTGGTGAAGCCGGGGCAGCATGTTCTTAGAAACGAGCCCCTGACGTCTCCTGCCAATGATCGGCAGGTGCCGGTGCACGCTCCGGTATCCGGCACCGTTACCGCCATCACCGAAGCTCCCATCGCCCACCCGGGAGGACTCACGGAGCCCTGCATCATTCTTAAAAGCGACCCTGAAAACTCAGCGGAGGAATATCAGAACCCGTCCTACCCGAACTATAAGGAAATTCCGATAGACACCCTGCTGGATCACATCAGAAACATGGGCATTGCCGGACTTGGCGGAGCCGGATTCCCCACAGAGGCCAAACTCAGGTCCAGCGTCAAAGCTCAGAACTGCGAGGTTCTGATTATCAACGGTGCGGAGTGCGAGCCCTACATCACCTGCGACGATCGCCTGATGCAGGAGGCTCCGGAAGACATTCTCCGGGGTATCGACATCCTGAGATATATCCTGAAACCGCGTTTCACCGTCATCGCCGTGGAGGACAACAAGCCCGAGGCCATAAGAAGCCTGGAAAACAAAATTTCCGAAACCGGCCTTAAGGATATCCGGGTTACCGCCATCCCTGTGAAATATCCCTCGGGAGCTGCCAGAAACCTGATAAGGATCATCACCGGAATCGAGATCCCCTACAGTGCCCGATCCACCGCCTACGGAGTGGTGGTTCACAACGTTTCCACCGCATTTTCAGTCGGCGAGGCCGTGCTCCGGGGACAGCCCCTGACCCGCAGAATGGTAACCGTGGCCGGGGACGCCCTGACCTCAAAAATGAATGCCTGGGTTTACCTGGGCACTCCGGTTTCATATATCCTCTCGGAATGCGGCTACCGTCCTCCCGAGATTCCCAGGATTATTGTGGGCGGCCCCATGATGGGCTTCACCATTCCCCATACCCAGGTACCGGTAATCAAAACCGTCAACTGCATCATTGCCCCGGACGCAAACGAAATCAAGCGCACCAAGCCCCAGGTGGACTGTATCCGCTGCGGCCGCTGCGCCCATGCCTGCCCGGTACGGCTGGTACCCTATGAAATCTACGACTACTGTGTAAACGGCGAATTCAAAAAGGCTTCCGAAACCGGTCTCCGAAGCTGCATTGAATGCGGCTGCTGCTCCTTTGTATGCCCCAGTGCCATCCGTATCGTGGCCGCCATCAGAATTGCCAGGGCCGAGGTTAAAAACGAAAAACTGAAGGAAGAAAAGCTTAAAACCGCAAGAGAACGCTTCGAGGCCAAGAAAGCCCGGATCGAGGCCGAAGAAAAGGCCCGGCAGGAAAGAAAGGCAGCAGCCCTGGCCAGAATACAGGCACAGAAAAACTCCGCCGCCCCGAAACCGGCCCCTGCGGAAGCCGCCTCCCCCGCGTCTCAGGACTCCCCGGCTCTTTCCGCGGCCGAAAAGGCCCGCATTGCACGGGAAAAAATGGCCGCTCTCAGGGCCAGGAAAGCGGCAACCGGAAACGAAGCCGCCCCCGAAAGGCCTTCCGAAGCTGCTCCTGCCCGAATGGAAAATTCCGCTTCTGAGAACACGAGACCTCTCTCCGCAGCGGATAAAGTCCGCATCGCCCGGGAAAAAATGGCCGCCCTGAAAGCGAAGAAATCGGAAAACGAAGCATCCTCCGGAACAGCTTCGGAGTCTCCTTCCGGCAATTCTCCCGAAAACGCCGCCATGGCACAGGAATCCCCGACGCCCGCTCCGGTACCGGAGGAAAAGACCGCCTCTCAGGAAAATCAGCCGCTTTCCCAGGCTGACAGAATCCGCATTGCGAAAGAGAAAATGGCCGCCCTGAAAGCAGCCAGAAAGGCGCAGGAAAAATGAATCCCGGGATCCCCGGCCGGAACCGGATAACGGTTCTGCCAGGTTCCGAAGATACTGAAACACAAAGGAATCAAACACATGAACAGCAGCTTTACCCTGGAAAGCGCCCCGCATGATCTCGGAGTTACCGCCACCGGCAGGATTATGAAAATTCTGATCCTGACCCTGATTCCGGCGGTGCTGACAAACATCTTCTTTTACGGCTTCGGGGTGCTCATCAATATCCTGCTCTGCCTTGTGTCCTGTCTCGTTACGGAGGGCATCCTGCTAAGGCTCCGGAAACGGCACCTCAATCTTCTGTGGCGGGACAGCTCCGCCGCCGTTACCGCCGTAATCCTGGGACTCACCCTGCCACAGCTTCTGCCCTGGCATCTTTCGGTAATCGGTTCCGTATTCGCCATCGCCCTGGTAAAGCATGCCTTCGGAGGACTGGGGCAGAATGTATTCAATCCGGCCATGGCGGCCTTTGTGTTTCTTCTGATAAGCTCCCCGGTGCAGATGACCAGCTATGTCTCTCCGGTTCCCGGAAACTGCAGTCACCTCACCATTTCCCGAAGTGCCGCCATTATCTTCGGTGGCACGGACTCCCGGGAGCAGGCCCGAAAGGAAGCTCAGGAATCGATACTGGAAAGTCTGGAACTTCCCGGAGACCGGAATGAGTATTACAGACTGGCCGACAGCTTTACCGGCCCCACCTTTCTGACCGATGTCATGCACGAAAGACCGGTGCCGTCAAATCCCGACGCCTCCGTCAGGGGCTGGACCGAGGGAGCTTTGGGATCCGGCAGTCTTCCCTGGCTCTTTATCGGACATATCGCCACCGGTCTGGCCTTTCTGCTGGGCGGACTGGCGCTCCTGGCTCTCCGGATTATTGACTGGCGGATCCCGGTATCATTTCTGACCGTGGCGGGCGGACTTTTTACGGTATTCTGGCTTGCAAATCCCGATGCCTTTCTCTCTCCTCTGTGGCACCTCCTGTTCGGAGCCACAATATTCGGAGCGTTCTACATCATTACCGATCCGGTAACCGCAGTGCCGAAACCCCAGGGAGCATGGATCTTCGGAGGCACGGTGGCCGTGCTTTTTGTGATAATCCGGAATCTGGGAGGCTACCCGGATGCCATGGCATTCAGCGTGCTCCTGGGAAATGCCGCAGCCCCGCTGATTTCAATTCTTACCCGCCGGAGAGAATTCGGCGCCGGTTCCACACCTGAGGTTCTGCACGACCATGACTGATACCCCTGAAAACCCGAAAATGAAATATCTCAAGGCCGGACTCACCCTGTCGGGAGTAACCCTGGTGTGCCTTTGCCTTATTTTTGCAGTAAGCGGCATTACCGGAGATGTCATCGCCCGGGGAAAAATCAATGCCCGGAACGCCAGATACGCCAGGCTGTTCGATCCGGCCTCCTTTGACAACGATCCTGCCCTGGACTGCCACGTGCTTCCCGGTCCGGGAAATACCCTCATGGAGGTTATGACCGTAAGGAAAGGCAGTGAACCCATCGGCTATATCGTAAACTACAGCGTTACCGGCGGTTACAGTTCTCCCTTTACCATGATAGCCGGCGTTCGGACCGACGGTACCGTCACCTATGCCGACATCGTGCAGTTTAACGAAACCCCCGGCCTGGGCGACAAGGTGCTCCGGGCAAACGGCAGCTTTCTGGACAGCTTTGCCGGAGCTTCTCTCAGCACCAGAAACTTTAATGTGAAAAAGGACGGAGGGGATTTCGACTACTATACCGGCGCCACGGTAACCCCAAGAGCCGTGGTCAGATCCACCGGCAGCATGCTGGAAAAGCTCAAAAACGCGGATCCCGGAACCTTCCCGTCCTGCGGACAATAACCGGAACGCCTCCCGGAAGCTGTCCGGAAACGGCAGCAAAAGCGGCATCTTATGACAAATCAGGAACAACACGCCATGACGATTACGGAAATTCTGAAAAACGGACTCTGGTCAAAAAACCCCGGACTGGTGCAGCTTCTGGGGCTCTGCCCGCTCCTGGCCGTGTCCGCCACTGCGGTAAATGCCCTGGGGCTCGGTATCGCCACCATAATGGTGCTTTCCGTCAGCAATCTTCTGATATCGCTTACCCGCCGGATCATCATCCATGAGATCCGCATCATCATCTATGTGCTTATCATCGCCAGCATCGTAACCTGCGTGGAGCTTCTGATGGAGGCCTACACCCCCGAACTTTACCAGGCACTCGGTCTCTATATCTCCCTCATTGTGACCAACTGCATTATCATTGCCCGGGCGGAAACCCTCGCCTCCCGGAACAGCGTCTTCCATTCCTTTCTGGACGGTCTGGCCAACGGTGCGGGATTTTCCCTGGTGCTTCTGTTTATCGGAATGATCCGGGAGCTGGTCGGTCAGGGAACGGTCTTTGCCGGCATGGAACAGCTTATCGGGGATCTCGGAACGAACCTGAAAACCCAGGTATTCCGAAGCGATGACGGACTTCTGATCGCCATTCTGCCGCCGGGGGCCTTTATCTCCCTGGGACTCCTCGTGGCCGGCAAAAACTTCCTGGACAGCCGCTACCGCAAAAAGCGTCTCGACAAGAGAGAAGCCGAGATTACCAGCGTGGAATAGCACCCGAAGTCTATGCCTCCCGGCGGAACGATATCCGGGCCGCCGGTATTTTTGCGGTACCTGCCGTTTTAAAGAACGGGAAAACTGTTTCTGTATCATAGTACCGCCGCTTCTGATATGATTTCCGGCAGTATCAGGAGATCCCCCATGACCATCAGCACCATTGCCCATATCAATCTCGCCAAAGGCTTCCGCGGCGGCGAAAGACAGACCGCCCTTCTTATCAGACATCTTAAAATCGCACACCCCGAACTTCGGCAGGTGCTGATCTGCCACCGGAAAAGCGAGCTCCCGGCATATCTCGACGGTGTTCCGGACCTCGACATTGTTCCGGTGTCCGGTGCTTTGGGGGGACACTTTAAAACAAGTGTCCGGGCGGCGGACATCTTTCAGGCTCACGAAGCCCGGGCCTGTCACTGGGCGGCCATTCACAGGATGATTTTCGGGACCCCGTTCGCGGTATGCCGCCGGGTGCCGCAGCCGATCAGAAACAATATGTTCAACAGATTTGTCTACCGGTCTGCCGCTGCCGTGGTATCCGTCTCCCGGGCTATCAGAGAATCCGTGATCCGGAGCTTTGGCAGAGATATGAACTTCAGCGGCAGAATCTTTGTAATTCGTGACGCCATGACCCATACGGAAGCGGATCCCGCCCGGGTGCAGGAAATCAGAAAAGGCTATGAGGGGCATCCGGTATTCGGACACATCGGAGCCTATGTGGACCGGCACAAGGGACAGCGGATTCTCATCGCCGCCGCCCGGGAATTTCTGAAAGCTCATCCGGAAGTCCGCTTTGTTTTTCTGGGAGCCGGTGCCGACGAGGCGACTCTTCGGGCCGAAACCGCAGACGTGCCGCAAATTGAATGGGCCGGCTTCAAAAAGGATGTGGCGAACTACATCGAATGCATGGATTACTTTGTATTCCCGTCCCGGAACGAAGGTCTGGGCTCAGTACTGCTGGATGTCATGGATCACGGGGTTCCGGTAATCGCCTCGGACGCGGACGGCATTCCCGAAGTGGTAATTCCTGAAAAAACCGGACTCCTGTTTCCGAACGGTGACAGCACGGCACTCCTCTCCGCCATGGAAAGGCTGTACGGCAACACGGACCTGAAAGCGTCGCTCGCCGCCGGAGCCAGGGAACGTCTTCCGGGATTTGCCCCGGAATGCATGGCCGAAAAGTACTTTCAGCTTTACCGGGATATTCTTGAAGGCAGAATAAACTGCAGCTGACCTCATCATGCCGGCTTAGGACAGATCCGGAGCGGGGAAGTGTGACGGGGAAAGTACGACAGGGAAAATGCGACCGGGAAAGACCGGCGACCGGGAAATAGGTTCATTCATAACAGCTGCGGACGGAGCCCCTGGTATCTGATAGAATTTAAATTGTTTATCATGGCAGAAAACAGGAAAACCAAATGAAACTTAAGAAACTTCCGGAGCAGATCAGCAATTTTGACGAGATTATTACGAAAGGTTTTGCCTATATTGATAAAACAAAATTTATTGAGAAAATTGAAGACAATTTCAAAGTTCCCCTGTTTCTGAGGCCCCGAAGATTTGGTAAAACTCTGTTTACCGATCTGCTGGCACAATATTATGACATAAATTCCGGCGATAATTTTGAAACATTATTCGGAAATACCTATATAGGCAAAAACCCCACCCCTTACAGAAATTCCTATTATATCCTGAGACTGGATTTCTCGGGAATTAATGCCAAAGACATTGAAACCAGCTTTTTTAATAAAGTTTTAAAATCAATCCGGAGTTTTTGCTCAAAATACAGGGACCTGCATATTACAATTGATCAAAACGCCGGTAATGCAGCCGCCCTTATCGATTCGTTCTTTTCATCATTTGCGGAAGCCCGTCCCCGTGACAGGGACCGGATTTTTATCATCATTGACGAATATGACAATTTTGCCAATGACATTCTGGCATCAAACGTGACACAGTTTCAGGAAATGACCTCCGCCGACGGCTTCGTAAAGAATTTTTATGCCTCTCTGAAAGCGGAAGCCAATTCCAACAACTCCGCTGTCGGCAGATTCTTTATCACCGGGGTTTCATCAATTATGATAAGCTCCGTGACCTCCGGCTTCGATTCCAAAAACATCTCCGACCTCCCGGAATTTAACGAAATGGCCGGATTTACCGAGGAGGAGCTTCGGACACTCATACGGGAAACCCTGGATCTCTCTCTTTACGAGGGCAGATTCACTGAAAATGATCTCCTCAGAAGGATGAAACTCTGCTTCGACGGATATCTGTTTTCTGAAACCGGCCGGCACCATCTGTTCAACCCGTCCATGTGCATCAACTATCTGAATACCGTCAAGTCTCTGGGCTGCATGACAAATCAGTACGATGATCCGAATATCGACCTTGATGTCAGCAAATTCTCAAAACTGATGGAGCTCATAAACGAGCGGGATCGTATGGTAATCACCAGAAGGATGGCTCTTGCCGATGACACCGGAAAGAATTACCTGGCGCTTAATTCCCTCAGGAAAAATCTTAACATCAACATCGGGGTTCCGTTTTCCCTGGCGGAAGGGGTTTCAATGCTTTATTATCTGGGATACCTGACCCTGAACAGCAGTGAATCCGGAATAGTGGTTTTCAGGATCCCGAATCTCTGCTACAGGAAGCTGTTCACCAGATATTATTTAAGCGTGTTCTTTAATGATGGAATTCTCTCGGAGGCAGACGAATCACTGCCGGATCTCGAAACAACTGCCGATATCAGGCCTCTTATATCAGGTATGAGTGAGATCATTTCCGGCATCATTCCCGCCAATGAAAAGGATGTCACCGAACGCGCCATTGTCTCCATTGCCGGAACTCTGATTCTGTCGAACCTGCAAAATTCCGAAATCACCACCGAATACGAAATCAGACATCACGGCGTCAGGACCCGGGATCGGGCAGACCTGGTAATTCTCAACAGCAACGAACAGCGCCCTTCATATCTGATAGAGTTTAAGTACCGGCGTGAAACCGCCGAACATGATGCCGCCACCAAAGCCCGAAACATTGCCGCCGCAAAACAGGAAGCCCGGGAACAGCTGGCAAAATACCTGACAGATGATCGGCTGAAGGAAACTCCCAATCTCCATAAATTCATAATCGTATATGCCTATGGCGAACTTGTCTGGGAGGAATGGAACGACACATCCGGGGGGTGAGACAAACGCCTGAAAGCTCCCGGATATTTTCGGCACAGGAAAGAAATTTCCCTCCCGGGGCTTCTTTGGGGCTCATTAAATCTCAGAAATATAAAAAGGCGTCCCCCGACGCCTGCTGCTTCAGATTTTCCGGAATTCTACCGGGGTACAATGCTGTGGCGAAGCGCCAGTCTGGTCAGTTCCACATCGCCGCTGATCCCCAGCTTCTTGAACACCCGGTAACGGTAGGAATTAACCGTCTTGGGGCTGATTGCCAGCTTGTCGGCAATCTCGCTGACCTTGTGGCCCTGGGCAATCATCACGCTGATCTGATATTCCCGCTCGGCCAGAATTCCGAAGGGATTGCAGTCATCACCCACTTCATGCCTGCCGTTCCCCGGGAAGCGTTCCAGCGCCATGCGCTGCGCAATGTCCGGTTCCAGGTAACGTCTTCCCGCATAAACCTCCTGAATGGCCTTCAGCATTTCCTCGGGAGCAGCCCCCTTGGTAAGATACCCCGCAGCCCCGGCCTTCAGCACCTGTGCCGGAATCGGGTCATCGGTATGAACGGTCAGCATCAGTACCCTGCTGTCGGGATTGTAGCGCAGAATGCGCTTGGTGGCTTCCAGACCGCCGATTCCCGGCATGCTGACATCCATCAGCACCACATCCACCTGATGCTCCCGGCACCAGGCCACAGCCTCCTCGCCGGTGGTAGCTTCACCGAGAACCTTAAGGCCCCTGAAATCTTCCAGAATCTTTCTGATACCGGCACGAACCAGATCATGATCGTCAACAAGGTATAAACTAATCAATTTCAAACATCCCAAAACGAACCGGAATTTTCTGACCGGTCATGAGACCAATCCCGCAACATTATAACGCTCATAAGCCGCGCCAAAAGCCGGAAGTACAGCGCAACTGTGACAATTATGATCCCGAAAGGGCCTGCCGTCAAACATCTCCGCAAAAAATATGGCATTATTGCGAAAGGCACATAAAAAATCCCCCGACCCGAACATTTTAATAAAAGCTCGCCGGGGGAACATCATTTGTCTCCTGCTCAGGAAGCTGCATCCTCCTGGGATTCCGGTTTCTGAGCCGAACTGCCGTTTCTTCCGGACATCAGGGCGTTAATCACGTCCCGGTTACCCGAAATCTTTACAGTGCCCGGATTCTCGGGAACGCTGGCAAGGCCGAGGGCCTCCTTGGCGCGGATCTTCTTCAGACAATCCGGACAGGTACTGTAAACCCGTTCTCCGAACATGGTCAGATCCCCGTCCGAAACCGTATAGTTCCGGGAACAGCTGTGGCACTTCACAATGGCATTGATCCTGTGGAATTTCACCCGGCAGTCATGACAGATCCTGCGGGATTCGTCAGTTCCCACCATAAGATCCCGGTAACTCACCAAAAATTCCCGGTTGCAGCAGTCGCACACATGCATCTTGCCGCGGGTTGTAAAGCAATGGTGACAGAGACCGTCTGTGGCCACCGCTTCCGTCTTGGTTACCGGACACTTGCAGATCTTGCAGGGCACCATCTCCGAGGAATTGCCGATATTCATGCGGGACGGCTTGATCTCGTAAGCCATGGGAGACAGCTTGTCCTGATCGAAGTCATCCAGCCAGCGCTTCAGGAAGAAGAGCCAGCGGATGCAGTCCACCCGGAGCTCGCGGTTATGATAGCCGTAGTTCAGGGTATCAATGAAGGCCTTTCTGATATATTCCGGGAAGAAGCTCCAGATATAGAGACTGATATCCTTGGGAGCGGTCATCTCGTCATAATAGTTGGTCGGGAACCGGAACGCCGAGTACTGATTCTCGAGAACGCCCTGCCGCTTGCTCATTACATAGGGAGCACGTCCCAGGAAGAACATGCGGAACAGCGCCTCGGCCACCACATAACGATCCGAAAGCTCGTCGGCGCAGTTCTGCTCCTCATCATTGAGCTCCGGAGGCACGATGCCGCTGGACATTCTGGAGTAGAGATAATCGCCGATCTGGCAGCGTTCCATATTAACAAAGGAAACCTCGTCATCCCCGTCCACCACGATGGAATTCATGTCGCCCTCGCCGATGAAGATCTTCATCTTGTTGAGAGCCACCACCTTTTCCACCAGATTGACGGCCATCTTCACCAGATTCTTGCGGTTGATGATGACAAACGAGGAGGAATCCAGGGACTTGCAGAGACTCTGAAGCGAGGTGGTATTTTCCTTGCTGAGCACGCAGCCCACGATATCTCCGGACTCGTTCTTGGCCAGAGTCAGCGGCCAGTCGATACCCTTCATGGAAACCGGGGTCTCAATCATGGCCAGAAGCTTGGCGATCATGTTGGCATTGAGCACACCGCTCCCGAAAATCCGGATCACGGTATTCTCGTCGTTCTCAAAAATAGCCAGACTCTGACTCATTACAAGAGGCTTGTCCAAAGTACGCCGCTGGTTATTGATGATAACAGTATCCCCGAAAGTCGGGATGCTGATAATGCCCAAATCTACCGGAGGCTTGTAGGGCTTGCCGGTATAGCCGAACTCATGAGTCCCTCCCACAGTGGTATGAGCCTCCTCCGCGGCCCTGGGCTCCAGAGTCTCCTGAGAGGATGAGGGGACGGCAGTCTCAGGGATGGCGGATTTTTCGGGAGTCTCCACGGCCAGCTCCGAATTGTCCGGGGCCTCCCGGGAAACATCCAGTGAAACATGTGCACCGGATGAGAGACTCCTCTGAGCCACCACCTCCACGGTGCGGGACTCCACCGCCTGGGTTACGGTAGTCCGGATCTGGGGTTTTGGCTGTTCGGCGGATTGCCGGTTAAGAGCAGTAACCCTTTCCATAATGGCGCGATCCACCGCAGCCAGATCCTGGACGCTGCGCTCTTCGTTGGTCACGGCGCGCACCACCTTCTGACGCTGATCGCTGAGAAGACCGGCATCAAAGCCCTTAACCACACCGGTTCTGCGACCGGCTCCGGAGCGATGCTTCTTGACCATGCCTTCTTCGCTGCGGAACATACTGGCCCCGCCGAGTTCCCTCTTGACCTCCACCTCGGGACGCTGACTGGCCTCGAAACGGCGCAGCTTTTCCTGTCTTTCAGGGGTCATAATGAACTCATCGGGATCCGCGGGTTCGGCGGACTTCACCTGAGTGGGATCAAACACGAAGTCGGAAGTCTGCCCGTCAAGATCATACTCCTCGATAGCCTTGACGGTGTTGATCTGACGCAGAAGGTCCTCACGCTCCCTGTCGCGTCTGTCCTGTTCAGCCTGAGCGGCATCGCCGCGGGCCATCTTGTTGATTTCGCGCTTCCTGGCAAACTTCTCGTTTTCCTCCTCGTTCATCTTGAACACTGAGGCCTGCTCGGTAAGCTGGAAATTGGTAGGGGCATGCTTTTCTTTTGGCTTCTGCCACTCCAGCTTCTGGAGACGTTCCTTCTCCTCGATATCGCGGATCTCGGCACGCTTCTTCTCAATGGCGTCCATCTGATTCTGGTTGAGAGTAAAGCCGGTGGTATTGCCTTTAAGCTCGATATTGCGTCCGTTCTTTTCAGCCTTTTCGGTCTTAACTGAAGATTCGGCAGCCGGCGGCTCAACGGAATCCAGCTCGGCACGGGAACGCTGCTTGTTTTCCAGCTCCTCATTCTTCTTCTTGAATTTATCGAGAATGCTGCGCTTCCGTTCCTTCTTGGCCTCCTTCTCGGCCTCCTCGCGCTGTTCCTTGATAGAGGAATTCTTCTTCATAAGATCATTGAAGAGCTCTTCCTGGTCAACTTTCGGTGCATTGCGGGCTGCCTCCTCCCGGGCCAGGCGTTCGGCCTCGGCGCGGTACTTGTCGCGCAGCCGGGCCTCCTCCTCGGTAATGGCCAGCTCATCCGGAGTGTCATCCTGCACGCCATGAAGGGCCACATCGGGCTTCCCGGTGTTGAGCTGCCGCCCCTCGGGCATCAGAGGGTTAAGGGTGTCCTTAACCACCAGCTCGGATTCCGGAACCTCGGAGAAGCTCTTCGCATTCTTCCGGAGCTCCTCGGATCGGGAGCGGTCAAGAGCCTCGCGTCTCCGGATCTCGGCCTGCTCCTGCTCAAGACGGGCCTTCTCCTCGGCCTCACGCTGCAGTCTTTCCTGCTCCCGGCGCTTCTCAAGCCGGGCCTGCTGCTCCGGCGGCAGGGTAAAGCCCACTGCGCTGCCCTTGAGCTTAAGGTTGCGGTGTCCGTAGGCGTTCTCGGTTTCCTCTTCCTGTTTCTTCTTTTCCGGCTTGGGGATATTAAAGGCCCCGGGAGCCTGCTTCGGAGCGGCTTCACCGGTCCCCCTCCCGCCGGACGTATCCTGCGAGGCTGCGGAAGCTCCTGATTCCGGCACCGTACCGACCAGAGACTTCAGAAGCTCGGCTTTGCTGGAAAACTCCGGAGCGGCCGGGGCCGGTGCCGCGGTTTCCGCGGGAGCAGGATCCGCGGGCTCGCCGGCAGCCAGCAGAAGATCATCATCCTGCCCGGAAACTTCGGCGGCAGAAGCGTCTTCCGGTTCCGGTGCGGCAAGCGGAGTCTCGGAATCCGTAACCGGCTTAGGGGCCGTTTTCTTCCTGCCCAGGAGCGAATTTATCAGGTCATCCTTCCGGGACTGGTTTTCAGTTTTCTGGTCCGGAACCGGCTCCGGACTGATTTCGGAAGTCTCTCCGGAAACGGGGATCAGAGGTTCCGGAGATAACTCCGGGACGGCATCAGTCATAACATGATTCCCGGTAACTTCGGGTACTTCAGCGGCTTCGTGAATCCGGGACGGCTCCGTTACGGCATGAGGCACGGGTTCATCGGGAAGAATCAGAGTCTCCTCCGGGGCCGGCTCCGAAGTTTCCGTCACGGGAACAGAAAGGGGCTCCTCCTCACTTTCCTTGCGGGAACGGAATCCGGCCCGCAGTGCTGCCAGGGACTTCAGAAGTTCGGGATCCTCATCCGGGGCACCGGAATCCGCAGCAGATTCGGTTACGGGATTATCCGGAGCGGTCCCGGCCAAGGACTTCGGGGAGTCCTCACCGGAAGAAGATGCATTAAGCGGTGCCAGCGACGGGGCCTCGGGATTTCGAACCGGCAGGGGATCAATTCTGCCATCCGGGGAAGACGGCATATCTCCGAGAGAAGGCGCCTCCGGATTCAGAATTCCGGTTCTTTCATTTGAAACGGAGCCGGTATCCGAAAACCCGCCCAAAGAAGGCGCTCCGGGGTTCAGTATTCCGGTTCTGGCGCCGGAGGACGCTCCGGAACCGCCTCCAAGTGCGGGGGCATTGGGATTCTGAATCATGCCGTCAGGATTAAGAGCTGCGGCCGGAGCTTCAATTCTGCCGTTGCCGGAGCTTTTCATTTCAGTGGCGGTGCGCTTCTCCAGAGCGGGATCCGGTGGAGCTATGGGCTTAATCACCCGCCCCGGACGGGACAGACGTTCGCTCTGCTCCTTTTCGAGCTTTTCCTGCCGTTTTCTGGCTTCCTGGGACAGGTCCTCCATCTCCACTCCCTGTCCCGTGAAAGCATCGCCGCTTTCGACGGGAGATACCTCAACAGGATTAAGGGACACAAAGGATTCGGGAACCAGGTCATCAGATTCGGAAACCGGCTTCCGGGAACCGGCATTAAACCCGGACGGGGAGGCTTCGAGAGGGTCCGGATTAACCTCCGCTCTCAGAAAATCGGAATTCTCAATGGCGGTAACGGCTGCCGCGGACACCTCCGCAATCTTCCCGAAATCCTTCCTTACGGGACGCTCCGGGAGAGGCTCTCCGGCTGGAGACGAGACCGATGCGGGGGCAGATTCGGGAGCGACGGCAGGCTTTGCGGCGTTTTCGGCAAAGCCCTCACAAAATCCGGTCACCGGCTTCTTTTTGGAATCATCATCCCCGAAGAGAGAAACAGTGCGGGATTTGTTCTTCTGGGAACTCCGGCCGGTATCAAACATTCCGGATACCGGATCAAAGGGACGCTTGCTCTTCTGTCTGGGAACGCTGGGAATAATGGCATCCATCTGTCCGGAGATGCCCTTGTCGGGATCTATGGTGCCCATGTCGACATGGGGAGCCGCCAGTCCCGGATTTACCACCTCCGGAGCATCGGGAATGTCAATCTGCACGCTGTTTACAGGCTTGTTCATCGGAGTAACCACGGAACCGTCATCCGGTTCGTGTTTCTGATTTTTCAGCAGGCTGCCAACTCTTTCAGATGATACCAGAATGCTCTTCGATTCTTCCTGTGCAGAAGCGATTTTTTCCTTCTCAGCAATTTTTTCATATTTGTCGAAACTGTCCTCTTTAACCTCACCGGCCAGGTGTTCAAAAAGCGCCAGGATGTCCCGACGCCACGGGCATTGGAAATCTGCGGAAATCTTTCCGTCGGAATAGGAAACCGGAAGTACTGTCCTTCCGGAAAGATCCGCGTCGTTAAAGTTAAAAAAGACCCCGGCCCGGGCGGGTGAAAAGGTAAGCACCGCCACATTTCCCTGCGTGCGCAGCTTCTGAATGGCCTTGTCATCGTTCTTGAAACGGAGCTCGTCTCTGACCTCGGCAGTGTTTTCATGACTGAAATGACCGTAGATCCGGTGAACGGAGCGACTGATTTCGCCTTCCTTTCTGGCTGCATCCAGCTGCCGGTTAAGAACATAGATGGTAAAAAGATGCTGATTCAGCACCATGGGGGTCGTGAGATCCTCGAGGAAAAACGAGGTCCACTCGAATTTAAGGGAACTGACATCAATGATTATATGTCTGACTGTGGATGCCTGCATGGGGGAATTGCCCAGGGGAACACTCTTCTTGGGGCGGATTCCCGGGAAATCCTGCATTTCGGCGGTTTCGGCAATCGTTTTGATATAAAGCTGGGTCAGCTCCTGAAAACGCGGAGCCCCGAAAACGGCATCGGCCAGCTGACGGTTCTGGGTGATGAGAAGCACATTGTCCTTTTCCAGAAGCTCGCTTACCGCCGTTTCGATATCCTCGCAGTCCAGACGTTCCAGACGACCGGAGTTTTCGATACGCTGCATGCTGGCGTGAAGCTTGCTCTCGTCGGCCAGAGTCTTCTGAGCTCCGGAAACATAATCAGTATTGACTACCACCTTTCTGTTGTAACGTCTTAAATACTGCGAAGAGTCCCCCAGAAAACGCTGAAGTTCATCAGGATGCTCAAAGCATTCGTGGTCTATGTATATGATGAAATCACGTACCAGTGCCGCGAGATGCATGTTTACGGTATCCTTATTGCTAGTCATACTAAAAATTCCCTGTAACAACTGACTTTTATCCGCCGTCTCCGCTCCGGAGAACTCATGCGTAAAATAATAGAGAAAGCCCACCTATCCTGCTATTTTGCCAAAGACGGGCAAAAAGTTTTTTATACGAGATCACTATATTCAAAAAATCTCGCCGGGAAACGCCGGTTTTTAAGGAACTGCGGGTAACTTCTCCCCTCCCGATCCCCGCAAAACCGCCCCCGGTGCAGCACAAAACGCCTACATCAGCAATAAAGGAGATGCAAGAACATCCAGCGCCAGGAGGCACAGAAGAGCGCTGCCGACCCCGGCAACGGGTAACAGTCTTCCGGGCCTGGCCGGGGGTTCCCCGCGATAAAACCGTCTGAGAGCTCCCTTGACTGCGAAAAACCGGCATAAAAGCCAGGTTCCGGCCAAAACCGCCACGTTGAAG
>CACYPY010000021.1 GCA_902776415.1 uncultured Ruminobacter sp.
TCGCATTCCCGGACGGATTCGGCAGTATTTGAAGAAGCGGCATTTACTGTAAGCATTTTGAATTCCTTAAGTCATCCTGATGACTGACTGGGTTTTGACATTCATGAATACTGATGCAAGATATTTGCCAGCTTTCGACATTTCCGGAAAAATCTTATGACCACAAAATCTGAAAACCCGCTTCGTCAGAAAGACGGTTTTCCGGCTCCGGGGTCTCCCGAAAACGTCTCTCCGGATTCCCGCTCCGAAAACGCCAGGCGAGAACCTTTTCCGGCTCTCCCCTGTATACTCCATCCGTACGCTGCTAAAAAAACAGCCCTGAAGCCCGGCAAAAAATTCAATTCCGGCTATTCGGCACAAAGTTCATAATCAGCGGCGGTAAGGACTTTGTCGTAAAGTCTGAGACTGAAGTCCCCGGTTTCGGCACACAGATCATAAAAGTCCCCTTCCCGAAAAACTGCGGATCCGGAAGGCTGACGGCAATCGTCATTGGCGGAGCATACTGCGGTATTGCCCTCAGGATTGATGCCGATAAGATCCGTAACGGAAATTTCACGGTCTCCGGAATCAATTACGCTTCTCAGAGAAACCCCCGGCTGTCTCCGGGACAAAACATTGCTGAAAACACTGATCGATGATGCGGAACTGGCTGAAGCACTGGCATTTACTGATATCATTTTGGATTTCCTTAAGTCATTTGAATGACTGTGTTCTGACGTACGTAATTACTTATGCAACAGTCTTGCCAGCTTTGATATCAGTTGAGAAAAATAATTGAAAATGCGAGAAGTGAGCTACCGGAACCTCTTTCTTCATCCTCGTTAATGCCCCAAGCCCCGGAAAGCCGTTCCTGAATAAAGGCACAAAAAGGGGGAGTACTGCTCACAGTCTCCCCTTCTCTCTGCTAATCTGAAAATCACTCTTCTGCGGTAGAAACCAGCGCACATCTTCTCAAAGGTGCCACTGTCCGAAGAAAAGGAATTTCAGTACTGCCCGGAAAACCCGATCCCCTTCACATTTTTCTGTCAGCGGGCACCGAAGTTTATCATGGAAGCACCGGTGCCGGGAAACACCGGATCGGCACCGTCTGAAATCGTTTGCACAGTCCATTATAAAGCCAGCGGGACCAGGCTGCAACAACAGTTTTTCGGAAAATGCCGGCTGTTCCCGAAATACCGGCTTCATTACCGGCTGCGTTCTCCCTGCAACCGCCCGTACCCCTCCTGAGCTACTCTTCTTCCCCGGAATGTACCTTAAAATACCGGTTTGTCGAAAGATCGTCACTCATTTTCTGTTCCTGCCTGACCTCCCGGGCCAGCTTTTCCTGATGTCTCTTTTCAATAAGGAATTCAATGGCCTTTCTTTTAGCCTGAACCTCCTGATAAAATGCCAGACGCTTTCCGGTTTCTCCCTGAACCTTTTTAAGGCCCTGAAGCTGCTCCGTCGAAATTTTGTCAAGTCTTCCGATAAAGGAAGTGAAATGGCTGTAGGTGGCGGTGGATACCGGCCCCTGAAGCCCCCGATCCGTGAGCTCCGAGGAATAGAACGAACGATACTGATTAAGAGCCTCCAGCTGTCTCTTAAAGTTTCTCTCGGATTCCAGAGCCAGAAGATAGGCATTCCTGGCCTCCTCCTCCTTGTCAAGCAGTCTCTCGAGAAGAAGAGCTAAAGCATTGCTCATAATAAACCCCGTTCCGGAACAGACACTCCGGATTTATTTCCCTGTTTGCCCGCAACCCGGCACCATCCTGCCCCTCTACTTCAGCAATGCCTGGCAGAGCTGCTTAAGCCCCTCAACAGAAACATCGTAGGGGATAACCTCCTTCATTTTCTGCTGCAAAAAGCTGTCTATGAGCGGCTTCATTTTTATGGCCTTGTCAATGCGGGGATCGGCTCCGGCCTGATAGGCACCGATGGATATCAGATCCCGGTTCTGCTCATAGAGGGAGTAGCACTGCTTTACCGCCCGCGCCATGTTAAGGTGCTCGTCGGAGGTAACCATGGGCATAACACGGGAAATGGATTTTTCCACATCAATGGCCGGATAATGACCACTGTCGGCCAGTGCCCGGGAAAGCACAATATGACCGTCAAGAATGGCCCGGGCGGAGTCGGCGATGGGATCCTGAAGATCGTCACCTTCGGTAAGAACCGTAAAAAACGCGGTAATCGATCCCTGCTTTTCGGAACCGTTCCCGGCCCTTTCCACCAGTGCCGGAAGTCTGGCAAAAACCGAAGGGGGATAGCCCTTGGTGGCCGGAGGCTCTCCGATGGCCAGCGCAATCTCTCGCTGCGCCTGGGCATACCTGGTCAGGGAATCCATCAGAAGCAGTACATCCTTTCCCTGATCCCTGAAATATTCCGCAATGGCCAGCGAGGTTTCACATCCCTTGAGGCGCATCAGCGGCGAAGCATCGGCAGGAGCCGCCACCACCACCGAACGGGCCCGTCCCTCCTTTCCCAGGATATCCTCGATAAATTCCTTAACCTCTCTGCCGCGTTCGCCGATAAGCCCCACCACGGTAACATCGGCAGCGGATCCCCGGGTCATCATTCCCAGAAGCACCGACTTTCCGACGCCGGATCCGGCAAAAAGCCCCATTCTCTGCCCTTTACCCACGGTAATAACCGAATTTATGGCCCGGACCCCCACATCCATGGGATCCTTGATGGGTTTGCGGGCCAAAGGGTTCATCCGGGCCGGAACAAAATTCTCCCGGCGATCCTTTATCAGGGGACCGAGTCCGTCAATAGGCTGACCGATGCCGTCAATGACGCGTCCCAGAAGATGCATGCCGTAAGGAATGGTGCTTCCCGAGGAAACCGGAGTAACCCGGGCCCCGGGAACCACCCCCTTCAGATCCTCGGAAGGCATGAGATAGATCCGATCCCCCGCAAAACCCACCACTTCCGCATCCAGCGTGCCGTTCACGGTTTCAATGCGGCAGATGGACCCCACCGCCGCCCGAAGTCCCACGGCTTCAAGGGTTAGTCCCACCACCCTGGTAAGTCTTCCGGAAACCCGCGGACTCTCGGGACCTCCAGGTATCACGCAGTTCTGCAGGCTGTCGAGAATACTCACGTTCCGCCCCCTCCGGAAGCCCGGGATATCCCGGATTTAACCGGTCTTGTAGCTGATATGCCTCCCTTTGCCTGAGAGACGTTTTCGGAAACGGCTTCCGGGATGCTTCCGTCCGGAGAAGCAGCATCGGAAGCCCCGGGAGTCTCCGGCCCGGCAAGAAGATCCTGCTTTACAGGTTCTTCGCAGCAGGATGAATTCAGGGAGGCATCAGCGCGCCGTTCCCGGTTCATGGCCAGGAATTCCGAGAGAAAGGCGTCAATCCTTTCTTCAAGATTGATCTCGATGCTGCTCATGGCAACATCGGCCCGGAGATCGCCGGGCTTAAGAGAGGGATCCGGAACCAGACGCACAGAAGGATTCCGGAGGATGTTTTTGATTTCGTCGATATATTCCGGATTGATGCTGATACTGACATCTCCGGACGCGACGGGAAGCAACCGGCAGGCCTCTGCAATCTCGGAAGCCGCATATTCCGCACTTCTGACGACTTCTCTTCTGATAAAGGCCCGGGCCAGTCTGCCCGCCAGATATATAAGCTCGGAGGCGGTTTCCTCATCAAGATCCTGAATCGGTTTCACCAGGTGATTGGCATAGGAACAAAACCGGGCCGCCTCCCGCTGCATCTCCAGAAGTCCGGACTCCCGCCCCTCTTCATAGCCCTTTTTCAGGCCCTGCTCACGGCCGTCCTTTTCTCCTGCGGGAATTCCCTCGGCATATCCGGTTTCAAAGCCCAGCTTTTTGCCCTCCCGGAAACCGTCATCATAGGCACTTTTGCGGATGTCCTCAATTTCGGCCAGAGTAGGCATGCTGGCCCGAATTTCCGCCTCCTCCCGGGCCTGTTCCTGACTTTTCTTCCGGGCTTCAAGCCCCTTCTCATACCAGTCGCTGGCATAGCCAATGGCATTGGTTTCCCTTTTGCTGGTCCCGGTATCGGCATCACCGAGGTATTCGAACTCCAGGGGAGAAGCGCTGTCCTGTTCACTCATAGGCAATTACACAAAGTTGTCTCCGCCGCCGACGCCAAGAACAATCTCGCCGCTGTCGGCCAGCCTTCTGGCAATGGTGAGAATCTCCTTCTGAGCCGCCTCCACATCGCTGATGCGCATGGGGCCCATGGTCTGCATATCCTCCTTGAGAGTTTCCGCGGAACGCTTGGACATGTTCTTGAAGATCTTTTCCTTGAGATTGTCATCCGCACCCTTGAGGGCCTTTTGCAGAAGATCTCCGGAAACCTCACGAAGCAGGGTCTGAATACCGCGATCATCCACATCAATGAGATTTTCAAATACGAACATGAGATCCTGAATCTTCTGGCTCATTTCCTCGTCATTGTCTCTGATGGCATCCATGAGCTGTCCCTCAATATTGGTATCCAGGTAGTTCATAATGGATGCTGCCGCCTTGAGACCGCCCATCTTCGCGGCCTGGGCACTGGAAGAGCCGGCAAACTGCTTCTCCATGATTTCGTTCAGTTCCTGGAGAGCCGCCGGCTGAACCTCCTCCAGGTTGGCAATACGCATGATAAGATCCAGACGCACCGGCTCCGGAAACTGGCTGAGAATTTCCGCACTCTGTTCGGGCTCCAGATACGAAAGCACAATGGTCTGAATCTGGGGATGCTCGTTCTGAATAATGGTGGCCACCTGTCTGGCGTCCATCCACTTGAGGGAATCCAGGCCGTGAGCTCCGGACCCCATGATAATCTGATCCACGAGGTTGCCGGCCTTATCCTCGCCAAGAGCCGCAGTAAGAGCCTTGCGTACAAAGTCCTGAGATCCGATCCCGATATTGGAGTATTTCTGAATGTCCTCCAGAAAAAGCCGGTGCACCGCAGATACCTTCTCATTGCTGAAATCAGTCATGGAGGCCATGGCCATACCGAGCTTCTGCACCTGCTTCGGCTCCAGATGCCGGAATATTCCGGCCGCATCCTCCTCGTTAAGGCTCAGCATCAGCACGGCGGCCTTTTCAATACCGCTCATGGAGGACAATATCACCCGCTGCTCATCGGTAAGCTCCGTCTTGCTGAGGGCATTATTACCCCCGCCGCCGTTATTTTTGCCTCCGGCCATTATTTCACCTCATTCAATGAAACCCAGTCCTTAACCACCTGCGCCGCCAGATCCGGCTCGTTTGCCACCAGAGCCCGCACTGCCTTAAGCAGATCCTCGTCCTTATGGAGCTCGGGAAGCACAATCTGTCCGTTCTTGATATCGTAAAGAGTCAAAGGTCCGTCCTCGTTCTTGACCAGAAGATTCAGATCGTCATCTCCTTCAAGAGCCAGGCCGTTATCAAGATCCGATTCCTTGGCGTTTTCATTCTCGGCCTTGCGATTTATCAGATTCATCACAAGAGGTCTTACCAGGAACATCAGGATGGATATGATAATAAGCGCGGAAATGCCGATTCTGAGAGATTTTTCAAAAGCCGGACGGTCATAAAACGGAGTCTCCGTAAACTCTTCGGAATCCTGCTGAAAAAATTTCACCGTATGAACGGCCAGAGTATCGCCGCGGGTTTCATCAATTCCCAGACCGCTCCTGAGCAGATCCGCAATTTTGGAAAGCTCCTCCTGAGTCCGGGGCACCCGGGCCGGATTGCCGTCCTTGTCGGTGCCGTCCTTGTAATTTACCGCCACGGAAACGCTGAGACGCTCGATATTACCGCTCTTCTTCTGGGAGTGGCTGATGGTGGTATCCACCTCATAGTTTCTGGTGGCACTGCGGGAGGAGTTTCCCTGAACGCCGACACCGATTCCGTTGGTTCTGATACCGGTGGCAGCGGCATCACCGGGATTTACCTCGGGAAGCTGTGCATTGGCCGGAGGCTGATTGGTTACGGCTCCAGGCACACCACTGGGGGTTCTTGAGGAATTCAGCTCCTCGGAAACCTGTTCCGAACGAATTGTCGGAGTGTTGTTGTAAGTCTGGGAGGTTTTTTCCTCGTCCACGTTGTCAATGGCCACCGCCACCATGGGAGTAAAATTGTTGTAGCCGAGAATCGGAGTCAGAATCTCCTCAATCTTGTGCTTGTACTGCGACTCCTTCTGACTCTGCAGCTCTGTGGCCCTTCTCATGGCCTGAGAAGCCGCATCCATGGATCCTGAATTGAGAAGACGGCCGTTCTGATCAATAAGAGTGACCCGGGAAGGATCCAGTCCCTGCACCGCGGAAGCCACACTGTCCACAATGGCATCGACCTCACCGGGGGAGAGAGTACCCGATCCGGCCACCTTGACAGTCACCGCAGCCGAAGGATGACGGGCCTCCCGGACAAACACATTGCGGGGAGGTATCGCCAGAAGCACCTTGGCATCCACGATCTTGCGATTGTTCTGCAGCATGCTGGCTATCTGCTGCTCCCGGGCATATTTAAGCCGTTCCTCCTCCTTTCTGGCACTGACGCCGAAGCTGGAATCCTCCAGGAGAATCTGGGAGCCGTCCCGGGGCCCTGCTGACACAATTCCGTCAACTGTCAGTCCTTCGACGATCCTGTCATAATCATCCACGGTTACGGACACAGTATTCTTTCTGCCGTCCCGAAGCTCGTCAAAACGGTATTCGTACTGATGCTGCTTCAGGTAGGAGATCACCGCATTCAGCTCCTCCTGCTCGGTGTAGCTGCCCAAAGGCCGCATCACCGGTTCCCGCCCCCAGAATATCACGGTGAGAGCTGCCACCAGCATAATGGCCAGGCACAGAATGATAATGACCGAACGCATGACATCCGCATTCTGCAGAATTTTCAGGGGGGACGGTTTGGTCACGCTTACCCCGTCAGCAGCAGGATCTCCTGCATCGGCTACTGCAACTTCGTTCTTGGCCATAAATTACTCTCTCCCGGGATATTCCCGCGATCCGCTTTTTAGAATTTTTAAAACTGCATCTGCATTACAGTCCGGTACGCCTCGGTCATTTTGTTTCTGATCTGAACCGTGGCCTCCAGGGCAATCGAAGCCTTCTGACTGGCAATCATGACATCGGCAAGCGTCATGGAACGGTCTCCCAAGTCAAAGCGATTTCTGGCACTGTCGGCCCGAACCTGCAGATCGTTGACATTGTCCAGGGCCCGCTTCAGCGCAGTTCCGAAATCCGAAGCCGTGGTCTCCTTTACACCGGAAGTCTCCTTTACTCCGGAGCTGCCGGCATTGATCTGACTTAAACCGTTAAGTCCGTTCCCTGCCTCCAGGCTCATTCTGTTCATGTTCATAAGAATGGAACCGGCATCTATTGTATTGCTCATAATTCTGCTCCGTCTGTTATTTGACTCCAACTATCGGCATCAGATTACAAGCAAGAACAGTGCCAGAACAGAAAAATCCGTCTCCGGACAGCACCGGGAATCCCGGTTCCGAACTGCAAAGTCCCGAATAAACCTGACGAATATAGCACGGGATCCCGGGAACAATGAAGAAATGCGCTTCACTTTTGGAGAGTAAAGCAAAAAAACGGAAATCCGCCCGGCGGGCCACCTGAATAACCGCGGGAACCGAAGACTCCCGGAAGAAAAAACAAAAAAGGACATTCCGGCAGAAATGTCCCCTTCTTTCATGAAATATTCCAGGTTGCGCCGCGGTTAAACCGGGAGCAAACTATTCCAGGGTAACTCTCGCAAAATGGCGTTTGCCTACCTGCCAGACATGAACCCCCTTTTCCACCAGAAAGTCAGGCTCCTGAATCACGGTTCCGTCGCACTTGACCGCCTTCTGCTTCACCATGCGGATGCCGTCGGATGCCGAGGAAACCAGACCGGCCTGTCTCAGGAACACCCCGATTTTCAGGGACTCCTGGCCTTCCAGACTTACGGAAACCTCGGGAACGTCATCGGGGATGGCATTTCTGGAAAAACGGGCCACAAAATCGGCCTCGGCTCTGTCTGCATCCTCCGCGGAGTGGAATCTGGCGATGATTTCCTTCGCCAGTCTTACCTTAACGTCTCTGGGGTTCACGGTACCGTTTTTAATGCCGTCCTTAAAGCCCTGAATTTCAGCAATGCTGGCCCGGCTGAGCAAATCGTAATAGTTCCACATCAGATCATCGCTGATGCTCATAATCTTGCCGAACATGTCATTTGGCGCATCATGAACGCCAATGTAGTTCCCGGCACTCTTGCTCATCTTCTTGACACCGTCAAGCCCCACCAGAAGCGGCATCATCATGACCACCTGCGGCTCCATGCCCTCCTCCTTCTGAAGCTCGCGGCCCATAAGAAGGTTAAAGCGCTGATCGGTTCCGCCCATTTCCACGTCAGCCTTAAGCTCCACGGAATCCCAGGCCTGGAGCAGCGGGTAGATAAACTCGTGAATGGCGATGGACTGTCCGGCATCAAAGCGTTTCCTGAAGTCATCTCGCTCCAGCATTCTGGCCACAGTCTGCCTGGAGGCCAGCTTCAGCATGCCGTCAGCTCCAAGTTTGCCCAGCCATGCGGAATTGTAAACAATCTGCGTTTTTTCACGATCCAGAATTTTAAACACCTGATCGGCGTAGGTTCTGGCATTTTCCGCAATCTTTTCGCGGGAAAGCGGCGGACGTGTGGCATTCTTTCCGGTGGGATCCCCCACTGAGGCGGTAAAATCCCCGATAAGCAGAATTACCTGATGTCCCAGTTCCTGAAAGGTTTTAAGCTTGTTCAGAACCACGGTATGCCCCAGATGAATGTCCGGAGCGGTAGGATCCATCCCCAGCTTGATCCTGAGAGGACGCCCTTCTGCCAGCTTCTTCCTGAGCTCTTCTTCCGGGATTACGGCCTCACAGCCGCGTGTTAGTTCTGCCAAAGCTTCGTCAACTGACAACATCGATTCCTTAACTCCAATATATCTTGCCTGCGCAGGCCTGAAACCGGTTTGCCCGGTACGCAAAATCACCCGTGCATTATACCTGATCCGTCTTCCGATTACAGGAAAAACAGAAAACGCTCCTGAAGGTGCGGACAGTAACAGCCCGCGGTTTTCGGAAAACAGGGAAAGGTTATCAGGCACGCCCGGAGCTTTGAATTTTGCAGTGATATGAGATAGTATGCCTCCGGATATATCAGTTTCGGGAGGATGATTTATGGCGTACTACATTGGTCTCATGTCCGGCACCAGCATTGACGGAATTGACTGCGTGCTGGCGGATTTTTCCGAAAACCGGAAACCGGAATACCTTTCCGGAGTGGCGCTGGACTGGTCTCCAGAGGAGCGCCGGATGTTCGGATCCCTGACATCGCCGGGAAATGACGAAATCCACCGGGCCGGGATCGCCGGATGCCGCTACGCCGAAAAGGCGGCTCAGGCAATACAGCTCCTCCTTGAGAAAAACGGGCTGTCCCCGGAAGCCATAACAGCCGTGGCCTCTCACGGTCAGACCATAAGGCACGAACCGGAAAACGGCTTTACCGTTCAGATCGGGAATCACGCCCTTCTGGCCGCACTTTCAGGTATCGACGTGGTGGCCGACTTCCGCTCCGCCGACATCGCTCTCGGTGGTCAGGGAGCCCCGCTGGTTCCGGCTTTTCATCAGGAAATTCTGGGCTCGGAAAAGGAAAACCGCTTCATTGTCAATATCGGCGGCATCTCCAACGTAACAGCCCTGATTCCGGGCAGAAAAACCTCCGGATATGACCTGGGCCCCGGAAATACCCTGTCGGATCTTCTGGCAGAGAAGCTGTTCAATATCCCGTGCGACCGGGACGGACTTCTTGCCTCAGCCGGGACGGTAAACGAAGACGCTCTCCGCTGTTTCCTTCAGGATCCCTATTTCAGGGTCCGACCTCCCAAATCCACCGGGCGGGAGCTTTTTAACGAAGACTTTCTCATGAAATTTCCGGGATTTGAGATCATGCCGCCGCGGGACCAGCTGGCCACAGCCTGCGAACTCACCGCCCGGAGCATTGTCGAAGGACTGGATTTTCTGGAGGCAAAGGGATCTGTCTATGTCTGCGGCGGCGGCTGTCATAACAGCCATCTTATGAAAAGAATCGGTGTCTTGGCCCGAGACCGCGGACATGCCATGGTTGCCACGGTTAAGGATCTGGGCATCGATCCGGATTTTCTTGAGGGCTTTGCCTTCGCCTGGCTGGGATACCGTTTTATGAAGAGAATTCCGGTGAACATGACCTGCATTACCGGAAGCCGGCACCCTGTTATTATGGGATGTCTCTATCCGCATTCCCGGTAATGGTTCCCGAAATCTACAGCCATCCGTCGCGAAGATACCCCCGCACCGCCTCTGTCATGCCTTCCTTAAGGGTGATCCGGGGAACAAAACCAAGCTCTCCGGAAAGGCGGCTGCCGTCACACACCCACCCGTCCTGACAGGCCTCGCGGCATTTGTCCAGATTCCACTGAGGCGGCCGGGAAAGTCCTCTGCCGCCGCCAAGGCGGAGCACAGAATCCGCTGCAAATCCATAGAATGAAGATATCGCAGCCGAAGCAGCCAGAACCACGTTAGGAAGGTGAAAAATCAGAGTTCGTCGCTGTCTTCCCAGAACATCGTTAAAGGCCTCCCCCATGACGCGGTAAAATTCGTCCATGCGATAGACATTTCCATCGCTGATATGATAAACGCCATGCGCCCGGGGATGACATAAATGGAGCACTCCCCGAACCATGTCATCGGCATGAACAGCACTTACTGAAAATTTCCGCAAAAACCCCGGACAAAAGGCCAGACCGTTTTTCACGCCGCGGAACATGGGAAGGAGCCCCCGATCCCCGGATCCGTAAATAATCGGCGGCCGCAGAGTCACCATGGCCTCTCCGAGTTCTCTTCCCAGAATCTCCTCTGCAAAAAGCTTTGACCATCCGTAGAAGGAAACCGGGAACGGCACGGCATTGTCAGGAGTCCCGGGAGCAGCGGCGCAGGGACCGGTGGCCGCCTGGCTCGATACCAGCACAAAGCGAAATCCGGAATTAATTTTTCCCTCCTCCTGAAGCCGCTTTACGGCAAATGCCAGCTGTCTCGCCATGAGGGCATTGGTTCTGAGATAATCCTGCCCCGTAATACCAAAAAGCAGCGACGCCATGTGAATAACGATATCCTGACCGGACATGGCCTCCTGAAGCCCCTGCCCGGTCGCAAAATCCACAGTTATCGCCGTTACGCCTTCCGGAAGACCGCGTGTGTCAGAAGAGGCACGCACGGCACAGGTTACCACGGCACCCGATTTCACCAGAATCGGAAGAAGATGCCGTCCCGCAAAACCGGTTCCTCCGGTTACCAGCACTTTTTTATTACTGAGAAAGTCAAACTCCGCTGAATAATCTTCTGTCATGCAAGACTCCGTAAAAACTCCGTTGCCGGGAATCGAATCCCTCATTCGGGCAGACTGTTCCCGGAAGAATCACCCCGGCTTCGGCGGCAGCCGTTTTTTCGGGCCAGAATGTACTCCACCGCCTCCTCCGGCGCGCATATTCTCAGGGTTTCGGGATTTACAAAAATGCAATACCGGTAAAAAACCGCCGCCACAAGAAGCTCCAAAGATGCCGGGGTCTTCATTTTTGAGAGCCGCTTGCCCCTGGCAAAGCTCTTTCTGTCGCAGGTAAGTCCGTAACCGCTGTAAAACGGCTCACCGAAACAGGTTACCCGGCATCCGGAAAGAAGCGCCTCAAAACCGGTGCCGGAGGTGACCACATACACATTCCTGAAATTACGAAGCAAATCCAGGGCATTAATGGCAGAAGTAATAATGTTCACTCCGCGTTTTTTAAGATCCTGAATGCTGTAATACCCCCGCCCCATGCCGGAAACCACATTGGGATGCTCCTTAACATACACCTTGCCGGCTCCGACCCCGGCAACGGCATCCTCAAGCATCTCCCGAAAAGTACCCGCATCGGCATTTCCCTGGGGGATCGAGGCATCATTGAGAGTCTGGTCGATAATGAGAATGGCATCGTCCGGGATATTTTCCGGAATTCCCGTATCCCCGTTTTCCAGCACATTGTATTTTACGATTCTGCCGGCAAGAATGCAGTCAATAAGCCTTTTGCTTCGAATCCTGAGATCTTCGGTAAACCATTCCGAACTTCGGATCATCCAGCTTTCCAGCTCGGAATCGGAATTTGCATCATAATAAATGCCGGTTCTGTCAAAAACGAGCGACACAATTTCCTCGTCTCTGCCCCGAAAACTGGTTGCCACGGATTTTATAAAACCGTCCTCCAGCGCGTGGTAGGGAAGTCCGTGCCTCCTGGCATATCTCCTCGCTCTCCGGGCAGTGGGCTTGTGTCCCCAGCCCACCACCGCCGGAATGGCAACACTGTCGAGAAAAAGCCGGATATTTTTAATGCGGGCAATCGGCCGGCTGAAAATAATGCAGTTTCGGATGCCCCCGATTCCCAGAAGCTGCATGGAGGCGTCAAGTGCCACGGAGGCTTCATCTCCTGCGAGATCTTTCCCGGAAACCTGATATCGCTCCCTCATAACGCCGCAAAAACGAAGGACTTCTTCTGCATCCGGCCTCGGAGGATTTGTCCAGAAGCCATTAAGTATCTCAGCACTGAACGCATTTCCGGCACAGGCAGACACCGCCAGTCCGGGAGCGGCATAACAGACCGGCCTCAGAACAATTACCGGCCGCCCCAGTTCCAGGGCGCGAAGACCGTCGTAAAAATCCGCAACCGCCACTCCTGAGGAATTTCTGACCGCCAGATCGAAATCCGCACAGTCTGTAAAATGAATCCGGGAATCCAAGGCAAGCTTGCGGGAAAGATCGGCTACAAGGATCTCAATTCCGGAAATCTCCCCATCGTAAGGAAATCCCCGGATTACCAGATGATCCCCGGCTCCGGAAAATCTCGCAAAGGATTCGATAACCAGGGTAACTGCGGATCCGGCACTTTCTAGGGGCCCCACCCCTGACCGGAACTGAGAACTTAACGGCAGAGGGAAAAAAAAGAACCGCACCCCGCCTGAAATTATGCCGGCACCGGCGTTATGAAGTCCCGATGAGACATTCTTCGGCACATAATGTCTGAAAAACGGAGCCAGAAGAACTGTTCCGAGGCGGTTCCAAAAACTGGCTCCCCGAAAAACCATGCTCCCGTCTCCGGAAGAAACGGACGCCGGAGAATGCCGTTCACAGACTTCCTGATTTCTCCCGTTTTTCGGAATGACGACTGCCTCATCATCGTCAAAATCGCGATGAAGAATCACCGTTCCCGGGAAGCCTCTCAGAGTGTCATACACCCACACCCGAATCCCGGACTTCCGGGAAACCGCCCGGGCAGCGGCATGGTAAAAGCCGCCGGCATCATACAGCACAATATCGGAAATCCGTTTTTGAGAAATGAATTCTCCGAGATAATTCTCCCACTGTTCGGGTCTTCCCCGGAAACAGGACGAACGGCAAAACAAAGGACGATCAAAAACATCTCCGCCGGAGATATTAAGATAGCGAACTTCATATCCGATTCCGGAAAGCCGGTCTCCCAGTCTGTAAAAAAAGCTTCCGGGAGGCCCCTGAAGAAAGAGAAAGGTGCGGGGATGATATCTCAGAATATCATGATGATAAATATCTTCTGTTTTTATGGTTCTTTCAGGCATGATATTCACCGTGCAAATATTCCCGATACGGCATCCGAAAACAAAAAAACTCCCGGAGGAAGACAACATGGGAAAAACAAAATTAATATCCGCTCTGCACCGATTCCCGAACAGAGACAATAATGACATGAATGTTATCCCGATGAGGCACTTATGTTTGCCGGTTTCGGGATCAATACCGCTTCCCGCGGACATCATGACTTTTCAGGAGGCGACTTTCTCCCGGTAATACTTCTGATCCATGCTTTGTCGTATGACGCCGTCTGAGATCCCGTTTCTGAACCAAAGAAAGTCCGTTACAGGAAGTTCGTTATATCGCATTCCGGTGGAAAACGACTTTTTACACCGGATTTCCGAATAAATATTCTTTCGTTTCTGTATTTTGCAATTTTAAGTAAAAATGCCCCGTTGTCAGATCCTCCGGCATGTATCCGCTGATATCCTGAAGTCCCCGGAGAATTATAGCATACCACCGGGGACCATACCGGAATCTGGCCGGATGCGCTCCCGAATCATAATGTCCGGTCATTCCGGTCACAATCAGAACGGAGCGCTTCGCACAGATCCGGTACAGCAGCATTATGACAGTACACCATTTGCAAGTCAGAACCTGCCGATGTCTTTTCCGGGTGTATCAGACAACCGGTTTCTGTTCACACCTTATTGCGTACCCCCAACAGCCCGTCCCTCACCCCTAAAATTTGGGGGAAGGTTCTCTGTAATATTCCGGGCAGGTCAGTCCGGAATAACCAATGTCAAACTGACGCCTCCTTGTGCAGTGGTGGAATGTTCGGGGGATCGTTTTTCGTTCGGTATTTTCTGTTCTGATTATTCCCGATCGTGATCATGCAGATGCCTCCCTGCCGGCATCATACCGGGGCAGATTCACGTCCTCATGCTTCATAAAGCCCGGTTCCGCTACTGTGTAAGGGCGGTCCTTCAAACATTCTCATGATGGCGTCCTGTGGATGCCGTTCTTCTTGCAGGTATTGATGTACTTCAAGGTGCAGGCATGATGCATTGCCGCCTCCAATGACGAGTACTGGCCGCTGACCTTCATGTGCGTCTTTTCACTGCGAAATGACCTTTCTGTGCATTATCAGCAGTAGGAATATTGAAATCCGTCGTCCATCGGAAATAGGATTTCTGGTACTCCGGATTTAAAAGCCGATTCTGCTTTGCCATCACCATGGAGAGCCACGGGCCGTGGCTCCCAGGACGCCTTCGGCAGGAATTTCCGTCCGGGGATGCTCCTGCCATTTCCGTCCGGGGATGCTCCTGCCATTTCCGGTCTCTCGGCTCCGGTTTGCCGTTATCTCAGACACCTTAAAAATGCCGACGGAATGATCGGGATGCTCAGAGACGGACTCAGGGAAGCCGGACGTTCCGGAATTCTGGAGCTGTACGGCGACCGTCTTCCTAATCTTCCGGATCTCATCACCGAAGACGGAAACGGCCCCCTGCATCGTGTGGCGGACGGCGGATACCGAAGGCCCCGAAAAATCCGGTTCCCTCAAGGATATCATCCCCGAGGACATGGGAGGTTATATTCTTGCTGCCATGAAGAGTATGGAATAACCGGGCCCCCCGGAAGCTTAAGACACCCCGGACACCTCACAAAAGCTGATCTTCTGAAACTTCCGGGAAACACCGGGACTTAATCCGGAAAATTTCAGTACTGATTTTTTCACATCCCAAAGTCAGTACTGAAATTGTGTGATCCGTGCACGTTTTTACAATTATGATATCTCTTATAATGGCCGGTCGAAATATGTACTGAAAATAATCACACAGAGGTGTTAAAACCATGACTGACAATTCTCCCATTAAAGAAGATTTTGGCGGTAACGTCGTAAAATCAGAACGCAGAACTCTTATGGAAGCAATGCGCGTTTGCCTTAAGGAGAAGTATGCCTGTTTCAACGGCAGAGCTTCCCGCTCCGAGTACTGGTATTTTATGCTGGGGGTTATGATTCTGTTTATTGCATTGATGATTATCGTCGCAATACTTGGAGCCATGGGAAAGTTCGGAGGAATCCTGGGTTTGGCTCTGTACATAGTAGCCTTATTGGGCGTAATTGTTCCCAGTATTGCTGTTACGGTACGTCGGCTTCATGATGCCAATTTAACCGGTTGGATAGCTCTCGCAAACCTGGTGCCTTTCATAGGTAGCATTGCTTTTATTGTTATAGGTGTTCTGCCTCCGGTTGATGTCGATAACAAGTTCAACGATTAAATCGTTCTTTAGGGATCTGATACAGTCCTTATAGGGCATTCGGCCGAGTTTTTTCGGGTGTACCAGAGGAGCGTCCGGTTTTCACAGAATGCCGGATGTTTTTTTATGAAAAAGGAATTATTCCGAAAATCCGGCACGTTCCCTCTCAAACCTCACTCACGGGGGATCTGACTCCCCTTCGGAAACTATAACGAAAATCAAGTGCCGGATACTGACAGAAACACTTCCCTCGCACTTAACACCACACATACTCGTCTTTCCTGAAGGTCACCTCCAGAAGTTCCGCGGCGATCTTCTTGTTAACAATCCGCATCATGCCGTCATCATCACTTTCTTTTGAAAGCAAATTTATGCTTCCGTACCAGACAACCTCATTATCTATGACGGCATAATGCTTGCAGCCGTTTTTTGCATAGGCAATGCTGATGCCGGAATTTTTGATCCTCTCCAGCAGATTGTTCCGGTTAACATCGTGTCCATATCTGTAATAATCCGGATGCCAGGTCACAACCGTCACCATTACTCCCGCTTCCTGACGCGGCTTTAAAACATCCAGCATATGAAAAACCTTTTCTCCGGAAAGAGTAGGACTTGAAATCACAATACTGAAGGAAGATTCCCGCAGATCCTTTTCATAGACGGAACTGTAATTGTCCGCATCAAAAATGGCATTCGCTTCCTGTCTGGCAGAAGGAACATCGCTGTAAATTTCATATCCTATGCGTTTGTAAGTCTTAAATCGCCTGAGGTACATTCTTTCAAAAACAGTAATGTTGACATCAATGTAATCATAAATCCTGACATCCTTTTTGCCCTCATAATACCTGTTTAAACGCCCCGCATACTGTTCCACTCTTCCCTTGAAAGACACCGGAGTCGCCATAATGAGAGTATCAAGACGGGGAAAGTCAAAGCCTTCTCCTATCAGATTTCCGGTTGCAATCAGAATCATGGTCTCAGCGGCGGTGACGGCATTCATCTGCTGACGAATCGTATTCTGCTCATCTTTCTTCAGGTCTCCCGTTAGCAGAAAAACATAATCCGCCGCATCCCTTAGAAGATCGTAAAGCTGACCGGCATGATTCCTGAAATTTGTAAGCACTACCGGAGTTCTGCCATCAGCCACGCACATTCTGATATCATCCGCTATTTGTCTGTTGCGAATTTCATCACTGCTGACAAGCTCATAAAATTTGAAGATGTCCCTCGTGTCCAGTTCGGTCGGACAGACGGTTCTGGTAAAACGCGGAATCACCCACTGCGGAATCCCCATTTCCTGAGCCTTTTCCATTGCCGTATACCTGAAGCGTATCCCTCCCAGCAGCATTTCATTTATTCTTTCCAGACCGTCCCCGCGAAAAGGAGTGGCAGTAACTCCGTAAACAAACTTTGCCGAAACTTCCTCCAGCACGCTTCTGAGGATGCCAGCAGCGCTGTGATGACATTCATCCACCAGAATCAGTCCGTATTCCCTGAGACGTTCATGAAACATTCCCTTTTTATACAGTGAACCGGGCATGGCAACGTCAATTATCCCCGCGGAAGTATCCCTGCCGCCGTGAATGGTACCAATGACACTCTTCCTGGTTTTTATCAGCCCGGTTTTGGTTTTATACTGTGGCAGCGGCTCCCGGATGTCCAAAAAGCTGTCCAGAGCAGCCACCCACTGATCAAGAAGTGCCGACGATTCCAGAATAACAAGAGCCGGAAGCTTTATTCTGGCAATTATGCTACAGCACAGAACCGTTTTCCCGAACCCGGTTGCGGCACATAAGATGCCGCAGTCATGCTTCAAAAGCGTATTGACGGCATTCTCCTGATTATCCAGAAGCTTTCCCCTGAAAGCTATGCCGAGTTTTCTTCCGGCAGTACGTTTGTCAGTGACAGCATAAGGGATATTTGCCTGCCGGCATCTTTCCTGAAGCTGATCCCGAAGTCCCCGCGGAAGGCAGATATAACCGCCCTCATCCGCTCCCAGATAAATAATCCTAGAATTGGCATAATTGGATAACCCGATAGCCTGATTCCTGTAATAAACCGGATTTGAAAAAGCCGCCATCCGCCGTATCTGATTCTGAATTCTGGGCTTCAGATTGTCAGTCTTTATGTAAATCCGGTTAACCAGCGTAATGCCCAGAATTCCCGCCACATCCTCTGCATGAAAGGCCCGGCGACGCTCCCAGGGGTTTTCGGAAGCATCCTGCAATACCGGCGATTTTTTCGCGGCGGCCTTTTTGGACC
Organism: uncultured Ruminobacter sp.; assembly: GCA_902776415.1. Lineage (GTDB taxonomy): Bacteria > Pseudomonadota > Gammaproteobacteria > Enterobacterales > Succinivibrionaceae > Succinimonas. The sequence continues at coordinate 18,086 of CACYPY010000021.1, forward strand.
TGGAAACAGGTTTAATTTCAGGAACATCATTCGAAGAAGGATTTATATTGGCAAACAAATCATCAGAAGCGGTATTCCATTGATTCAGCAAACTGTAAATCATTTCCTCGGAGATCTTCCGTACTGATCGCAACCGGGCCATCTGATCAGGATAGACATTCCAGTTTTCGTCAACAAAAGCGCTGTTGCCATTTTTAAGAGCCTGCCCCTGAAGCGGCAGGGCTATCAGATTTCCAAGCTCTCCTTCATTCAGACTGTCCTGGGCCGGAATCATGCGATCATAAAAACGAAAAGACTGCAGGCTGACCGATTCGGCCCCTTTCTCCAAAAGCGCAAATCCGAATTTTCTGGCCAGAGCGGCAGTAACCGGCTTTTCAAAAAAAATCCAGACATGCCCGCCACGTCCGGAACGGGAACGTTCCACAAGCATGGGAACCTGATTCTGTCTGCCGATTTCCCGAAGCGCTGCAACCTCCCCGCGCCAGCTGTCATCGGTATTGGCACTGTCATCAGCTTCATCTCCCGATGCATGATTGTCAAAATCAAATACCAAAAACCGGCAGGTGCCGTCCTGAAGTACCGGATAAACGCCGATGACATCACTGGAGTCCGGTTTTGCTCCTGTAAGATGCTGCCTTATTATTGCAGGAGTAAGAGGAGTCCACATACGATGAGAACAGGCACTGCACTTGACAGATTTGCCGGATTTCTTCGGACATAGCGGTTTCATGCTGTTGGAGCATTGCGGATAATATCCGGCCTTTCCTGTTTTTCTGCTGACCCATCTGCGGCTGAAAACATCAACACGGCCCCGGAAATAATTGAAATAACACTGCACATCATCTTCTGACATTACTGAAATATTATTCTTCGGAATATTTCCGGGTATCTGATTCCGGATATACGGCGGTGGCTGATTATTAAATCCTGCAGCTTCCGGTACGGAATATGCGTTCAGTTTCTGATAACCGACTCCTGCTTTTTCAAGAAGATTCTTTAAATTTGAATTCTCATTCCTTAATGAATCATTCTCTCTTATTAACGAATAATTTTCATTTTTAAGAGCTTCAATACATCTGTGCAAAAAATCCAGTTCTGCCGTTATAGAATCCATAAAAATCTTCCTCAAAAAACATAAACTGCATTCACATTCTGAAATCCTTAACAGTTACCACTTTTACTAAAATACACTGAAAAACAAAAAAGCCGGATTACCTCATAACCCGGCCATATCCTTGCCTTCTTCCTTTTCTCTCATCCCGTCCGGAAGGGAATCTGCTTCAGTGATTCTCCAAAACAGGCAGAACCCGCTAATTCCGGGAATTAACGGCACTGCGCCTCATAGAAACTTCCGGAAAGCCCGGGAAGAATCAGTTCGTTACCCTGAACCCGGGATCCGTTAAGAGACCTGATGGTGCAGGAACCGTAGCCCAGTTTGCCCCACACGCTGTCCTCAAAACGAACCTTCCGTTCGGAGGTTCCGGCGTTGAGAGCATAGATAACCCGATCCTTGCCATAACTCTTGAAATCGATGAAAAGCCCGTGGTCGCTGAAAAGATGGGTTCTGACACCGTGGCTGAGAGCCCTGTGGGAATCCCGAAGCTTCAGCATGGCAGCCACATCGTTCTTCAGCTTTTCCTCATCGGCGGTAAGCCTGTCCACATGGCCGTCGGTACGGGATACATGATCGTCACAGCGATCTGTTTTACCGCAGTTGTCTGGCTGCATTGCAAAGTTCATGGTCTCGTCACCGGTTTCATCGCCGTAATAAACGGTAATGGGGCCGCTGTAGGCCGCCAGAAAACTCAGAGCAGCTCTGTGGGCATCATAGTAGGAGGTTCCGTGCACGCCCTCCTTTTCATAACGGGCCCGCTGCAGGAGATCCCCGAACCTTACCAGATCATGATTGGACAGGAACATGTTGGGCATGGATCCCTCGGTATAGCCCTGCATCTTCCGGTAACCGGCCTGAAGCTCAGTGGCAGGCTGCCCGCAGGCGGATCTGTCAATAATGTTCTCCCGGGAGGCCAGCACCTTTACCAGCTCGGCTCTGAGCGGAAAGTTGAAGGCACTTATCAGAGCGTTGTTCTTAAAAGCGGTTCTTTCAATATCCTTGGGCTGTTCAGACCAGATTTCCCCTACCATGTAGCCCAGGGGATGAACATTCTTCCCGTTCATCTTGTAGGTTACCGTCTTCGAGGTTTTGGCCACCTCGTCGGAAAGTTCCTTCCAGAATTCATTCTTTACCTGATATGCCTGATCCAAACGCCAGCCGTCAATCTTGGCTTCCCTAATCCAGTAGGAGGCCACCTCCTTCAGGAAAGGCATTGAGGGTTCGGTCTCAAAACAGCGAGCCTGCTTGAGGGACATCTTGTCGATATTCCCGAAAAGATCCAGACAGCGGATGGAAAGCTTAAGTTCATTCCCCCTGGGACTTTTGACAGCCACATTGGCCTTGGCATGGCCGAACACTCCGTCCAGGAATACATACATCCCTTTGGCATGCGCCTTGTTTACCAGGGTGATCAGTTCCTCCTTGGTACCGAACCTGGGATCAATGCTGAAATAATCGGAAGTATAATAACCGGTTCCGTCCAGCTTGTCGTAGGTCCAGTCCTGACCGGCCACCGGCAGCGTGGTGAATATCGGGGTCAGCCAGATGGCATTGGCACCGGTGGATTTTATATAATCAAGACTGTCAATAACTCCCCGGAGATTTCCGGTATGTGAAGAGGGGCCCCATGACTTCAGGGGACCGGAAGCTCCGCCGCTGCCGTGTCTGAAGCTTTCCGTCATGATCTGATACATGCGGATATCACACATGGCACTGTTTCCGCCGAAGCATCCCTTGTCATTCTTCTGAAGACTGATGCTGCTTCCCGTAAGCACAACATCCTTCCCCGATGAAGTGCGCACGCAGGTGGTGGGTTCATCCGGCTTCTGCCATGCCGCCACGCCGGCAGGCTTGCTCCCTCCGGTGGAAGCACAGCCCGAAACCATGGCAAGCGCCACGGCAATGCTGATCATGCTGTATTTCATATCTGTAAAACCTCTTAAATTCCATTAATTCCTGACAGATCTTCCGGACCTTGCCGGGATCCTGCCCGGATATAATGCCGAAAATAACGTTATTGTAGAAGAAGATATCTGCCCCACATTGCCGCATTCGGGTCAAAAATGATTTTTGCGACCGGAGTCACGGAAAAGCTTTCCCGAAAAAAAGCGTTTCTCCTGCTTTTCTATTTTTCCAGCATGGCACAGCGCACACAATGAGAACATCCGGAACATGATATTTTACGGGCGCACCGTTCACAGGGGGCCGCATACTCCGGCTTCACAAGATCGCTTTCTGACAGGAGTATTCCCAAAGGATCCGTAAGCCGCCAGGGATGCACCCGCCCCTGAAAACTGATCCCTGACTTAAAAGCCTGTTCTGCCTGAAGTCTGCGGGAATCTATGCGGTACAGCCTGCCGTCTTTTTCAAAACGGGCTCCGGTACCGCAGAATACAAAGGTCACCTCATATCTCCGGCATTCCTCGCCCAGTGTTTTTACCCACTCCCAGGAACATGTCCGGGCTCCGGGATAGTTTTCTCCGTCACAGAGCACCTGCTCTATTCGGCCGGAAGCCAGATAGCCGGAAATGCTCACAGATCCGATAAGAGGAGCACACATGACACCGAGATGCCTGGCCGGGAGAGCCAGCAGCTTCGGAATTCTCTCATCCGCCCTTTTCTGATTTTCGCAGGAAACGTTAAGCATGACATTCTCCCAGCCTGCGCCCCAGTCCGGAGGCAGGGTGTCCGCTATGCGTTCCGGTCTTTTTGTCAGGAGGAAAAAAATCACATCAGGGCGGGATCTGATAATCTGCCAGGCCTCATTCCGCCAGGAATCCGCCTCCTCAAGAAAAAAATCCGAAGTCAGGCATACCCGCAAAGTTTCCCCGGGTTTTATCCGGTAGTTTCCCTTGCGATCCCGGGACAGGGGATAACGGAAAAGGGAATCTCCGGTACGGTAAATCACAGCACCATCCTGGTCTCTCCTGGCATCAAGATAGAACATATAACAGTTCCGACACCCCTCGCTGCATTTCCGGCAGCCATGCCAGGGATTCCAGATATCTCGCATCAGCGGTGCCCGACCTTGAGAATCAGTCTGGCACGTTCCCGGAGGCTGAGACCGTCTCTGACGGTTTTAACACGGTATTTCATGTCGTTCTTAAAGTGTGCCAGATCATAGGGATAGTGGGGATTGTCCTTAAGAGCCGCATCATCAATCTTCAGGATCTTGGCCAAAGCCGCCGCCTCGTAGCACCATAGCCCGTGATAATACTTGCTCATAAGATAAATGGAGAATTCATGAGCTTCATGCCCCGGAATCCACTTCTCGGTAACAAATTCAAAAAGCGCATCCTGGGCTCTGAAGGGATCATAAAGGTTATCAACAAACGGGGCAAAATAAGCATAGGGATTTATGTCATAAAAGCCGCAGGAATCAGAAGCATTAAAACCGGCGGCCCGGAACATCAGATTAAGCAGCCTGTCGTCAATTCTTTCCCGGTGAGCAACATCATAAAGCTGTCCGATCACGCTGCTGTCACGGGAAAGCATAAGGCCCAGAGAGACAAGCCTCAGAAGAGAGAAGTACCCGAAATACAGAACCGCCGGACTCTGATGTCCCCCGGATTTCTGCGCATAGATATCCAAATCCGCCAGGCTGGTGGCGGCAAATGCCTGCACAGCGGCACAGTAATCAGGATAAAGTTCCTTGCAGGATACCCCCAGCGAGTACTGACTGTTGAGGAGTATCTTGTAAAGACAGTAATTATCAGCCCTGAGCGCCCGGATTCTGATTTCGGGACTGACACTGGAATCAGGATTCTCCCCCTTTTCGGTAATGTCGATTATGGCGGTGTTTTCGGATATGCGCTGCCGGTTGAAGCGCACCAGATACTCCAGGTAGTCTCTTTTGGAAAGCCCGGGATCCCGAAGTATTACCCGACCAGCCCCCCGTTCCCCGATAAATCCTCTGCTCAGACGGCAATGAAAATCCCTCATGAAAAAATCTCCCGAACAGCGCGCTGCATTGCCGCCATGAAATCACTCCCAACTAACATACCAAGTATAAACGGAAAAAGGCCGTGCCTGAGCACAGCCTTTAAAAATTGCCGGGGCTGACACAAAACAGCACGGTCCCCGGAATGCCTTCCGTCCAGGCCGTCTCCTGCCCGCCTGCCCCGGAAAAACCGGGAGGCTACTCCCACTCGATGGTTGCCGGCGGTTTTCCGGATACGTCGTAGACTACCCGGCTGATTCCTGTCACTTCATTTATGATGCGGTTGGAAACCCGGCCCAGAAGCTCATAGGGAAGCTCCGACCATCTGGCTGTCATGAAATCAATGGTCTCCACCGAACGGAGAGCAACCACATAGTCATATCTTCTGCCGTCTCCCATAACCCCCACGGACTTAACGGGGAGGAATACGGCAAAGGCCTGGGAAACCCTGCTGTACCAGCCGGCCTTTCTGAGCTCCTCAATAAAGATGGCGTCGGCCTGTCTCAGAAGATCGCAATATTCCTTCCTGATTTCTCCCAGAACTCTCACACCGAGCCCCGGTCCCGGGAAGGGATGACGGTATACCATTTCCTCAGGGAGTCCCAAAGCCACGCCGATACGACGCACCTCGTCCTTGAAAAGCTCCCGGAGCGGTTCCACCAGTTCAAACTTGATGTCCGGAGGAAGTCCTCCCACATTGTGATGAGATTTAATCACATGAGCCTTTCCGGTTTTGGCAGCGGCTGATTCGATAACGTCCGGATAAATGGTTCCCTGTGCCAGGAACTTCACATCGGAAAGCTTGCGCGCCTCGTCTGCAAAAACATCAATGAACACCCGGCCGATGGTCTTGCGCTTGGCTTCCGGATCGGAGATTCCTGCAAGAGCGTCCAAAAATCTCTTCTCGGCATCAGCATAGATGATATTAAGCCCGAAGCGGCTTCCGAACATCTCCTTAACCTGAGCGCCTTCGTTAAGACGTAGCAGCCCGTTATCCACAAATACGCAGGTCAGCTGATCCCCGATAGCCCGGTGCAGCAGAAGAGCCGTTACCGATGAATCAACACCGCCCGAGAGGCCGAGAATCACCTTTTCGGATCCCACAACGCTCCGGATCTTCTGAACGGCATCCTCAATAATTGCATCAGGCTTCCAAAGTCCCTCCAGGCCGCAGATTCCCTTTACAAAATTGGTCAGAATCTCGCGCCCCTTTTTGGTGTGGGTAACCTCGGGATGGAACTGCACACCGTAGAAGCGGCGGGTGTTATCCACAATGGCGGCATAGGGACAGGTTTCGGTATGGGCGGAAACCTGGAAACCCTCGGGGATAACGGAAACCCGATCACCATGACTCATCCAGACCTCCAGCTCCCGCACCCCGTTCTGTTCCTGATCCGAAAGTCCCTCAAAAAGCGGGTTCTCTGCGGAATCCAGATCCACCAGGGCATAACCGAACTCTCTCTTGGAGGAGGATTCCACCTTGCCGCCCAGCTGCTCGGCCATGGTCTGAAGACCGTAGCAGATGCCCAGAACCGGAACTCCGGCACGGAACACATACTCGGGAGCCCGGGGCGAACCTGCAGCGGTTACCGATTCTGCACCGCCGGAAAGAATAATTCCGTCCGGAGCGAATTCCCGAATCTGTTCCTCGGAGGAATCCCACGGCCAGAGCTCGCAGTAAACCCCAATCTCGCGCACCCGGCGGGCAATAAGCTGGGTCACCTGAGAACCAAAGTCCAGGATAAGGATTTTTTCATTATGAATGTTCTTATCTGACATGAAGAATTTTCCTAAGCTGGAAGGGATCGGCACCCGATCCCCGTGATTGAAAAAGAGATCCCGAAAACCGGCTCGGACTCCGGTTTCGGTCAGGAATCAAACCCTGTAATTGGGAGCTTCCTTGGTGATGGTAACATCATGGACATGAGACTCCTTGATGCCGGCACCGGTAATGCGCACAAACTGGGCTTTGGTGCGAAGCTCATCAATGGTGGCACAGCCGGTAAGTCCCATGGCCGAACGGAGACCGCCCATCTGCTGATGAATAATGCTCTTCAGGAATCCCTTGTAGGGAACCCGGCCCTCGATTCCTTCCGGAACCAGCTTTTCCGCGGCATTGTCGGACTGGAAATAACGATCCGCGGAGCCCTTGGACATGGCAGCCAGGGAACCCATGCCGCGGTAGGACTTGAAGGAACGTCCCTGGAACAGCTCGATTTCTCCCGGGGCCTCTTCGGTACCGGCAAACATGGAACCCACCATTACCAGGTTGGCACCGGCAGCCAGTGCCTTCGCGATGTCTCCGGAATATCTGATTCCGCCGTCAGCGATAACCTTGACATCAGAACCGGCCAGAGCACTGACCGCATTGTCAATGGCGGTAATCTGAGGCACGCCGCAGCCTGTAACAATACGGGTGGTGCAGATGGAACCGGGGCCGATACCGACCTTGACGGTGGTGGCTCCGGCCTCGGCGACTGCCAGCGCGCCCTCGGCGGTGGCAATATTGCCGGCTACAATATCCAAATCCGGATAAGCCTTGCGGGTGGCGCTGATGCGATCCAGAACTCCCTGAGAATGACCGTGGGAGGAATCAATGAGAAGAACGTCAATACCGGCCTTCACCAGGGCGGCAATTCTTTCGTCATTGGCCGGTCCGACACCAACGGCGGCACCGCAACGAAGACGTCCCATGGCATCGCGGCAGGCATTGGGCTTTCCCTCGGCCTTCTGGAAATCCTTTACGGTAATCATTCCCTTGAGACAGAATCCGTCATCAACCACCAGCACCTTTTCAATGCGGTGCTTTTGCATCAGGGACTGCACTTCCTCTCGGGAGGCATTCTCCTTCACGGTAACCAGTCTGTCCTTGGGAGTCATTGCGTCATAAACACGCTTGTTAAGGTCGGTGATAAAACGAACATCACGGCCGGTAATAAGTCCCAGAAGATCCCCCTTGGCATCAACCACCGGGAATCCGGCAAAGCCGTGTTTGTGGGAAAGAGCCAGAATCTCGGCGATAGTGGCATCCGGATGAACGGTCACGGGATCCTTTACCATGCCGCTTTCAAACTTCTTGACGCGGCGAACCTCTTCGGCCTGCTTCTCAATGGACATGTTCTTGTGAATAAATCCCAGACCGCCCTCCTGAGCCAGGGCAATTGCCAATGCGGACTCGGTAACGGTATCCATGGCTGCGGAAACCATCGGGATATTCAGAGTGATGTTTTTGGTAAGCTGAGTATGTAAGTCAGCAGTGTTGGGAAGGATGGTGGAATGGGCCGGAACCAGAAGCACGTCATCGAAAGTAAGCGCTTCCTGAGCAATTCTAAGGGTCATGCAAAACCTCTCTCATCAATGATGCATACAAGCAGAAATCAATGGGTAATTTTGCGAGAGTATTATAATGAAAAGTCCCCTGCCGGTAAAGAAATATTTAACATTAATCACATTTTATCCAAAATACCGCATACCGCAGGGACAGAAGATCCGAAAAACAGAAAGCCGCCCTGTTTCAGAATTGCATTCCGGCCCGGATCTGTCAGTTTCGGTTTTATTTAAGCTCAGCCGTCCGGAAGCCGGCAAAAACCGAAACATAAACGCATCGGGCATCACAAAAAAATGTGAACAAGTAACGTACATAATGCTAAAACAATGTTATAATTGTAAACGTTTTGTTAACCACCTATTCATGAATCCCCTATAGGAATGCATTCAGTATGAGCACTCTTGCAAACCAGTTGAATTTTACAGACATCGAAGAACATCTGCGCAAGGCATCTGTCAACGATGACAAATTCGAAGCCGCGTCCGCCAGCGATGTTGTTTTCAAAAATGATACCAAGTATATTGACGACATTACATCACCCCATACCAGGGAATTCACACAGAAGGATCTGCCATTGGACAGCTTCCTGAATCGTTTCAGAAAAAATTAAACTCAGCAAATCTGACAGATTAGCCTGACAGCCTCCATTTTGTTTTGGTCTTTTTTGAACTCCGTCCGGAGTTCTTTTTTTTTTTTTTTTTCGGTAATCATTTTCGGTAATCACTGACGTACTAAAGGTGTGTAAATATTACAAAAATCCTTTAGAATGACGAGTGTATTATGCACGGCAAATTTGCAAATTATAAGGACGGACCTCATAATGGGTTTTCTTAAATTTCTCGACAATGTCGGCGCGGTATGCACCTACATCCGAAACTTTTTCCTTAATATTTTCTTCTTTCTGTTTCTGTTTTTCGGAATCATTTCCTTTTTCTGCCTTATGGGCATGCTTGCCCTGCTGTCTGACGGCTCAGGTTCCGGCTCCGGTGTTAAGAATCCCAAATCCCCGGTACTGTCGGTTCTGATCAACACTTCGGTACAGGATGCTCCTCCGGTGGAATCCGTATCCTATCTGATTCTCAATGCTCTGCAAAACAATAAGCCCAAGGATTATTTCTATCTTCAGGATTTCCGGAAGGCAGTTCAGAGAGCGTCCGAAGACGATAAAATCAAGGCAATGGTGATCCGTCTCGGAGATGCCGCATCCATGCGCATCGATCAGGCAAAAATCATCGGCTCCGAACTTAAAAAGTTCCAGCAGAAAGGAAAGAAGGTTTATGTCTACTCCGAGGCCTATGATCGCAACTCCTATGTTTTGGCCTCCTATGTGAAGGATAACGTCTATGCTCATCCTCTGGGCGGGGTATATCTCTCGGGGTATCAGATGAAATCCCTGTATTTCAAGGATCTTCTGGATCATGCCATGATCACGGTGTTCACTCCCAAGGCCGGAGAATACAAGAGTGCCATCGAGCCCTTCAATCAGAATGAAATGAGTCCTCATGTAAAGAAAGAATACCAGGAAATCGCCGACAACCTTTGGGATCAGTACAAAAAGCTCATTTCCGGGAACCGGCCCGGCACTGAAATCGCCGACTTCGTCTTCGGAAGCGAGCGCTATCTCAATACCCTGAAAAAATCCTCGGGAGACGGAGCCCGGGCTTCCAAAGAAGGTCACCTTGTGGATAAGCTCGCCGATTACGACACCTTCCTGAAGGATGTCTCCCAGGCTGAACACATTACCCTGAAAACCGACCCCAAGGTCTACTACCCCAGACTGGAAACCCTGGCATGGGATGACTACCTTAAAATCACCAAAGACCGGGAGCCCGAAACGAGTGCCGGCAAAAACAAGATTGCCGTTATCTTCGGCTCCGGAGAAATTACTCCGACCTCGGAATACTACTGGGATTTCACCAGTGACAATCTGATTCCGCAGCTTAACCGGGCTATCGACGACAAGTCAGTAAAAGCCATGATCCTGTACCTCGACACCCCGGGCGGCGACGTGTTTGCCTCTGATCAGATCAGAGCCAAAGTCGAGGAATTCAGAAAATCCGGCAGAAAGGTAGTGGTCTACATGAGCGGGATGACTGCCTCCGGCGGCTACATGATTTCCACTGCCTCCGACTTCATTGTGGCAGAACCCACTGCCATCACAGGCTCTATCGGAGTATTCGCCATCTCCGGAAACATCAGCAGGCTGGCTGATTTTGCCGGAGTTCATGCAGACGGTGTGGGCAGTGAAGGCTCCCAGGGGATCTCCATTATGGAACCGTTCCCGGAGACTTACAAAACCATGGCACAGCTGGAAATCGATCATATCTACGAGCTGTTCCTGAAAATGGTGGCCGATGCCAGAAAGATGAAGGTGGATCAGGTTCGTCCGATTGCCGAAGGCCGCATCTACACCGGTGAACAGGCTCTCAAAATCGGACTTGTGGATAAACTGGGCAGCTTTGACGATGCCGTTGCTGAAGCCTCCAAGCTGGCCAAACTCGACGGGAACTACCGGGTGATCTACTCAAAGCCCATTGTAACCGATGATATATCCGATTTCGGAAAGGGGCTGGTACAGGCAATAGCTCTCGTAAACAAGCCTCTGGCTCTTAAAATTCTTGACGGATTCCTGCCGGCTCCGAAGAGCATGGTCCCCGATCAGAAGGGACGTGTAAAGACCGTAAGCTTTATTCCGTTTACCGTCCAGTAAGCGACTTAAGCCGGTTACATCCTGTCATGAAAGCCCCGCAGTTTAAAAAACGGGGCTTTTTTCATATTCCGGCGGAATTTCCCGGACTCTCACTCTCGCCGTCGGACTCTCCGGATAATTTCAGGAGAGCCGCAGCCTTGGCTTCGGTAACTGAAAGAATATTCACTCTCCGTGTTCTGAGAGCACCGGAAAGAGCCCCGACATCCGCCGCATCGCCGGCAAAGGCCCACACCAGAGCATGTCTGAGTTCCGGGACCCGGATGCCGATAAGCCTCCGGGAGATTTCAGGTTCCCTGAACACACCATCACTGTCAAAAAAGGAACAGCACATGCTCCCTGCAATTCCCTGCGACCTCAGAACATCAATGTCCTCCCTGAGATAGGCCCCGCTCCGGTAGGAACCGGAATTTTCGTCAACACTGCCAATACCGACCAGAGCCAAATCCGCTTTTTTCCCCTCCTCCAGAATTTCCATGATACCGGGATCCTGGCAGAGGAGCCGTCCCAGCTCGGGATTCCGAACCAGAAGCGGCGTATTCAGAGTGGCAAAGGCGCCACCGACCCGCACCGCCATCTCCCTGGCAATTTCGTTGGCCTGAAAAGACTGCCCGCGGCTTCCTGAAATCCCTGCCAGAGGGACAAAGGAGTTTCCGGTTTTTACAGTATCCGGAAGCATCCGGGCTATTCCCCAGAGAGTTCTGCCGCTCATTACGGCAATCCGGGGGAATTTTTTTAAGGCCGGAACCAAATCCCGGGCACTCTTTTCATAAAAACTCTCATCCCCTTCGGCATCCGGAGTTTTATACACATAAACGGTTCTCAGCCCGAAAAGCCGCTCCAGCTTTTCAGCAAGATAATCCTCACGATCAAACGGGGAATCAATGGTAATCTTTACAATCCCCCGATTTCTGGCCTCCTGAAGCATCCGGCACACCTGCGGTCTGGAAATGCCCAGTTTTTCGGAAATCTCCTTCTGACTCAGAGAATCAAGGTAAAACATCCTGCTGACCTTCACCAGCTCTCTTTCATTGGACATGACCCCTCCGGCATGCATCCTTGACAATATATGTTTCCATCACCGTCAGATTAACATTTTTGAAATTAATTTCAATATCAAAAATTAATTTCAAAAAATATTGAGCCTTGTTGCGGCTGTAGTAAAATATGAACATCAAAACGATTCGTTCCTGTAAATTCTCAAGGACTTAATTATGAAAAACAAAATGTACGGGGAGTTCGGAGGTCAGTACGTTGCCGAATCTCTGATGCCCACCCTTATCGAGCTGGACAAGGCCTATCACGAAATCATCAAGGATCCGAAATTCTGGGAGGAATTCGACTACTACATGAAGGACTATGTAGGTCGCGAAACCCCGCTCTATTTTGCCGAGAAGCTCTCCGCCAAATACGGTCCCAGGATTTACCTGAAGCGCGAGGATCTTAACCACACCGGAGCCCACAAGATCAACAACGCCATCGGACAAATCATGCTGGCCCGGAGAATGGGCAAGACCAAGGTCATTGCCGAGACCGGTGCCGGACAGCACGGTGTGGCCACAGCCACCGCCGCCGCTCTTTTCGGAATGAAGTGCCGGGTATTCATGGGAGCCGAAGACATGAGAAGACAGGCTCTCAACGTCATGAGGATGAGAATGCTGGGAACAGAAGTGGTGGAGGTCCGTTCCGGAACCGACACTCTCAAGGATGCCTGCAACGAGGCCATCAGAACCTGGGCCAAAGATGCCGAGGATACCTTCTACGTTCTGGGATCGGCCGTAGGCCCTGCTCCCTATCCGGAGATCGTAAAGCGTTTTCAAAGAGTGATCGGCGACGAGGCCAGAAGACAGATTATGGAAAAGGAGAAACGTCTTCCTTCCGCCGTGGTTGCCTGCGTCGGCGGCGGTTCCAATTCCATCGGCATTTATGCCGGGTTCCTGGATGATCCGGAGGTAAAGCTCTACGGCGTGGAAGCTGCCGGAAAAGGTATCAGCACCGGAGAACACGCCTCTGCCATGTCTGCCAGGACCATAGGCATTCTTCACGGCATGCGTTCCTACCTGTTGCAGGATGCTGACGGCAATGTCAAGACCGCTTATTCCATTTCCGCCGGTCTGGACTATCCGGGAGTGGGACCGGAACATGCATATCTCTGCCAGACCGGCAGGGTAACCTACGACGCTGTAACTGATACCGAGGCCATGGAAGCGCTTCTGGAACTCTGCCGGCTGGAGGGTATTATTCCCGCCATCGAAAGCTCCCATGCTCTTGCATATCTGCCAAAGCTCTGCAAGAACCTCACAAAGGACGATGTGGTCATTGTTAACCTGTCAGGACGCGGTGACAAGGATGTGAACACCATCGCCGGCTACATTAACGAAAAAGGTGGTCTGTAATATGAACAGAATCGAAGAAAGATTAAATACCCTTAAAAGCAAGGGCGAAAAGGCTTTTATTACCTACGTAACCGCAGGACTGCCAAGTCTTGGCGACACTCTTTCCATAATCAGGGCTCAGGACGAGGCCGGGGTGGATGTTATCGAGCTGGGAGTTCCGTTCTCCGATCCTATTGCCGACGGTCCGGTTATTCAGGCTGCCTCCATTGAGGCTATTCGCAACGGTACCAACATCAACAAGATTTTTGACATGATGAGGGAACTTCGCAAGGACTGCCAGGTTCCGGTGGTGTTTATGCTCTACTACAACACCATCAACCACTTCGGAATCAAAAAGTTTGTGGAAACCTGTGCCGAATGCGGTGTGGACGGACTTATTGTTCCGGATCTTCCCTATGAAGAAAGCTTCGAGCTCAGGGAGTTTCTGAATATTCCGGACGCTCCGTTCCTGCTGCCGCTCATCGCCCCTATCTCCGGGGACAGAATTCCAATGCTTCTTGAAAACGCTCACGGATTTGCCTATTGCATTTCCTCCATGGGAGTTACCGGCCAGGATGCCAACGAGTTCTACAAAAACACTACCGCCTACCTGGACAGCGTCAGAAGCATTTCCAAAATTCCGGTAATGATGGGGTTCGGAATCAAAGAGTATGCCGATGTGGAACCGTATATCGATCATATTGACGGCTGCATTGTCGGAACTCATCTCATCAATATCATGAGAGAGACGGGATTCAGTCTGGAGGCCATTAAGAATTACGTTTCGGGATTCAAGAAAGCTCTGAATTCCGCCAGATAAGAGTTTTTCTTTCTGATTTCACTGAAGCTCCCGGATCTGCCCGGGAGTTTTTTTGTCTGCATCTGCAAACAAAAAGGCAGCGTTTCCGGATGTTGCCGTCAGCGTGTTCACTACATTCCCCTCTATAACATCAGGCCACAAGGTATGCCGCTCATACCATTCACGCCGGATTATTTGCAATATCAGGGTTCCCGGCTGGAACAGCCATAAGGAAGCGACGGTTTTTACGGAAATCGGCGACAGCCTTATCCGGTGAATCGTGATCGTTCTGCCGATTATTCCTGACGAATTCTTCCGTAAATACCTGACCGCCTGTTCCGATTAATCCTGCTCCCCTGCCGGAGAGGAGGATTCCGATTTGATTTCCGTCCGGGGTGTGTGATTTTTGCATGACGGTGTTTTGGGAAAGTTGTTTTCCGGGTTTATGGCCCGACTTCCGGTTATGAACGGGTATGAAGATGTATCCGAATCATCATTTCCCGGACTCATGTCCCCACCCCGAAACTCCCCGTCTCCTCAATAAATTCGGAACCGTTTTCCGGAAATATCACATGCAGGGCCTACGCATGAACCTATAATTGATGTGGTGATACAATCTTGAATTTGGTAAAAATTCAAAACCTCACCACATTTTCAGATTTTTGAACATCTTTTCCACTTACTCTTTCATATTTGCTCCCAAGTACAGTTCTCCTTAAACAAGAGGGGTACGGTAATCCCATAGGTT
>CACYPY010000022.1 GCA_902776415.1 uncultured Ruminobacter sp.
ACCGAAGTTCTCCGGGGGTCCGGGCAACAAAATCCGCACCGAAGCTTTCCCGGGAGGCGCTTTTCGGGAGATATCCCCATCCGGCCAGCACCGCTGTCATGCCGGCGTTTCTGGCTGCCTCCATGTCTCTTATATGATCCCCCACGTAGACTGCCCTTGCCGGATCCGCGTTAAGCTCCCTTGCGGCCAGAAGCAGCGCATCGGGACAGGGCTTGGATCTTATGTCCGGACGGCTTCCGATGACAGCCGGGATTTTGCTGGTTTCCCGGAATTTTTTAAGGATTACGAGGGCGAGATTATGCGGCTTGTTGGTAATGACTCCGGCAGGGATACCGCTTTCGGAAAGAGCTGTCATAAGTTCCGGAATTCCCGGAAAAATCATGGTGCGATCTGCGATATGCTGTTCATAAAATGCCAGGAATTCCGGTTTCAGGGTTTCGATTTCGGAAGCGGAGAGGGTTCCCCGGGAGGCCTCAAGAAGAAGAGCCCGCATGCCGTCCGAGGCCAGCTCCCGGGATTTTTCGTCGGAGATGCCTCCGGAAATGCCGCGGGCCCTGATGACGTGACTCGCGGCGTTTCCGAGATCCGGGGCGGTATCCAGAAGCGTGCCGTCAAGATCGAATAGAATTGCGGAATACCGGGACTGCGGTTTTGATGCGGACGACATTGGTTACTCCTGAACAAATTGCAACATAACGGATCCGGCCTCAGGGCCGGCATCCATTATAGTTCCTTTTGCAAACCGGGAGTTAATTCCCCATGAGGATTTGACGCTTATGATCTGCACCCGGGTACGGCTTCACTCACAGCTCCATGCGGATAAACGGCCGGACTCCCAGAGGAGTGCTGATTTTGCGGGTAAACTTATCCCAGAAAGGATGCTCTTCAGGAAAACAGATATTCAGGTTATAGGATTGCCGCCACCAGTCAGTTCTGTCGCATTCTGGAACTGCCATGCTGCCGTTTTCCCCGGAAAGCGCATAGGGAGTAGCTTCGGGCTTGAAGAACAGGGGAGCCCGCTCTTCATCCCGGTAAGCGGATTCCACCGCATACAGAATGTCGGTACGGTCTCGGGGTACGAAGATGCGATCCCGGCAGGTGTCGGTGACTTTCCGAGTCCAATGACCGCTTCGTCCGTCTTTAGTGCATTCTAGGTATTCCCTGTATTCCTGATGCTCGGTTTCCGCAAGATAGCGCTGCTCGTCCGGGGTGAAGGCTTCATTCAGGAATACTGTATTAAGCCACTCCCGGAGATCGCTGTCCCTCCAGACCTTCATATGACCTTCGTTAAAATCATCGCTCCGAAAGCGTCTGTAAAAATCATGGTCGGACTGGTAAAATGGGCGGTAACAGAGAATCCTGACGGACATCAGGACGGCGTATTTGCCGTCCCGGCAGAGACAGTACCATGCCAGGGGAGTTTTGTTCCGGGAATTGTCCTGATACCACTTCCCGAAATAATAGGTATTTCCGATCAGAAGCCGCTCCGGCCAGGATTTGTTAAGAATATGGATGTGTCCCCGGGGTATTTCGGAGTCGGAAGCGGTTTTGATGCCCTTAAGAAGATCCGCGGTTCCGGGAATTCCGGACAGGATCTCGCGGAACTCCGGACCGCATTCGCAGAGAATGCCCCGGAGACATCGGGTTCGGGCCCTGGCCGGGAGCTTTTTAAGATCTCCGGCCAGAACCTGAACTTCGTCCCGGCCGTTCTCCATAATGATACGGAGACGCTCCCTTACCCGGGATACGGAGGCGGACAGCAGGGAAGGAAGTTCGTCATCATGCCATTCCCGGTGCGCAAGCTCGCTTATGCCGCGGTGATAGCAGCGCTCCAGGTACAGGATCTCCCAGGGAGCGTTTCCGGAGGCGATTTCGGAGATCCTGTTCCGGAGGTGTTCCCGATCCCTGAAGATGTAATCCCCGGAGCCGAAAAAGACGAAGTCGTTTTTAAGGTGCTTTTTAAGAAGGGCCTTCTCCTGTTCTCCGGGGATGGCAAAGACCAGGAACTCCAGTTCCTCATAGATGCTGACCAGCTGTTTGGCATAGGACTCCGGGTACTTTGCGGCACTGGCATCCATGACGTTTTTAAATTCCTCCGGGGACGCGTATTTTTTGCCGGCAATGACAAAGCTGTGATTCTGAGACAGAGCCACCCCCGTGGCATAAACCTTTTGGGAATCGGAAAGCTCCCGGGTTTCAAACATGGCTGCAAGGTTTTCAAAAATCCGGGCGGCGGTGTCGCTCTTGATGATATTGCGGGCATAGTCCGTCAGAAATCCGCTCTGAAAAAGTTCCGCGGCCGGTTTTATGAAGGCACTGTCTCCGGCGTTTATTGCTTCCACGGCGCGGTTTCCCAGATCCGAAAGGTTTTCAAAAAACTCGCCCCCGCAGAAGATGCCGCCGATATGGCAGCCAATCCGGTACATAAGGCTTAAAAAGGCACCCAGTTTTGCCGGTCCCCGGGCTCCGGAGAGCTTCCCGGCATATTCCTCGCAAAGCCGGCAGGATTCATCCCTGAAGAGACTGTAGTGATGAGAAAGAATCCCGCGGCCCACTTCCCTGATTCCCCGATCGGGTCTGGTCAGGAAGGCTTTTATAAGCTCCTCCTCGTCGGTGTATCTGACCTTCTCAAAGACATAGGGCAGGAATGCCGGGGCGGTGTCCGGGACACTGCCCGGAACGGGCACCCGGATTCCTGCCAGCCAGTCCCTGACCTCCCGGTAGCCCCAGCGGCGATTTATGGCGTTTTCGGAATTGCGGTTGGAGATGTCCTTGTAGGTGAGGCCCTGTACCAGTTCCCGGAGATCCTCCGGAAAATTTTCGGGAAATTCGATTTTATTCACGGCGGCCAGCCTGATGACATCGTCTTCGCTCAAAGCCGAGTTCTGAAAGGGCGGATAGCCGGTGAAAAGCTCGAATACGGTGATTCCGAAGGAGTAGTAGTCCGATGACGAGTGATAGATTCCCTGGAGCACCTCCGGAGCCGCGTAGATCGGGGTCATGCCGGTGGCGGTGACCACCAGGGTGCGGCCGCTGGCGGCGGAGCTGATGCCGAAGTCGATGAGCACGATATGTTCCCCTGTATCGTCAGGAATGAGATTGGCCGGCTTCAGATCCTTGTGCAGGATTCCCTTTTCGTGAACCGCCCGGAGTCCTTCGTTTACGGAGGGGATTACCAGGGTTTTCAGCTCCCCGGCGGACAGGGTGTTTCCGCTCTCCATCATTTCGGCCAGATTCATGTTTCGGTAGTAGGGCATAATCACGTACTGATGTCCCTCGTAAATGCCGTATGCCGAAACCGGCGCCACGCAGGGATTCCGGATTTCCCGGAGGAGTCGTATCACCTCATCCTTGATGGCGTTTTCCCGGCGGTAGTATTTCAGGATGTACTGTTTGCCGGAAGGATCCCTGGCGGTGTAGATGTCGGCCTCTCCCGAGGATACCGGGAGCCTGCTTTCGGCCAGGAAGCCTTCGGGGAGAGTTATTCCGGTAAGATCCGGTGTCCGGCTTTCGGAGCTGTGAATTCTGGTTCTTTGGACCTTGCTGAGAAATGAATTGATCTGAGTGTCCTGCATGGGTGTTTTCCTGTTGGAATGCGGCGCCCGGATGATTTCCTGGCGGCGCCGGAACAAACGGGACTCCGGCGGAGATGCTGTCCCGGTATGTCAATACTATATCATATATATTCCGAGATGGATGTTAAAGAGTATGCTTATATGCAATAATTCTGAAATAAACAGGCAAAACCACAGTGTATTAGACTAATGCTTTGTATTTTTAAAATTGGTGATTATGATTAAGGAATGCAGACTGCCGGAAATGACCCGAAGCTGAATGAAATGCTGCAAATGCATGCGGGTATCCCGGGAATTCCGGGGCTTAAACGGAGCTGAAAAGGAGTGAGGGAGGGGAAAGTAAAAGTCAGAAAAAAAGGGGGACGCATCCCCCAAAGATGTTCAGAAGACTTCGGATGTCCGGCAGGGGGCCGGGGGTCAGTGACTCCCGGAGCAATGCCGTTTCCGGTGTTCTTCCTTTCAGGACAGACAGAATGTCAGAAGAACAAGGTTATGACTTGGCGTGTTTCGAGGCTCCCTTGTAGAAGCTGAATGCACTGGGATTAAAGCGGTGCGGAGTCCCGCCGCCGATGTTAAAGACGCCGGAGACGCCGGTGGCGCCGCCCCTTATCTTGCTGCCCATAACGCCGGTATTAAGCCCGTGAACCTCCATGATGCCGCTGTTAATGGCCACGGAGGTCATATTGTTCTCCTGCTGCAGGCTGGTGTATTTTCCGTTTTTGAGAACGTCGATGACATCACTGTTTCTGTTCATATAGTCGGCGATATTGGTCCCGGCGGTAACTTCGGACATGTTTGCGGCCAGAGTTCTGATTTCCGCATCCAGCTGCCCGGTTCTGTCCTTGCCGCTCTTGCAGTTAAAGCAGGTTTCATTGCCCATGATGCTGTTCAGGAGGGCAATCCTGGCCGGCAGGGCGTAGGCATCTATATTATGCTGTTTCTGAACCCTGTCGCTGGTAATAAGGAGCGGCTGCTTCCTGGTAAGAAGGTTGATTTCCAGGGCAAGAATCTTTGCTTTTTTCTTGCTGGCTTCCGGAACGTTTTCGTTACTGAGGAATCTCCCAAGCTGGGAATCCAGATTTATGCGTCCCAGGGCGTCAATAAGACGCTGCTCATTGTTTCCGGTAATATCCTCAAGCTTTACATCGCCGGCCATGAAGTGCTCGCCGAGCATGTTATTCAGAGAGCCTCTGTTATATGTTTCGGACTTGCGCCATCCCATGTTCAGATTTATCGACTGCCACTGGCACGGGTAGTTGAAAATATTGACCCTGGGGCGAATATGTACATTCCTGGATATGAACTCGCCCTGATGCTGGGGATGCGGCACCTTTACGGAGAGTTCCAGAGGTTCTCCTCCGGATACCTGATTCCAGGCCCGGCACTGCAGAGCAAACATTCTTGATTCATCCCTGCCGATCATGCTGGACGGGGTCAGGAGCGAAATGGCAGAAATATTGATTTCAAGGGGCTGTTCCCGGGTTCCGATGTGGGGATTGTTATTCAAAGCCCCAAGATACTTGTCCTCGACAATGGTTCTTAAAAGCTCCTTGGTGCGGGCCAGGGTGGCGTCTTCCCTGGCCTGGTTTTCCTCAACCTTGAAGGCGGCGGTGGTGCCGTGGCGGTAGCCGCTGAACAGAACATTGCCGTTGCCGTCCCGGGTTTCGGTCTTTATAAGATTGGTGATATGAGCAACCTTGCGATCTCCGCTGGTGTAGTTGTTAATCGGTCTGCCATGGATATCACGATCCTGGAAATCCTGACTTACCCTGACATTCGGAAGCTTGTTAAGCGGAGTGAGCACGAATTTGAAGGTTTTGTTATATTTGTTGTCGACGTGAAGAGGGAGTTCCTTTGTAATAACGTCCCACTTTCCGGAAGCGGCCATGCTTTTGCCAAGGATGCTCTTGATGTCCTTTTCGCCGGTTCTGGGAGACTCCGGGTCATTTGCGAGGAGGTTGCGGATATCTCCGGGAATGCATTTCTTGAGCTTCTTGCTGAGACCGGAAGCAAAGTCTTCAAAGAAATTGAAATCTTCATTTTTCACGGTATCCAAATCGTTCCGGTCTGTCATGTTCTGTTTTTTGGAAGTGAGTTCCTGCGACAGACGGTCGAGATTCTGCAGTACCTGCTGTTTTCTGTTGTTGTCAATCCCCTGGAGATCCTGGATTTTTTCATGTAGCTTGTCAATGATCGCAGTACCGGTATCGATTCGGTCGTTGTAGGAGTCCCTGAAGTTTTTCACAAGATCCGCCTTGTGATCCAATATTCCCTCGATGTTGATCCGGAGCCGGTCAGCCATGACCATAATCTGAAGAAACTGCTTTTTAAGATTGTTGCATATTTCGCGCCGAGCGGCATTGTTATTACCGCGGGTGAGTTCTTTCAGTTCCATAAGGGCTTCACTGCAGCGTTTGGAAACAGTATTGGCCTCTTTCAGAAGTTTTCGGTTTTTATTCATGTCTGTGGTACTGGCTGTTTTCAGGTCGTGAGGCAGCCGATTCTTGAGAGCTGTCAGTAGCTTAACAGTGTTTTCGGCATCCTGGTTTTGGATTGCCGCTAGCTGCTCATTGGTGGGATCGGTTTTCAGGCTGATAA
Organism: uncultured Ruminobacter sp.; assembly: GCA_902776415.1. Classification (GTDB taxonomy): domain Bacteria; phylum Pseudomonadota; class Gammaproteobacteria; order Enterobacterales; family Succinivibrionaceae; genus Succinimonas. The sequence continues at coordinate 6,174 of CACYPY010000022.1, forward strand.
TATCAAGTTCATGACCGGTGGCCTTCTGATGCGCAACGTTGGCATTGTGCTCATCGCGGTGATTTTGAACATAATTGTTGAATTGCTGTCTGAGGAACTGCACCGTTTTCCGTATTTCCACGGAACGCTTGATAGCCTGGAGGTCCTTCAGGGTGAGTCTCTGAGTTCCATTGATCTTCTCGGCGGTAAGATACTTGTTAAGGATCCGGTCAGCGGTATTCGCGTCATTAAAATTTTGGATTAAGGCCGTTCTTAAAGTTCTGATGGTGTTGCGGGTATCAGCGGCTACGGTATTTGCATTGGTGAATAAGTGGAAACGGTGTCTGTTGTCATCGGTTACCCTGCCCTGGGCGTCGATCTTAATCTTGTTGTTATCGTGAATATCTCCCATAGTGCTAAAGACATTATGGAGCACATCATTCAACTGTAGCTGAATTGTCATAAATGAATTCCTGTAAGTGTAAAACAAATATCTCCCTTAAAGACTCCGGAGAGTCCTCCGATATCGCGTCCGGCAGGGAGACCGGCACCGGATGCGAATATTCTGCGGTCAGTGATGACCGGGGTTATACCGCCATGGCAAAATCATTTCCGGACGGAGAAAAAAACGGGGAGATGCCGGAGTTATTTTCGCTGCCGTCCGCGTCATCATGGTCTTCATCTTCGGCGTCATCCCCGGATGTTACGGTAAAGCCGTTCCGATCCAGATCGTCCTCTTCCTTCATGGTTTTCATGACCTCGCTAACGGTATCCCGGTAGAAGGAGGAAAGAGCCTCGCCGGCCTCGGCGAATTTAAGAAGACAATCCTCCAGGGAATTTTCGGAAGCTTCGGTATATTTTTCCTGAAGAACAAATGCTTCGGCCTCATCAGAATAGGCAATGGTCCTTCCTTCGGTAAGCTGCCAGCAGAAATTTGCCTTGAGCATGGCGAAGGCAACGATGTTCTGTACCCGGGGATCCTCCGGGATTTCTCCCAGTCCGGTCATGAGAATAACTTCTCCCGGGCCGGGGTTGAGGGCCAGATGAATGACCGGGGCGTCATCTCCGACGCCGGCCATGATGGTGCAGCAGTTGTGTTCGTCAAGACAAAGATCGCCGTCGCCCAGTTTTTTAAGAGTTTCGTTTACCTGTTCTGCTGTCAGCATTTTTTTCTCCGTGATTCAGATTCTTGATATCGTTCAGACACTCAGGGGAACGGAGCTGAAAATCAAAGGTTACAGATTTTGCGGATATTTTTTTCGGGACGGCCGGAAGTCCCGAAAAATGCCGGCGCGAAGCCCTTCCGGCTGCAGTTTTCCGGCAAAACTTCTGTTACGTATCCGGAATGGCCGTTTTGCGGAGACGGTCAGATATCATTGCCTGTCTCCGGGTTCGGTCATGTCCGGAGTTTGCCGTTGTGATATTATTGACGCAGAAGTCCTGTTCGATAATTGATCCGTTTTTCATAAAGGGAGGAGTATGCCGTGGTCAGTCAGGAGTGTTTGGATTTTCTTAAGGGGTGCCTGAAATCGATTCCCGATTTCCCGAAGCCGGGCATCATTTTTCGGGACATTACCTCGGTATGCGAGAATCCCAAGGCCTTTGCCATGCTTTGCGAGGCCATGGCGGATTCCTACCGGTATCTGGGGATAACCAAGGTGGCGGCCACCGAAGCCCGGGGTTTTGTATTCGGGGCTCCGATTGCCGCCGCCCTGAATGCCGGATTTGTCATGATCCGGAAGAAGGGCAAGCTTCCCCGGGAGGTTTATCAGGAAAGCTATGACCTGGAATATGGCTCCAGCACTCTGGAAATTCACCGGGATGCCATTTCTGCTGAGGACCGGGTGCTGGTGGTGGACGATCTCATTGCCACCGGGGGCACCATCAGGGCTGCCATAAATCTTATTCAGAAATGCGGCGGCAGGGTCCTGGGAGCCACCTTTGCCATCAATCTTGCGGATCTGGGCGGAGCCCGGATGATCGAGCGGGATTTCGGCATCAAGACCTTCTCCGTGCTGAATTATGAGGGAGCGTAGCGGGCCGAGTCCGACAAAGATGCTGCTCAGGATTGGAAGCTTTTCCCGGTTCCCCGGATATTTCTTAAGTGCGGTGTGTTTTGCTTTCTGTTTCAGGATCGGTTTTTCGGAGATGATTGCAACATGATTGTGATGCTGAAAAGAGCGGTTATTTTCTCGGCGATCCTGTCCGGCATCGCCGCTATGGGGGCAGTAATGGCACAGATTGCAGATGATATCAGGGAACCTCCCGAATGCGGTCAGCATCATGAGTACCGGGACAAATCGCTCTCTCCGGAGATCAAATCCGAAAATATCGTGCATTTCAGTTTTATGAGCTTTCCCGATCACGGTTTCATGATGCCGGTAATCGAGTCCGGGGCCGCCCCGGACAGCGCTTCGGAAAGAGTTCCCCAGTATGCGGTATCCCTGGATCGGGACGATTCCGGCATTATCAGAGTGGCGGCCCGGGGCGGCAATAACACCAGTCATCGGGACGGCTCTCAGTTCCGGGTTGAGTACGAGGTTCCCGATGACGGACTTCCGGCGGATCTCCAGGAGATTGTCAGAAAGCACAGCCTCAGCAGGGACAACGGCCATGTCAGCCATACTGACGGTCTTCCCACGGGGGACGGGTCAATCCTGAGCGTCCGGTATGATTCCGGCGAAGCCATCTACCGGGGCAACAATGTTTTTCCGCTTCTGGACGAAGCGGCCACCAGGGAGATCTACCAGGCATTCAGAAGATCGGCGAGGAGGCAGGGATATGACTTCACCACCGCAGGATCCAGCGAGCCGGTATATGATGATCCCACGGAGGAGATGCTGCAGGGCATCTGGAAGGGAAAGCATTTCGGGCGGGAATGCATTGCGGAGATCACGGGAAGTCATATTCGGATCTACTATGACGGGAAACTTGCCGACGACACTGATTATGTGATTTTTGAGGGAATGATAAAGCCGAACCGGCTGGCCAGGGGCTCTTCCCCCGATGACAGGTACCCCCGGTATGAAAATTTCAATGCCTTTACCGGTATCTCGAAAATGAACGGCTTTACCATTGTGGGGCATGTTTTCCGGAACGGGGCATCGTCCTCAGTGGAGCTGCGCCGCCAGAACCAAAACTGATTCGGGGGAAAGTCCCGGATTCCGGCCCCGATGGAAGGCCGGAGATGCGGCGTCCCTCAGATTTTTGCTCCGGAATCAGTCCCGCGGTAAACATTTTGCAAAAAATTTTGTAAAATGCCCGGTATCTTTTCAGCGATGCCCGGGCCCGGCACATGTGTGCCGGCCCCGGACATTTTTAACGGACTATTATGGTTTCCTATACAGTTCTTGCACGTAAATACCGGCCGCAGACTTTTCAGGATGTGGTGGGGCAGACTCATGTTCTTGCCGCTTTGTCAAATGCCCTGGATTCCGGGCGGCTCCATCATGCCTATCTGCTTACCGGTACCCGCGGAGTCGGCAAAACCACCATTGCCAGAATTCTTGCCAAGTGCTTCAACTGTGAAAGCGGCATTACTTCCCGACCCTGCGGAGTCTGCCATAACTGTCAGGCCATTCAGAACGGCACCTTTCCGGATCTTATCGAGATCGACGCCGCTTCCCGCACGAAGGTGGAGGATACCAGGGACATTCTGGACAATGTGCAGTACAGTCCTCAGGCGGGACGTTTCAAGGTGTACATTATTGACGAAGTGCACATGCTGTCCGGAGGTTCCTTCAATGCCCTTCTGAAGACCCTGGAGGAACCGCCGGAATACGTCAAGTTCATTCTGGCCACCACGGATCCCCAGAAGCTTCCGGTTACGGTGGTATCACGCTGTCTTCAGTTTCAGCTGAAGGCGCTGAATCTTGATGAAATCAGAAATCAGCTCCGGAATATTCTGACCCGTGAGGAAATCGGCTTTGAGGAGGAGGCTCTTACGGAGCTTGCCAGAGGAGCCCGGGGAAGTATGCGCGATGCCCTCAGTCTTACGGATCAGGCAATCGCTCTCGGAGGCGGCAGGGTTACTGCCGCCGGAGTTACCGCCATGCTGGGAACTCTGGACACCTCCTATCTTGCGGAAATTCTCAGCGTCATTGCCGAGAACAGCGGCTCCCGTCTTGCAGGAGTTCTGGAAACGGTCTCCGGGGTAACTCCGGACTTTGATGCTCTCCATGTGAGTCTGGCCCGGATCTTCCATGATCTGGCCCTCTATCAGGTGGCCGGCCCCTGCGAGGATCACTACTGCCTGAAGGGGGAACTTATGGCGGAGTTTGCCAGAAAATTCTCCCCCGAAGAGCTTCAGCTCTATTACCAGATTGTGCTGGAGGGGCGCCGGGAACTTCCATACGCCCCGGACGGCCTTTCTGCCTTTGAAATGACCCTGCTTCGGCTATTGGCCTTCAATTTAAAAAAAAAAGGAGAATAGCATCCGGGAGACGGGTGCGTTTTCCTGATCTGGCAGGATCCTCCCGGGAACAGGCACTTCTGGAAGTTGCCCGGCTGGTAAACAGAAATCTCCCCAAAAAGTCCCAGGATGGTATGTCCGCGCTCAGCGGGGTGGCCGAGTCCCGCCGGGATCGCCAGAGCGGTTTCGGAACCCAGATGGCGGACAGGCTGGGACAGCAGCCCCGGGTATCAAACCAGTCCCAGGCTCTCAGGAGTCTGAAGAGCGACAGTCCCCGCAATACGGTTTTCAGTGAGCTGGAGCAGCGTTATGCCAATCTTATCGGGTATATTGCGCTTCTGGACAGCGCCATTGCCAGGGCCGGCAAGGATCTGGAAAAGAAGCGCGAAGATCGCTTCAACCAGGAAAGAAAAAATCAGATCCGCCGGCAGCAGGAGGAGGGGGAGCGAAAAAGCCGCCAGAATGCAGCCCTGGTCCGGGGGAATCTGGAACTCTCCACGCAGGATCTGGCTTTCGCCGCCAGTCCCATGGCCGCGGCCATGCAGACCGAAAGGCGCATTCAGGAATCGCTGACCGGGGATGCCGGAAAAATCATGGAGCCCACCTACACCAGGGTTCCCGGCATGGATTCTCTTATTTCCAGCAATATGGGGCCGGAAGTGCCGCCGGAGCTGGGATCTCCCGATGTGAGGGAGCGTTCCCTGACGGCACCGAAAGCGCCCGGAGCAGTATCTGTTGCGGTTCCCGGGGATCACTCCGGAACTTCCGGCGGGGCTTCCGATCCCCGGAATGTTTCCCGGCCGGCAGTATCTCCTGCGGTTTCCGGGGCTCCTGTTCCGAAAGCTGTCCCGAATCCCGTTCCCCCGGTTCCGGTGCCGCCGCCAGTTCCTCCGGCAGAAATGGCGGTCAGGGCTTCCGCGCCGCCGGCACACGGCAACGCGGATCCCAATGAGATTCCGCCCTATCCCGAGGATGAGGTGCCTTTTCCCGGAGAGGATGCCATGCCCGAGGCCGAGATTGTCAGTTATGCTCAGGACGGGGATGATGAAACGGACATTACCAACAGCATGGTGTTTACGGATGTGGACCTTAACATCCGTTCCGGGGGTTCCGACAGCGCTCCTGATCTCATGACTCCGGAACAGGCGCAGGACGAGGTGACGTTCTCTGGAGAACCGGTGACCAGCCACCGGCATTATCTGGGAGATGTTCGGGATTCCTTTACCGGGGATATAATGCGCGCGGATTTGCAGGAGGCGGAAAGGGCTGTTATCATATTCGCCGTCCGGCTGCCTGATTCCACTGAATACAGCTGGCATCTGGCACTGCCTGACAGCTATGCGCTTCTGGTTACCGGGGATATGACCGAGAATATGTGTCAGGAGTTTTCCAGGGCTCTCGGGCATCCGGTGACCATCAGCTTTGAATTTACTTCGGAAGCCGATTTCAGCAGATGTCCCGACGCTCTGGCACGGGCGTACTGCCGGAATCTCTATGCCTCCGAAAGGGAGGCTTTGCTCCGAAGTCCGGGTTTTCAGGACCTGGTCAGGGGGCTGGAGCTTAACCTTGATGCGGCGCAGTTCTATCTGGAGAACCGAAAGGATTCCAGATCTGCCCGCAAGTGATTTTTTAATGGCGGAAGCGGGAAATTCCGCGGCCCGCCGCAGTGTGTACACAAATTGTTTATAAGGATTTGACTATGTTTGGAAATCTGGGAAATCTGGGCAATCTGATGAAACAGGCTCAGACCATGCAGGAACGTGCCAAGAAGGCTCAGGAGGAAATTGCCGCCTACGTTGCCGAGGGTGAAGCCGGGGGCGGTCTTGTAAGGGTTACCATGACCGGTGAGCACAAGGTTACCAAAGTTGAAATTGCCGATTCCGTTTTCGGGGACGACAAGGACATGTGCGAGGATCTTCTGGTTACCGCTCTTAACAATGCTGCCGAGCGCATTCGCGAATTTTCCGCCGAGAAGATGAAGAAGGTTACCAACGGCATCCCGCTGCCTCCGGGACTTAATTTCCCGTTCTGATTTTTTCGGGCAGGGGGGACTTGTTCCCCCTGTTTTAACTTTGCCTTCAGTGCCGGACTGGCTTCCGGCATTTCAGAGATATTTTTATGAAATTCAGTCCGCTCCTTGAGAATCTCATTAATGAATTGCAGATAATGCCGGGTATCGGGCCCCGCAGCGCTCAGAGGATCGCGTTTTCGCTGCTGGACCGGGATCGGGACGGGGCGATCCGCCTCTCAAAGGCTTTGGAAAAGGCCATGTACCGCATTCACTACTGCAGCGAATGTCAGAGCTACTGCGAAGGAGATATCTGTGAAATATGCCAGAGCGAATCCCGCAAGGCCAATAAGCTGCTTTGCGTGGTGGAATCTCCCTCCGACGTGCTGGCCATTGAAAAGACCTCCGAATTCAACGGCACCTATTTTGTGCTGCACGGGCATCTGAATCCTCTGGAGGGCATCGGGCCCAAGGAGCTTCATCTTGATGTTCTGGAGCAGATGATTGACAGGTACCGCTACCGGGAAATCATTCTGGCCACCAATCCGACGGTAGAAGGGGATGCCACCGCCCACTTTATCGGTCATATCGCCGCAAAATATCAGATCCCGGTATCCCAGATTGCCCGGGGCATCCCGGTAGGCGGGGAGCTGGATGCCATAGACGGATCCACCCTTATGCGCTCCTTTGCAGGAAGGCGGCCTCTTTAAAAGTTTTTTCGTTTCGGGAATGATAAACTGAAGACGGTGCTGTTTCCGTAAAAACTGGCAGGAGAAGCTATCCCGGAAGTTTTTATTCGCTGAGAAAAGCTGGCACTGAAGTCTATTTTTTTCGTGACCTGTAAACACTGTTTTTCCGGAAAATGATCCTGAGGTGCGCAGTTGTGCCGGAATTCCCTGTGAAAAAAACTCTCTTGAGGTTCTGTCATGAGAAAGATTCCGGGGCCGGCGGTGCTGCCGTGTTTTTTCGGAAATATATGAAACCGGGATAGAGAACCGATACAGAGGGAGAGATGATTATGAGCAAATACCGGATTGGCAAACGGCGTGCCGGGGTGGTACGGGATGCCCTGGAATTCTGGAAAGAGGAGGGAATGCTGACAGAGGAGCAGCATGATACTCTCCGGGATTCCATTGAGGTTGAATTCGACTGGGCCCGGCTGGCCTTTCATGCCACCTGGATAGCGGCTGTCTGTATGTTTACAGGTCTGGTGGCGCTCCTGGCCAGCGATATCATAGTGAATCTTCTGGAAAACGCTCCGGCGGTGCTCCGGGCTCTCAGCTCCTTTGTCGCAGCCGGGCTTCTGGTGTTTTTCGGGTTCAGGCTGAGACTCAGGGAGCATCCCCACATCAAAACCTACGGTGTTTTGCTTTTTTTCGGCTGTGTCTTCATAAGCCTCGGTTTTTCCCAGGTGGCAGTGGCTCTGGATCTGAATGATGCCAGTATTCATCTTATTTTTCTTCCGGCCTGCATGATTTACGGACTGATAGGCTGGTACGGCAGGTCGGGACTGTCATGGCTGTTCGCCCTGATGGCCTTCAGCTCCTGGCTGGGGGTGAAAACCGGCTATTCCTGGGGCGGGTACTGGCTTATGGATTCGCATCCTCTGCAATCCATGGTGTACGGGGCACTGCTTACGGGACTGTCGCTTCTGCCGTATTCCGCAGAGCTTCTCAAATCCCGGGAAATTCACGGAGTAACTCAGGTCTGGGGACTTCTGGCACTGTTCATTCCCCTGTGGATTCTGTCCATCTGGGGAGCCGGCGAACACAAGGCTCAGGAGGGAGAGCTTATTGCCTGGTCCCTGATCATGGCAGCCGCGGGGGCGGGCGCTCTTCTGGGAGGCCTCCGTCTGGAAAGCGGAAGGCTTGTCGGCTTCGGACTGACCTTTCTCTGCATTGAGCTTTATACCAAGTATTTTGAATACTGCTGGGATCATCTGAACAAGGGGCTCTTCTTCATGATTCTGGGGGGCAGTCTGATTCTGATGGTGAAGCTGATTCAGAAATACCGAATTGAAAAGCGGCAGGACACTCTTCCGGAACAGACAGTCTGATTTCAGACTGTCCTGAAGCAGCGGGCCCCGGTTTTTCGGGGCCTTTTCGTATCCCGGAGATAAAAGTCCGTGCCATTTCCGGAAAAGAATCTTGAATTTCAGAAAAGAGTCCCCATTTAAGGGGCAGTGAAGGATAAGTATCCCTGAAAGGATTCCTCCGAAACACCAAAACCGGAGGTCGGGGAATATATTTTTGGAGTATATCAAAATGACAGAAAATACCGAAAAGCGTGGTTTTCAGACAGAAGTCAAACAGCTTCTCAGCCTTTTGGCCAATAGCCTCTATTCCAACAAGGAGGTTTTTCTCCGCGAACTTATTTCAAACGCCTCTGACGCCATTGACAAGCTGCGCTTCAAGGCCGTCCAGGATCAGTCAGTTTATGGCAATGATTCCAATCTGCACATCCGTCTTTCCGCTGACAAGGACAAGAAGACCCTGACCATCTCCGATAACGGTATCGGCATGACCCGTGATCAGATCTGCGAGCACCTGGGCACCATCGCCAAGTCCGGCACCGCCGAGTTTTTCAAGAATCTTTCCGGCGATCAGGCCAGGGATTCCCAGCTCATCGGTCAGTTTGGCGTAGGCTTCTACTCCGCCTTTATCGTTGCCGACAAGGTAACTGTTATCAGCCGTTCCGCCGAAGCCGCCCCGGATCAGGCAGTATGCTGGGAGTCCGACGGCACCGGCGAATACACTGTCAGCACTGTGACCAAGGCTGACCGCGGCACTGACGTTATTCTTTCCCTGAAGGAAGAGGATACCGAATATCTGGAGGACTGGACTCTGCGTTCCGCCGTAACCAAGTACTCCGATCACATTTCCGTTCCGGTGGAAATGCTGGAAACCGTCAAGCCCGAAAAGAAGGACGACGACAAGAAGGATGACGCCGAGAACAAGGACGAGAACAAGGACGAGAACAAGGACGAGAACAAGGACGAGAAGGAAGCCGAGACTGCCGAATACACCGAGTGGAAGCAGATCAACGAGGCCAAGGCTCTCTGGACCCGTTCCGCAAAGGATATTACCGACGACGAGTACAAGGAATTCTACAAGCACATTTCTCACGATTATGACGATCCCCTGGTATGGGCTCACAATCATGTTGAAGGAGCTCAGGAGTATACTTCTCTCCTTTATGTTCCGAAGCATGCTCCCTGGGATCTGTTTAACCGTGAGCAGAAGCACGGCCTTAAGCTCTACGTGCAGCGCGTGTTCATCATGGATGACGCCGAGCAGTTCATGCCGGGCTACCTCAGATTTATCAAGGGTGTTCTGGATTCCAACGATCTCCCGCTGAACGTTTCCCGTGAAATCCTTCAGGACAGCAAGCTGACCTCCAAGCTGAAGTCCGGCTGCACCAAGAAGGCTCTCCAGATGCTTTCCAAGATGGCCAAGGACGAGAACCAGGACAACTATAAAACCTTCTGGAAGGAATACGGCTCCGTAATCAAGGAAGGCCTGGTAGAGGATTATGAAAACCGTGAGGAAATCTTCGACCTTATCCGTTTTGCCTCCACCCACAATGACAGCAGCGAGCAGAACGTTTCCCTGCAGGACTACATCTCCCGCATGCCGGAAAAGCAGAAGAACATTTACTTCCTGACTGCCGCCACCTATGCTGCCGCCGCTTCCAGCCCTTATCTGGAAACCTTCAAAAAGAAGGGGATCGAGGTTCTGCTGCTTACCGAGCGTGTTGACGAATGGGTAATGAACCAGGTTACCGAATACAAGGAGAAGAAGTTCATCTCCGTAACCGCCTCCGACCTGGATCTGGGCGAGCTGGAAGACAAGGAAGAGAAGGAAAAGCAGGAAAACCAGGCCAAGGAAAACGAGGATTTCCTGAAGAAGGTCAAGGAAGCTCTCGGCGAGCAGGTTACCGACGTTAAGGTTACCAACCGTCTTACCGATACTCCGAGCTGCGTAATCGGTCAGGGCAATCAGATGATGACCGCTCAGATGCGCCGTCTCCTGGAAGCCAGCGGTCAGAAGCTTCCTGATGAGAAGTACACTCTCGAGATCAACATGGATCACGACCTGGTTAAGCAGCTTGCCGCCGAAACCGACGAAAACCGCTTCAAGGACTGGGCGCAGCTGATTCTGGACGAGGCCATTCTGGCTGACCAGGGTGCTCTCAAGGAACCCGCCAGATATGTGAAGCTGGTTAATTCCCTCCTGCTCCACAAGTAACGGGATGCCGCGGCAGGAGAGAACTTTCCTGTCTCGGTGACGAAATCAGAATGAAAGGCCGGATGCAATATTCCGGTCTTTTGTTGTTCAGATTGTTATTCATGAGTCTGGTGCAATAAGTCAAAACAGGGCATTTTGCGGGAAAACTAATGGCTGAAATAAAGGCTTCGCTTCTTCGTTGTTTGTTTGGAGAACCGACTTTTTGCACCGCACTTCTTCATTAAGGAGATAAAATAAGATGAGCAAAAAAAAGATGATCCTGAAAAAGCTGAAAGAGATGACGGAAACTGAAGCCTTTCGGATAACTCCGGTTCCGGATAAAAAGCCCGGACTTACGAACAGCAAAATCGGCGGCATGCCGTACTGGGACAAAACCATGGAATATCCGGTATCCCCTGATGGCGAAAAACTTATCCTGCTGGCTCAGATTAATCTTGCAGAGCTTCCCGCAAATGACAGCTTCCCGGAAAAGGGGATATTGCAGTTCTTTATTTCTGAGATGGACAGGCCTCTGGAAAATGGTTATTTCAGGGTAGTGTTTCATCCTGAAATTAATCAGAATATTTCTGATGAAGACCTGAATTCCCTGGATATTCCTACCAGTCTGGAGGATTGGGATTGTTTCCCGGTGGCGGGAGAAGCCTCAATGGCCTTTGAGAAGGTGAGAGTATCCATGGGAGCCATGGACTTTCACTATGATGAAATGCTTCGTGAAGCCGCCCGGTTATCCGGAGAGAATATTCCTGCTGACGAGGTTCCTTTTGATTATCTTGAATTCACTGATGACGAGTGCGATTCAGAGTACAATCTCAGTGCGGGACACTGGCTTTTGGGATATCCGTATTTTACGCAGGAGGATCCGCGGGGTTGCGGCGATTCTGACAAATTTGACACCATGCTGCTCCAGCTGGACTGCGATTATAAGGAAGGGCGTGGTTTTGAGATCATGTGGGGCGACTGCGGAGTCGGCAATTTCTTTATCAGAGGGGAAGCCCTGGCGCAGCGTGATTTTTCGGAGGTTCTTTACAGTTGGGATTGCTGCTAGCAGTCCGGCTGTGTAAAAGAGTCTGATGACTCAGGTGCTGATAAACCTGTTGGAAATTCCGACAGGTTTCGAGCTTTGGGAAGAAGCAGAACGAAAAATCAGGATTCGGCACTTACAAATAACGCAAAGGCGCCAGTCTCTCATGAGTCCGGTGCAAAAAGCCGATCTCCCCCCGATCCTTTAAAAAGCCTTACAGCATCTTCTTCTGACGCTGTAAGGCTTTTTCTCCGGACGTTTTTTTGTTTCAGGTGTGTTTTCCCTTCAGGAGACTTCCGCAGGAATGCGATTCCGTCCCCTGTTTTGGAATGAGGCAAATGTCTGGCAGATATATGCCGGGGATACAACAAGGATGATTCCAAACTCCGGAACGCGATTGAAAAAAAACAGGCACCCGCAGGTGCCTGTCTGATTCATTAGTCAACCCCGCATTCTGGTATTAAGCTGTTCTGAAGCCGCTGTCTTAACGCCATCTCGGACCGGGGCCGCCGTGATGACCATGGGGACCATGGGGACCATGGTGATACCCGTGGTAGTGGTGAGGCGGAGGAGGCGGAGGCATGTGATGCCATCCCCGGTGGTGATGGTAGTAATACGGTGCCGGAGGAGGCGGCGGGCGGTGCCAGTACACTACCGGCACCGGCGGAACCGGAGTCGGTGCCACTGCGCAGAAGGGACCGGCGCAGACGTAGGCGCTGGCAAAGGCCGACGGAGCTGCCATAAGCCCGAAAAGAAGGGCCGTGATGTATAAAATCTTACGCATTTTCTTCATTCCTCCAATTTTGTGTGGGGGTGATGTCCGGTCTGAATCAAAGTGCCGGATCTGACTGAGACTGACAGCGATTCAAAATCTCCTGCTGCTAATAATTATGACATGATTTTTGGTCATAAGTTTCGCAAGACACAATTCGTAACATTTTGATGGAATCTGATAAGTTCGCAGTTTCCGGGAAGGTGATCCGAATTCGGTCAGGGCATGTTTCCCGGATTCGGAATGGCCGCAAATCGTTTTTCTGACAGTACTTTGTGACACTGTTATGAATATGGGGTTTCCGGAAGCGGGGTTTTTAGATGCAGGAACAAAAGACGGCTAAAATGACAGATGGTGAAAATGGTGGTTTATCTGTGTCTGTTATCCGTTTTCCGGCGTGGCAGGGGAGGTTCTTGTGAGATACGGTTCTGGCGCTCTGTTTTCAGGAATGCTTTTTATGCTGTCGTTTTCAGGCACTGCCGCTTCTGATTCCGGCTGGAGCTTTTTCCGGGCCGGAGATACGATCTCCATGCAGCACAGCAGGTACGGCTCTCTCATGCTGGAGCAGCGGGACTCGCTGGACGCTTACCGTTTTATCCACAGCCTTGAGGATCGCGAAAAGTGCAAGGTGGTGGAAAAGGAATATTATATCAAGGCTGAAAACTGCCGGGGCTTCAGTGTCATCGAGGCTGTGCAGAGTGCCAGAGTGCAGGGAGATGACAATCCCACCGGTATTTTCTATCTGAATCCGTCAGACAGGGCCGGCCTGGAGCAGCTGTATTTTGTGGTTGCCAGTCTGTCCGGGAACCGGGAGGGCAGCTTTTCGGTATTTCTGGATTTTCTTGCCGGCTGGAAATTGGAGTTTTCTCCCCGGGAGCAGGTAATCAGGGACGAGCAGACCAGGGTCGAACGACTGAATAACGATTACGATCAGATTGACTACTGGGAATATCACGTCAGGAAGCCTGGGATTTATACCTATACCTTCAGTCATGCCAAAACCGGATTAAGAATTGTTTTTGAAAACGCCGGCTATCTGATAAAAGGGGATACTGTTCACAACATATCGCAAAGACTGGCCCGGAAATATGGCTGTGATGCCCCTGTTTCGCTCCCTGACGGCTTTTACAAAAATGACGATGCGGATTCGGACCATAAAAAGCAGGAAATTAAATTTCCCTATGTCGATCTTCAGGTCATGGAGTGCCTTAACAATGTCCGGGTTTTTGTGGCGGACAACGGCGGCGGCATATTCTATGATTACGTGGTGAAGCTTCCGACCCCGCCGGCGGAGCTTAAGACCGAAGAAAAGGTTCCGGAGGGAGCCCCCCGGGAGGATCCAGTTCCGGAAAAAGCTTCGGAACAGCACTCCGGGAAAATTTCGGCCGCTTCCGAAAACGGGGGCAGTAATGCCAAAGCCGGGGCTGCGGAGAAAGAGTCCGACAGTGCTTCAGACAGTTCTCCTGTTTCCGGCAATCACGATGCTGCTTCATCCGGGGATACCGCGGGAGCTTCCGAATCGGAATCCGGGGATGCGGCCAGGGCTTCGGAAGACGGTCGGACGGGTGAAGATCCTCTGGCCGGGGATACCGGAAGCGACCAGGAAGCACCAGAGGACGATTCCGGGAAACGGACGCATGAATATGAAATTCTGGTGCAGGAATTTATCAGAAAGACCGAAATTTTCAATCCGGCCCTGTGACCGGTTTTTGCCCCCGGAGGACTCTGTTTTCAGCCGGAGGTTTGCTGAAAAGTAATCAGCGGAGGCTCCTCAATGAGGTTTTTGAAGTATGTTCTGGCATTAATGCCCCTCCTTTTTCCATGGGAGGCTTTTTCCGGGAATCAGGGACTGGCAAATGACGGCTGGACTTTGGCCTTTGACGGTGCGGAGGCCTTTATGTCGCACGAATCTCTCGGAGAGATCCGTATGAAATCGGTGTTTGCCCTCAGTTCTGACCGGGTTCCGGAATACATGAAGGAGGTAAGTCTTCTGAACGGATGCTCCAGCGGGATTTCCGGGGCCGGTTCCGAAGTTACCGGCTGTGATGAGTGGGAGCTTGTGGAGATTCTTAAGGATTCCCATTATTCCGGGAAGGGAAACTGGTATCGGGCCTTTTTTTATCATCCATCCCGTTCCGGTAACCTGAACAGGATGCGTTTTGTCGGAAAAAGCATTGCCGGAAGCAATCCCGCGGATCCTGAGATTATGGAGCGGCATTTTCCGGAATGGACAGTTATCGCGCATGATGCGGACGATATGTCATGCACGTATTTTCATAAAGATACCGGAGCCCTGGTAACCTTCGAGAAGGGCGGTTTCTATCATGACGGAGATACCGTGGAAACCGTCACGGATCGTCTTAAAAACCGCTATATGTGCGGTAACCCCGTAAATACCGAAATCCGTACCTCCGGAAAAAAGCCGGAATTCCCGTATGCCGGCGGAGAAAGGATGTTCTGTCCGGATCACACCGCAGTTTATGTGTTCAAAAACGGCGGCACGGTTATCTATGATTTTGTGGTAAAGGCTGCTACTCCCGATGCTGAAAAGGCCGGATGGGACTTTATTCTGAAAACCGAGGAACTGAACCCTCTCATGTAGCGCCGGAATTTTTTGCAAATTAAAAGGTCCGTTCCGGAATCGGAATCAGAGCAGCCAGCAGGTAACCTGTGAAGCCGAGTATGGAGATTACGATGCCAAACAGGAGACCGGCCGGAAAGGAGAAGAGATAACAAACATGAGAATCGGGAGACAGCGTCTTGCGGCATCCGACACTCACTGAAGGCCGTCAATCTGAGATTAACGATATTCATAATCAAAAGCAATCCTCTGTAAAAAAACAGCATGCCATTTCACCGTCCCGGTAAGCGGCATAACGGCTTCCCATGATGCTGACATTTGTGACAAAGTGCAAACTTTGTATTTCATCGTACGGTGCGGTGTTCTTTTTTCCAATTCCTGCTGCTCTTGCTCACGTACAGAAAAGCCGTCTCTTCGTAAAGCCTGCCAAAGCTTTCGAAGGGACGGCCTGTCGGGAGCATCACCGTTTGCTTGATTTACCGGCTTTCCTTTTTGCCATTGCTTCCGGTTGCTTTCACGTTGAGATACCAGTTCCAGAGGCCGATGAAGATGCCGCCTCCGATAATGTTTCCGATGGTTACCGGAATGAGGTTCCTGATAATGAAGTTTGTTACGGTCAGCGACTGGTAGTGCGTAATGTCCAGCCCCGTGCCGTTCCAGAACTCAGGTTCGGCAAAGCTGACAATGCTGATTCCGGCCGGAATCATGAACATGTTGGCAATGCTGTGTTCGAAACCGGAGGCCACAAACATGCCCACCGGAAAGATCATGGCCAGCATCTTGTCGGTAAGGGTTTTTCCGGCAAAGCCCACCCAGACGGCCAGACATACCATGATATTGCAGAAGATGCCCATGGTCATGGCCTCCAGAAAGCCCCGAATCCAGCTTTCTCCTTCCCGGAAATGCGAGAGCTTGTGGAGCGAGGTGTCCAGCACTACCTGTCCCCAGTGTCCGTGAAAGGCATCATACTGCCGGGCCAGCATTACCAGAAAAACAATAAAAAGACCGCCGATAAGGTTTCCGGAGTAGACAATGCCCCAGTTTTTGAGGAGCTGCTTCCAGGTAGTCAGTCCCGAGGCCCGGGCCACCAGAGTCAGGGTGGAGGAGGTAAACAGCTCTCCGCTGAGAATAACGCAGAGCATGAGCCCCAGGGAGAAGCAGAGCCCCCCCACCAGCTTGCCGTGGCCGTCCGCCAGGGCCGTGGTGTAAAACATAAACGCAAGAGCGATGAAGGCTCCGGCGTTTACTGCCATCAGAAGGGCCTGCCAGGAGGGGCGGTTGGCCTTGTGTTCGGTGATATGCTCGGCGGCTTTTGCCGTTTCCTCGGAGGAAAGGCAGCAGGAATTTCTCTCTTGTGTCATATTATTAAAAGGCTTTGTTTTCGGGGTAATAAAGCAGTTTCGGTTGTGCGCGATGTCACGTTTCCGAATTCGGCGTCATTTTAACAGAGAAGAAAACATAGTTTAAATCCAATATGCGGCTTTTTGAAAAAAATACCGCCCATTTGGAGGTATTTATTCAGGGGCTTTCCGGCAAAACAGGGTGTTTTTGTAGTATCATAGTACGGATTTTTCAGGAAGACACCGGTTTATGCGGTGTTCTTTTCGTTACGCTTTTACCAAAAGGGATTACAAAAACATGCGTATTATTCTCCTCGGGGCACCGGGCGCCGGCAAGGGCACCCAGGCCCAGTATCTTACCAAAAAGTATGATATTCCTCAGATTTCCACCGGCGATATGCTGAGAGCGGCCATCAAGGCAGGAACTCCTCTGGGACTTAAGGCGAAGGAGGTTATGGATAAGGGGCAGCTCGTATCGGATGACATTATTATCGGTCTCGTTAAGGACAGAATCGCAGAGCCCGACTGCAAGAACGGCTTCCTGTTTGACGGTTTTCCGCGCACCATCCCGCAGGCCGAAGCGATTGACAACGGCGGGATCGGGATTGACGCCGTGGTGGAAATCTCCGTTCCCGACGAGGAAATCGTAAAACGCATGAGCGGCAGAAGAGTGCATCTGGCTTCCGGCCGTACCTATCACGTGGTGTTCAATCCCCCGAAGGTTCCCGGCAAGGACGATGTTACCGGAGAGGATCTGGTAGTTCGCAAGGATGATGAGGAAGCCACTGTGAGAAGCCGTCTCGAGGTTTATCATTCCCAGACCGAGCCTCTGATAGCCTTCTACAGCGCCAAGGCTTCCCGGAACGAGTGCCGTTTTGTGAAGGTTGACGGTACCCAGCCGGTAACCGAGGTCAGCGCCAGCCTTGACAGGGAACTGGCATAACCGCTTCGAAG
The DNA here is from genome assembly GCA_902776415.1 of uncultured Ruminobacter sp. Classification (GTDB taxonomy): domain Bacteria; phylum Pseudomonadota; class Gammaproteobacteria; order Enterobacterales; family Succinivibrionaceae; genus Succinimonas. The sequence goes on from CACYPY010000022.1 coordinate 23,487, forward strand.
TTCGGAGCATAATCCGGCATATTAATGGAAACACAGCTTCAGAACCGGGGCTGTGTTTTTTTGCATTGCGGGAAACCGGAAAAGCAAAACGGCAAAGAATTACTGAAAACCAAAGCAGCAAATTCGGGAGGAGCAATTGGAAGATTTTATCGGGATGGCAGGCCCAGTGGGGCTCATTCTTCTGGTTTTCGGGGGAATTGTTCTTCTGGCGGTTTTGTGGAGTCTGGTCTATACCGCGGTGTCATGGCGCGGCTTTCGGAATTTTCAGAAGCGGGACGGCCGGGAAGTCCGTCCCGGATCCCCGGAGCTTAAGGCCGACATAATGAGCTACCGGGGGCGTAATCCCGGAATTTATTTTATAAGGGAGACCCTTCTGGAAAACCCCGGGGAACGGGAGGACTTTAAAACTCTCGCCGCCTTTTTTCTGAACCGGAGTCTGAGAAGGATAACGCACCGGCTTCGTTTTATAAAGCTGGCGGCGGTGATTTCCCCGCTACTGGGGTTGGCGGGCACGGTGCTGGGAATGCTGACGGTGTTCCGGGATCTTTCCGGAGCGGCCAGGCCGGATCCCGCAATACTGGCTTCGGGGATCTGGCAGGCCCTGATTACCACGGTGATGGGGCTCTTTATTGCCATCCCGGCCAGCCTGGCATACTGGTACCTTTCCGGACGGCTTCGGGATTTCCGGGCGGAGGCTCTGGGGTTCTGTTTCAGAATCCGGGTGGCTTCGGGAGATTCTGTGAGGGGAGAACCGCAGGCATGACCGACCCCTGGGATTTTGAGGAGGACGACACTGATTCCCATATCGACATGACTCCGCTTATTGACGTGGTGTTCATGCTGATTATTTTTCTGGTGCTGACCGCGAGTTTCATGAAACCGGTGCTGGAGGTGAATCTTCCTGAGGTGTCCGGGGATTCCGGGATGGGACAGGCGTCCGTTATTCAGGTGACTGTCACCTCCGGAGGAGAGCTTTTTGCTGACGGGATTTCAAGCACTACCGACGATCTCGCAAAGCTGCTGAGACAGCATCCGGAGCGGGGGCTTTTCATTCATGCCGATCGGGATGCACCGTTCCTCCACGTGGCGGAGGTGATGCGGATTGCCGGTCAGGAACGGGAAGGGCGTTTTGCCATAGCGGTGGCGGGCAATTCTTCGGAAGCTGTCCGGGGTTCCGGGAGTCACCGGTGAAGATCATTTCCGGAGATTACCCGGAGCAGTCAGCCGCCCGGGTGGCTATGATGCTGTTCCCGGTACTGATGCTGCCGTTTTTGATTTTTCCGGAGCTTCTTTCAGCAGTCATGCCTCCGGCAGCACCTCCGGAAAACGCTTCCTCCGGAGTCATCACCGGCAGCTTTTATTCGGGGACTTCAGTTCAGAAGGTCGAAGCTCCGCCGGCTTCCGGGGATTTCGAAGCCGTCGTCCGGGAAACGGAACAAGGAGCGAAAAGCACTGCTGCGGAAGAGTCATTTTCGGAGGAAAGAAAGCCGGAAGGAAAATCAGAGAAGCTGCCTGGGTCGGGTACTCCCACGGAAATTCTGCCCGGAAATCTCCCGAAAACTCCTCCGAAACCGCATCCCCGCAAAAGCGACTTCCGGCCCCCGCGTCAGGAATCCCCGGAAAAACGGCACTCCTCCCGTACAGAACCGGCGGAACGGAAAACTGTCCGGGAAAATGCCACGGGAGTCCAAGGGGCCGCTCCTGAAAAGCCCGTCTCCGGCGGAAATACGGAGAATGCGGTGAAAGGAAAATCCGGGAGCGTGCAGATGCCTTCCCGTGCCGCATCTTCCGAAGGCTCGCGCCTTAAAGGGGCGGCTCTTATCCGGAAAGAAGCCGAGAGACTCCGGAAATATCCGTCCAGGGCTCTCAGAAACGGCATACAGGGGAGCGGGACTCTTCTGGTGCGGGTTAATGCCCGGGGGGCGGTGTATGCAGCCACGGTAACTCAGGCCACCGGCAATCGCTTCCTGGATCAGGCTCTTCAGGAACTGGCCGCAAAAATCACCGGCTTTGATACCGGTATTCCGGGTGAGTCCTACGAGGTGGAGGTTCCGGTGCGCTACATCATAAGATAGTGTTTCGGCCGGAGCGGGGACTCCTTTTTCAGGTTTTTCCCCGGTGCCTTTTCACCGAGGCGGCCAGGGAAGCCAGAAGCCGATGATTTACGGTATGATACAGTCCGGAAAGCTCGATGATATCGTCAAGATTGAGGTTCCGGAAATCCTCCTCGTCAATTCTCAGGTCCTCAAAAAGAAGCTCCCCGAGTTCTTTTCGATTTCTGCAGGGAGGCCTGGTGTAAACCATGTCCGAGATGGCTCTTTCGGGAGAAGCCAGCAGAAATCCGTAGCCTTTTTCGGCATGAAGCGTGACACCGTACGGAAACACACTGACGGGAACATCGCGGTAAGTAAACAGACCGAACGGAGTAGTGTAGCTCTTTTTGCGGCCCTTGCCGCAGGTGGCCGAGGTAAAGGCAAAAACAGCTTCCGGAATCAGATTGTGCCAGGACAGCGCGAATTCAAAGGACAGGCATGACGGGCCGTATATCACTCCCGAAAGACAGTAACCGGGCACGGAAGCATCTGTTTCGTACAGTCCCCTGATGATCGGGGTAAGCTTTCCGCTTTTCACCATCCGGGCGATTTTTGCGGCCGGATTGGCGTAGGAACGATATTCCTGAAGAAGCATAGCTGTGGAATTTATCATATTGTCACCAATAGCTGCAATAATAATGCATTTTCCGGTGAAAATAGCAGATTTTCCGGCAAATGCCAAAAATGCTGAAGAACATGCCTGACAGAGTTTCAGGCATGGTTATTCAGCTGTCAGGGATGCGGTGAGTGCCTGAAAGAACTCCTTGCACCACACGTCAAGAGAAGCCGGATTTGTGATAAACGGTCTGACATCTGTTTTTGCCATGTCATAGTCTATGGTCTCGAAACGGTTCAGGAGGATCTGTTTTATGTCGTCGATACTCAGGTCATCCCGGGCTCCTTCAAAACCGGAATCCGTCAGACGGGCGTTCAGATGCTTCAGATTTACCCTTGTCCGGCGGGAAATATAGAATACAAAATCGAACAGATCCCGTCCTTTGATGCGATTTTTCCATGCCCGGCAGATTACGGCATGAAGTTTTCCGGCAAACAATGATGGTTCGTCATAGAGTCTGACTGCATATGGAATTGGCAGGAGCCGGAATTTGTTTTCAAAACGGGCGAATGGCGGAGGCATGGTGTCCACCTCGAATTTAATTTTGATGAGTTCGGAACCGGCAATGGCAGACGCCATCTACGCCGACGTGTATCAGCGCTCCATGATCCACGGCCGCCGGGGCGTGATCATGCACGCCGTCAGCGGCATCGACTGCGCCCTCTGGGACATCATC
>CACYPY010000023.1 GCA_902776415.1 uncultured Ruminobacter sp.
CTTGTAGCCGGCGGCGATGAGAGTGCGTTCCGAAGCGTATTTAAAGCCTTGCCGTTTCCTGAAAAATGATTCCGGCGGAACAGAAGCGGCAAATTGCGGCGGGTTATGTCTGACAGGCAGAATTATTGCTGATTTTTATGAAATATCTGTACCGCTTAAACGTCTGGTTGTCAGGGTATAATTAATCGTCTGGCGTTATATTCAGGCGGCAGGTACTTTGTCGGAGGCATGATTTTTTCCGGGACAGGAGCCGAACATTTTTCAGAGGCCGGGAGGGCGGATGTGTTATAATGCACGGGTTTAATTTTATGTTTTTGTTTGTTTTGTGAGAATCAGTCAAATGAGCGATAACGGGAACAACAATCCTCCTGAGGATCAGACCTCCGAAGAGCAGCAGCCCCGGACCGAGGATTCGCGTCTTCAGCCATTGAATATCAGACCGGTAAAGATTACCGAACAGTTAAAGACGGCATTCATTAATTACGCCATGAGCGTAATTGTGGACCGGGCTCTTCCGGATGTGCGGGACGGTCTCAAGCCGGTACACCGCAGATGCCTTTATTCCATGTATATCAACGGTTTTGACAGTTCCGGAAAAACCGTGAAATCCGCCAAGGTGGTAGGCGATGTTATCGGTAAGTACCATCCTCACGGCGACAGCTCCGCATATGACACCCTGGTGCGCATGGCCCAGGACTTCTCCCTCAGATACCCGCTGGTAATAGGTCAGGGAAATTTCGGAACTCTCGACGGTGACCGGGCCGCGGCCATGCGTTACACCGAAATCAAGATGTCCCGCCTTTCCAATGAGATGGTAACGGATCTCGGTCCCCGCAACGATTTCAAGGAAACCGTGGATCAGGTGCCCAACTATGACGGTTCCGAGCTTATGCCATCAGTGATGCCGAACCGCTTCCCGAATCTCCTGGTCAACGGTTCCTCGGGCATTGCCGTGGGTATGGCCACCAATATTCCGAGCCACAATATGCGGGAGGTTATCGATGCCACCCTGGCTCTGATGGATGATCCGAATATCGGAACCGATGGGCTCATGAAGCACCTTCCGGGCCCTGATTTCCCCACCGGCGGCATTATCTACGGTGTTTCCGGAGTGAGAGAGGCCTATGAAACCGGGCACGGTTCCATTATCGTCAGATCCCGTACCCATATTGAAGGCAATCCGGGCGAAAAGCAGAGCATCGTGATTGACGAAATTCCCTACAACGTCAACAAGAAGGAACTGGTAACCCGCATTAATGCCTGTATCCGCGAAAAGATCATCGAGGGCATGACTGATGTCAACGATTACTCGGGACGCAAGCATGCGGTGCGCATCGTTATTGATCTTCGCAAGGGCGAAGCTCCGGAAATCATCCTCAACCAGCTGTTCAAGCGCACCAACATGCAGATTAGCTACGGCATCAACATGCTGGCCCTTAACGACGGACACCCGGAGGTAATGAATCTCAAGCAGATCCTGGAAGCCTTTATCAAGCACCGCCGGGAAGTGGTTACCCGCAGAACTGTGCATGAGCTCAGACGTGCCCGGGGGCAGGCGCACATTCTGGAAGGCATTCTGGTGGTGCTTTCCAATATTGATGAGGTGATCCGGATTATCAGGGAATCCCAGAACAAGGCCGAGGCCAAGGTGGCTCTCATGAGTCGCGGCTGGAGTTTCTCCCTTTTGGGCGACCTCATTGCCAGAGCCGCCGACGGCAGCGAAATCTGCCGTCCCGAGGATCTGGAGGATCCGGCATGCGGTATTCACGGTGATCTGTATCATGTTTCGGATCGTCAGGCTGAGAATATTCTCAACATGCCGCTCCACCGTCTTACCGGAATGGAGTACAACGAAATTCAGGACAGCTACAAGGATCTGGTGGTTAAGGTTCGTGGCTACCTGGAAATTCTGGAAAACGATGCGGTGCTGGTGGAGGTTATCAGGAAGGAGCTTTTGCAGATCCGTAATGACTACGGAGACGAGCGTCGCAGTGAAATCCAGGGTGAACGTCCCGAAATCACCATGGAGGATCTGATTGTTCCGGAAACTGCAGTGATTACCATGTCCCGCACCGGATATGTGAAGTACCAGCCTTTGTCCGAATACCGCGAGCAGAAGCGCGGCGGCCGCGGCAAGAGAGCAGCCAAGGTCAAGGACGAGGATGTTATCGACAATATTTACGTCGTAAACACCCATGACACCATCCTCTGCTTCTCATCCATCGGCAAGGTTTATCCTCTCAAGGTTTACGAGCTGCCTTCATCCTCCTCGCAGTCCAAGGGACTTCCGATTGTGAACCTGCTGGCACTGGAAGAAAACGAACGCATCATCAGCATTCTGCCGGTAGACAAGTTCGATGAGGAACGCTACCTCATGCTGATTACCAAAAAGGGTCTTATCAAGAAGACCCGGCTGTCGCTCTTCAGAAATCTCAGAAAGAACGGCATTCTGGCTATCAGATTCATGGAAGGCGATGCTCTGGCCGGAAGCGCCATCACCGAAGGCAAGGATGTCATCGGAGTATTTGCGTCAAACGGCTATGCCGCAGTGTTTAACGAATACTACGGCGAGGACGGCGGATCCGAGGAAGACAGCGATGCTCCGGATACCGAAGACGATACCGCAGAGGATATCCCCGATACCGAGGATGCCGAGGAGACCGATGATGCCGTTTCCGCGGAAAAGGACATCTCCTCTTACTGGAATCCGTCTCCGGATGCCAGGGGGATCCGTCCCTCCGGGCGTTCCTCCAGGGGCGTGCGCGCCATTAAGCTGGCCCCGGGAGCCGAGGTGGTTTCCATGGTGGTCTTCAAGCAGGACGGCGGCATGGTGCTTACCGTGTCCTCCAGCGGTCTCGGCAAGCTCACTCCGCTTTCCAAGTACCGTCTCTGCAACCGTAACTGCAAGGGCGTGATCTCCATTAAGCTGACGCAGCATAACGGAAGTCAGGCACAGGTTGTCGGCGTGCTTCAGGTGCAGAAGGAGGATCAGATCGTACTCATTACCAGTGACGGCATTCTGATCCGTACCAAGGTTGAGCAGATCAGAGTCTGCGGCCGCTTCTCCCAGGGCGTGAAGCTTATCAATATTTCTGAAAATTCCGAACTTATCGCCGTTGAGAAGGTGCTGAGCGAGGATTTGGAAAATGATGCCGAGGTTCGCGGTCTTAACGTTCCGGAAGGCGAAAACAGTGCCGAATCCGGCGATGCTCCGGAAAACTCCGCAGTGCCTGATGAAAATGCAGAAGCCGGAAATTCCGGGGAAAACGCTCCTTCCGAAGCAGCAGCTCCGGAGGACGGAGAGCCCGCACCGCAGGAATAAGGGAACAGTTTCTTAAAACAGAAACAAGGAAAGAAGGGCGGCTCCGAAAGGGGCGGCTCTTTTTATTTGCGCGAGCGGAAATGCTTTTTTGCCCGGATTTTTCCGAGCTTTCTTCCGAATCCCTGTCCTGACAGCTCTCTAAAGAATTCTGATCTCCCGGAGGGGCAGCCACTTAAGGTCAACGGGAATAATTTCCGCTCCGGCGGTGGAATTGGTGTTTTCCCGGCAGGTATCAGGCATTCCGGAGAGGGAGCCCGGGGCAACAGTTTTTGCCGGTTTCCGGGAGTCCGGATTCAGAGATTCCGAAGCCCTGCGGGATTCCCGGCAGCCGGAGGAGTCAGGAATGCTTTCCCGAAGCCATACCGTATCCTCCAGGTAATTATCAGGTTCGCCGCTTGTGAGGCGGAACATCCCCCGGCGGATTTCGAGACTGTGATGCGGTGAAGATACCGCAAGGAAACTCTTTTTGTCCGGAGCGGCAGAAGGATCTCCCCTGAGTCCCGCCACGGCCAGGACGGATCCCCGGGCACCGGTGAGAAAAAGCTCGGCATAGCCGTCATTGTCCACATCGAACAGTGCCATATGATCCGGTTTAAGATCCTGAATGCGGGAACTTAACTCCGATTTCCGGAGCCTCAGGCTGGCGTTTTTAAGCTGATAGTCCCGGCCGTTCCAGGAATACCGGAGTTCAAGGTAACTCAGGATTCCGGGGGTTTCGGAGGCAATATTGGTTATCAGGGCACCGTCGTCGGCGATGTAATTAAAGAAACTGCCAGTCCCGGCGGGGAAGAAGGAAAACTGCATGCCGAGCCAGGGATGATCCGGACGGGGAATCAGAAATTTCCGGGCAGGATCATAGTCAAATATCAGCGCGGAGGAATAGCAATTGCTCCCCCGGAGCTGCCCCCGGATGGCTATGGCAAATACATAGCCGCCGTCTTCCCTTTCCGTGGCAGCCGCATGGAGGTCCGAACCGCATACATAGGCCTCCTGATAGTAATTCAGGCTGTCACCGATGGTTTTTCCCTGTTCATCCTGTACCGGCCGCACCAGTCCGTTTTCAGCAAGAGAGAGAAAATCCGTAGGATAAGCCCGGTTCAGAGCCCGGAGGAACTGCACCGAAAGACTGCCTGAATCTTCCCGCACTTCGGCCGGGATTGCTCTCTGCTTCCAGACCGGAACCATGTCGGGCGTGCTGTGAAAAGATGCGGCCCCGGATGGCTGAGACAGCAGGACGGGAAGGGATGACAGGAGAAACAGGGTTAGTAGGGAGAGCTTTGACATGGCAGCACCTGCAATATCGCATGTTCGGGGAAAACTGAAAAGAAGGGATCATCCCCCGGAGGAATCGGAAACACTGTATACGGCCCCATCGTAGCACAGATCTCCGGCAAAAACTCAGAGGCAGGCTCCATATCATGGCACGGGGAATCATGATCTCATTATTTGCGAGTGCCGGTCTGTAATCAGTTTTGCCATGGAATTTCCGGTGTGGCTGCGGGGCCGACAGGAACCGCGAAAATGCCGGGATATATTCAGTGGTGGGCTCAAAATGGCCGGAACCGGGCATTTCCGTATTTTTCAGATATTTGCGGAATTCCCGGGCACATAAATTCGGCCGGGCATTTATGATATAATCCGGTTGCCGGAGAGTTTTTCCCGGTGCTGCCCCGGGGCGTGTTTTAGAATGCTGCCGGACAGCAGATGTTATGACGGGCTTCCGGTTTCATTCCGATCCTGTCAGAGGTGATAAAGGCACGGGGTGCCTTTATTCGGTAATTATCCATAGGCCGCTTTGAAATGAATAAAGTTTACAATTTTTCAGCTGGACCTTCCATGCTTCCCGAGCCGGTGATGGCCAGGGCACAGAAGGAGTTTCTTAACTATAACGGACTGGGCATGAGCGTTATCGAAATGTCTCATCGTTCCAGGGAATATCAGGCTCTTGCTGACGAAGCGGTCCGGGACCTCCGGGATATCATGAAGCTTCCGGATAATTATCAGGTTCTCTTTATGCATGGCGGCGGCCGCGGTATGTTTGCCAATGTTCCCATGAATCTCGCTTCAAAGGACGGCACTGCCGATTATGTGCACACCGGAGCCTGGTCCGGATATGCTCTCAAGGAGGCAAAGAAGTACACCGGAGTGAACGCCATTGAACTGGAATGTCTGAATGACAGGGGGCAGCATTCTCTGAACATGGGGGCCCTGAAGCTTGATCCGAATGCCGCCTATGTGCACTATTGCATGAACGAAACCATTCACGGCATTGAAATTTTTGAGCCTCTGGATACCGGCAGCGTGCCTCTGGTGGCAGACGCCTCCTCCACCATTCTTTCCCGTCCGGTGGATGTGAGCAAATTCGGCATTATTTACGCCGGCGCTCAGAAGAATATCGGCCCCTCCGGCTTCTGCGTGGTCATTATCCGTGAGGATCTTATCCGTGATCCGGCTCCGTTTACACCCGACGTCGGCAGTTTCAAAATCACCTGCGACAAGGGTTCCATGTTCAACACCCCGAATACCTTCGCCTGGTATCTCTCCGGTCTGGTGTTCAAGTGGATTAAGGATGAAATCGGCGGTCTCGAGGCCATGGAAAAGCGCAATGCCGCCAAGGCCGCGCTGCTTTACGATTTCATCGATTCCTCAGACGGCTTCTATGTGAACAATGTGGATCCCGCTTACCGTTCCCGCATGAACGTGGTATTCAACCTCAGGGATGAATCCCTGAATGACGACTTCCTGAAGGAGGCCAAGGAAGCCGGGCTCGTCGGGCTCAAGGGCCACCGGGTTCTCGGAGGCATGCGTGCCAGTCTGTATAACGCCATGCCTCAGGAGGGCGTGAAGGCTCTGACTGAATTCATGGACGGCTTTAAGAGCCGGCACTGATTCCCGGCCCGACGGGAAACATTTTCCTGTTCGGAGAGCGGTTTTTATTTAAGCCGGTGAATTCCTGCAATTTAAGAGGCATGGCCGTTTTTGCGGCTGTGCCTGTTTAAAGTTCCGGGGATGAAACGCGATGGCACGTCACGGAGCTTGTGTTCCGCATAGTCTTCTTCATTTCCTGCTTTTCCCCGCTCTTTCAGCCTTCTCCGCCTTCTCCGCTATCGCCTTTCATGTCCCCCCGGTTTTTATCCCGAACCATTACCTCATCCATTTTCATAATTTATCCCCGAATGATCTTCAGGGAGTTTTGGAATCATGCTGAATGATTTTGCCCGAAAAGATTCAGGAAGAGCCTCCGGAGTTTTCGAATGGGGATACAGATCAGATTCCCTGAATGGAAGAGACGGTTCTGGCGGGTTCCCTCGGGATGACTGAGGAGAACGGAGATGATTTCCTCCGCCGTGGCAGGAGAGCCGGTGTCCCAGTTAAAATAACGGGGATAGAGGATAACAGAACCGATGATCAGGTCCGTAATGTCCGAGATGGTGTTTTCCCGGCGTTTGCGGGCCTGTATCGCGATTTCGTTTCCGTCCGCGGTGCTTACATCTTCGGTAAGACCGTAGCCGGCATAGAACGGCATGCCGTAACAAACCACCTTCTTTCCTCTGATGAGTGCTTCAAATCCGGTCAGGGAGCTTATGGTATGCACCTCGTCCGCAATTTCCGCGAGGTCCAGGGGACTGTAGTTCCCGGTACACAGAAAGTCCGCAGACCTCTTAAGTTCGTTTTCTTCCGGGAAACCGTCGCGAAGACCGGTCAGAACGTCCGGATGGATTTTTACGATGATAAGCGCCCGGGGATTATCATTCCGGACTCTGCGGATAAGAGAGAGATTGCTGTAGCCGAGACCGCCCCGGAGTACCGAGGCATCCTGATCCACCTGCGCCGGAATGAAAATCACCCGATCGAATTTTCCGGGATGGTCCCGGAGCAGGGCTGCCACCTCCGGCACCGGCCTAACCCGGCACCCGGTACGATATTTGGTAATTCCGCCGGCAATGACGGTTTCCCGGAGCTTCTCGGCACGGGCCCGGAGTTCCCGGTAGTCGTCCCGCTTTTTCAGAGATGTCAGAATGAGTTCCAAATCCGAAGGAGCAGCAGGATCGTAGTAGATGCCGCTGCGGTCAAATGCCAGCGAGTAGGGATAGAAAAAGTTGCAGCCAAGACCGTTGGACCGGATGAAGGCATCCTCGATTCTGATAACCGGAATGCCTCTGGATGTCAGATCCCGGGCCAGCTGTCCCAGTTCCGGACATGCTGTCTCCCCGGCGGCCCAGAAGGCAACGCAGTTCTCTTCGGAAGTCTCCGGAAAAATTTTCCCCGAATCCAGCCGGTTCCGGAGTTCCCTTATCCCGGCGAATCTGATGCGGCAGTCCTTAAAGAAAGCCGGGAGCACCGTCCGTTTCCAGAGAGTGGTCATTACAAGGGTTACAGTGGTCATAATGCAGAATCTCGGCCCAAGGTCAGGAAATGAAGAACATACCCGGGATTGGGGCCAGGGAACAGAAAACGCTGGCCCCCGGAAAATTATTTCTTATTATGGATAATAAATCCTGCCCCGGCCAGAATTCCCCCGATGGCACCGTAGAGGTGGGAGGGGGCCGAGACTTTGTAGTTGGATACCTCGTCAACATGCTGTTTCAGAGAGGTGAAATTAAAATTGCCGCCGTAGAGATTGCGGGTAATTTCGTCAAAGCCGAACTGGGGGTGATTGAAATCAATGTAGATTTTGATGCCGATGGCGGCCAGGATCACTGCTCCCTTCCAGTCCTTCTCAAGAAAAAGTCTGGCGAGGGCAGCTGCCGTTGCCATGCCGTGGAGCGCTCCGGACATCCCGGCATATTCGGAGGTGTCGGTAAGGAAATAAATTCCCAGGGTTACCAGAATTCCCGAAACCGCAAACGAAGTCAGCCGATGGCCCCAGGTGGCGCAGGATTCCCCGAAAAAGAAAAACCATATCAGAAACAGGCCGGCCAGGTTTTCTACAAGATGCCGGGTGTCATAGTGGGCGAAATTGCCGGTCAGAAACTGCCAGTATTCATGTCCGTGAGCAATATCCCAGCGACTGAGACTCCAGATTACCGGGTGTTCAAGAGAACATGCCAGGGCGGCAGCAACCAGAAGCCCGAAAACAATAATGTTGATGACCTGTCCTTTCATAAATAATCCTGACTGCGAAGAAGGGGGTGAAATGTCCGGAAGGGCGATCTTCGGGTTAAGAATAAAAGAGAGCCCGACTCCGTGTAAGGGATTATAGGACTTTTCCGGAACATTATCCATAGCTTCGCGGGAAGTATTATCAGGAAGCAGAATACACGAAGATCTGTTATCTGATAATTGCGGCTGGTATATGCGGGATTCTTCCGGTGAAGTTTACTTCCGGAAAGTAATAATTTTTATCTGAAATCTCTGATAACTGAATTATCAGGATACCGAACGATTGCGGCGATGCTGAAATACGGAATTGAATTCCGGGGGCCGGAAAGGATATTTACGGGAGACAATATCGGCTTTCGTAATGAAAAATGTTTCCGGAAAATATCGCTTGCGGAGCCGGGGGGATGTAAAACGGAGAATTATTACCCGTTATTCATGGTGAATGATCGGAAAATAAAAGGCTTCCTGTCAGGGAAGCCAAAAATATCAGGAGTAATGATTAAAAATTACTGAGCATTCATCTGCTGTTCGATAGCAACGATTTCCTCATCGGACATTCTGTAGTGTTCCTTGTCGGTAATGCCGTCAGCTTCCATGCGTTCCTTGAGAGGAAGCGGAGTCTTGCCCTGGCCGGTCCAAAGCTTTTCCTCGCCGGCAAGAGTGGTGTAGCGGTACTTGGGAACAACAGGCTTTCTCGGCTTGCGTTCCTTCTTTTCGGAAGGAGCGGCGTTCTTGGTGTAGTGAGCAATGAAATCCTCTTCGGATATGCCGGAGCTTTCACGAATGGCATCAATCTGACGCAGAGCTTCTGCATAAACCTTGAGACGATTTTCGCGCTCAGTGGCTTCCTGTTTGCGATCCTCAATAACCTGATTAATCTTGGTGATAATATCCTGAAGTTCGGTTTCGGTTAAATCCTTGGTAGCTGTTTTAAGTGATTTAACAGAGCTGATAGCGCTTTTTAAAGCGTTTGCCTTGGTCTCATGTGAAAAAGCCATTATTCCATTCCTTCCTTATTATGTTCTTAGTGGATGATGCGTCCATTATACACAGTTTTTTATGGTTTTAAATGATTTTATTAAAAATTTTTCAAAATCGATTAAAACGTGAAATCAGCGGGAGAGATCAGAGGGGATCAAAACCTTAAAAACGGTTAAAAATTAAACCGGAGAACCCCGATAAAGATACCGGAAATCTGAGACAGCAATTCTGGGAATCAAATATTGAAAAGCATTTTCTGATGATCCCGATATCTGATTATTGATAATTATTACCCCTCGGGACGTTAGATTATCATGGGTTGAAACAGTTTTTTAAAATATTGCGAATATGACAGATTAAGAATTTTCGGATAAAGGAAAATATCGGAAAGAATATTAAATATCCGGATGCTGACATGTGGTGCGTAACGCTGATACACGGTGTAAAAGAAAGTTCAGGAGCGGGTAATGAAAGCCATTGTCGCCACGGGTAATTCGCCTTTCCGGGGTTTGTAAAGACCACGGGGAAGACTTCCCGGAAGTAATAATCCGGGATTTTTTCAGTGCGCAAAACAAAGCCGGCCTGACGGCCGGCTTCAGGGTTGGAAACCCGACTAATCGCTGTGTCAGCTCATCATGAATTTACCGGCCCATTCGTTGGACTGCTGATAAATTTCAATGGCCCGGGCTTCGGTTATGCCCAGCCTTTTCGCACGAAGGCTTACGGTGTCAAAGTCGAGATTCTCATAATCCTTCACGAAATTGAGATAGAAGGCCATCTCGCCCTTGTTTCTGAGAATGGCATCCTTGATGGGAGCTGAAATGGGCATCTCGTCCATGATTTCCTGCATGTCCTTCTGCATGATGGTGTCCAGAAGTGAAAACAGCCCGCACAGGAAGGCTTCATCGGGATCCGTGTGTCCCTTTCTTTCCTTGGAAAGCATTTCGCAGAATGCCGCTCTGGTAAGGGACATCTGATAGAGCTCGGACGGAGCGTCATTGCCCAGAGAGGTGGCGGAGATCAGGTACACGAAGCGGCGGAGCTCCTGCTTGCCCATGTAGACCACCGCATGCCGGAACGAGGTGATGGTTTCGGAGCCGTAGCGGACATTATTGGCATAACGCAGAAGCTTGTATGCCAGGGACAGATCCTGCTTTAAAAGCTTTTCCACAGCGTCATAATTGATTTCAATGGAGGCTACCTCCCTGAAAAGCTGCATCACCGTCATCTGATTCTGGGAAAGTGCATGATCCTTTACAATTATCGGTTTTGAGAAGAAGTATCCCTGATAAAGCGTGCAGCCGATTTGCTGTGCGGCGTCGAAATCCTCGGGAGTTTCGATTTTCTCGGCCAGAAATGAAAGATTCGGGAACCGGGTGTGCTTGGAAATGTAGCTCCGGATGATTGGCACCGGATAAGCTCTGAAATCGAATTTGATAATGTCTATAAAAAGCAGGAAACGCTCCCAGTCCGGACTCATGTTGAAATCGTCCAGGGCGATGCGAAAGCCTTTTGACTTGAGGCTTTTGATATGTTCAAAAAGGGCATCGTTGGGTACGCAGTCTTCAAGAACCTCGATTACTACCTGATCAACGGGAAGAAAATCAATGATGTTGTGAACAAACAGGGGATAAGGGAAATTTATAAAGCAGAGCTTGTCGCCCACGAGTGATGAAATCTTGTTATCTATAAACTGCTGCGTAATCAGGGTCGCTGTTGCGGCCTCGGCGGTGATTTCCTTTGGGTAGGCGTTCGTTAGCCCGTTACGGTACAGAAGCTCATATCCTACTGTATTTTTATCGGCGTCCAATATCGGCTGTTTCGCCACATAGGAGAACATCTCGCTCATGATTAACTAAATCCCCTTCAAGTACTGCTTTGAATACAAATACCATTATCTTAATAAACAGGGATTTATTAAACCCGTAAATTGCAGTCAGACAACAAGGATCACGTTTTTTCGGCAAATATCAGTAATCATTTAACGTATGTCCCGCAAAATTCTGTTATGCCGCGATGTACTATAAAACTGACAGCAGGGCGAGAAGAGGAGGTTTTGCTGTCGCAATTACGGGATGTCCTGATTTTCGGGAGGGTACGGGAGAATTCCGGGCGGAATGAAAATAAATCTATCCATACACCTGCCACATATTTGAAAGTGAGACTGCTTATGTACTGTCCAGTCTCCATTATCGATGATGCTGAACCATTACTGAAATTTAAATCCTTAATACTTTGTTCATACTCGGACAACGCTTTTTTCCCTGCCTTTTCAAGGGACTCTTTGACAGCGGAAAGAGCTTCGTCGTGGGGCGTTTTGGCAGAGTCTGTCATATCAGCGATTTCTGCCATTACCTTATCACTGTCCCTTGTATGCGTGCGGATGTCGCATGGATTTTCAAGCTTTCTTTCGCCTTTGTCAGTGCTTTGTTCAGGGATAACCTGGCCATATTTTCGGCTTTCAATGAACTCCCGGCACAGGACTTCTGCTTCAATATGCATCGGAATGGCTCTGAACCTGGCCAGCGACTGCCGCTATAAGGACAAATGCTCCGGTTTACTCAAACAGACGGGGATACAACGTGATGAACTATGATTTATTAAATCAATTGCCGGATCATTATTTCTGTTCGTTCTGTTCTTTCTGCTGAAGATAAAAGATAGCCTTCTGTGCCTCGATTTCCGCACGTATCTCGTCTTCCGTTGGCAGATACAGCTTATACTTGGATGCAAACAGCTGTTCACTCCCATGCATCACGGAATACCGGGCGATATCCTCATCGGTCTCAGAGCATAGCACGATCCCCAGTGTGGGATTGTCTCCTTCACCGCACTTGAGTTCATCATACATGCGAATATACATATCCATCTGCCCGACATCCTGATGGGTGATCCTTCCGGTTTTCAGATCAATCAGCACAAAGCATTTCAGGATGTAATTGTAGAACACGAGATCGATATAATAATCCTGCTTCTCTGTGTGGATACGCTGTTGCCGGGCAACAAACGCATAGCCCTTACCAAGTTCCATAAGGAATTTCCTTAGATTGGAAATGATTGCAGATTCGAGCTGCGTTTCTGTCGTATTGATATTGGATGATAGTCCGAGAAACTCGGCAATAACAGGATTCTTCAGGTATTCCAGCTTGTCATTCTGATAACTGACAGTTAACTTTCGCATTTCCTGTTCCACGGGAGTGGGGTTCCGGGACGACATAAGACGGTAGTAATACTGCGTGTCAATGTTCCGCTGCAATGTGCGAACAGCCCACGCCTGCTCGGCGGTTTCCCTGGCATACCACGCTCTGGCCTTATCATCTTTCACCTGCAAAAGAGTCCTGTAATGTGACCAGGAAAGCAGAGATTTTCCACACGCTGTGTGGAAAATCTCCGGGAAGGTTTTATAAAACTGATAAAAGCTGTAGAGATTCGTCTTCGTGAAGCCTTTGCCGTGTTCATCTGTCAGTTCTTTTGACAGCGTTTTGATGATCTCCATCCCATATTCAGCGCGATCACCCCCGTGCAGTTCCTCTTCAGCAATTCTGCGGCCGATAAGCCAGTTCCGCTGAACCAGGGCAACGTTGACAGCATGATATGCGCTGGCACGGGCTCCCTCGATGATATTATGGACATCATGCAGGATATCCCCGGTATTTGAATACTGCACAGGAGATGGGTTACTGTCCATTTATTTCGCCTCCTCCCTTTCCTTGTCGGTGCCGTCCCTCTCACCAGCCTTTTTCGAGATTGCTGAAATTAATATTATGTGATTCACAAAACACTTTCATGTTTTTCATTGCAGCGATATTAGGCTTTGACCTGCCACCTTCCCATCTGTTAACAGACGAAAAGGAGACATTCAGTTCTCTGGCAAATGCTTCCTGCGAGAGAAAACAATGTTGCCGAATCCTTTTTATTTCTTCTGATAAGCTCATCTTTATTCCTGCAATACACAATTATGTCAACGATATAGCATTATTATATCTTAAAACTGAAAAAACAAATCGGCCCCTGATGAAAAGTCAGGCTCCGCAGGGAGCAGGCAGTTCAGGAGCCTGGTAAACAGGGCGAAATACCGCCATTGGTGTCAGGGAGGAATTCGAGGAGGATATCAGGGATTCGGAAAAGAAAAAAAACGGCATGATCCGGAAAATCATGCCGAAACAGGAAGCAAGTAATGGTTCTATATTATAGTTATGTCTCCTTCATTTTAATCATTTCAGAGTCTGCTGCACGGTCTCGTAGATCTCGCCGTTAAGACCATAAGGGTTGATGCCGCGCTTGGCTTTGGGCTTCTTGTAATTCCTGTTTTTGGAAATAATCCGGTACAGCTTCTTTCCGTCCCATTTTGCAGAATCGGATCCCTTGGACCAGCAGGCGCAGGAGAGCTTTTCCAGTTCTTCCTTTACGCCGGCACTGCCATAGAAGGGCAGTCCGGAAAGACCGACGATATTCTTTTCCGGCCAGCGCTTCTGAGCCCATTCGATAATGGCGGTACGGCATCTGATGGGATCGTCCTTCTTCCAGGATCCGGCGAAGGTTCTCCAGTAGCCCATGTAGTCGGCACGCTGATGCAGCCAGCCGTAGACACCGTATCTCCTGCGGTACATGATTATACTGTAGATGACGAATATGATGAACAGGAAGCCGACCACAATTCCGGCAAACACCTTGTAGGCAGTTTTGGGATCGCGGGGAATGTAATCGCTGAAGCTGAAGCCGTTGATGTCGTAGGTGGTTCCGAGAACGACGATGCTGTTGACTTTGCCGTCATTCGGATTTTTCCATTCGATAACGCTCTGGTCCGCCACAAACCTGGTGTGGTTTCTCAGAGGAACGAATACCTGCTTGACGACCCTGGTGGATTTCAGCTGCTTGTTGCGCATCAGCTGTTCCGTTTCGGTGGTAACGTCCTCATAATATTCGAAGTCCATCTCGTTGAAATCAGGTACCGGCACCCGCGGCAGCTGCGATAGGCTGTTGTTGGTGGCGGTATACGTGATGGTCCTGGTGATGGGATCTCCCACATGAATGTTTTCATCGACGGGATTCCATTTGACGGAAATGCTCAGATTGTCCGAAACAATAAGATTTTCCGGATTCGGGCCCACTACAATGGTAACGTCCTTTGCCTTCTGCATGAACTGGCTTTCGCCGTTGCCTGCCAGGACATTTCCGGTGATGGAGGGCGCCTGAATAGTGATCTTGCCTTCCTTGGTAAATACCGCCTTGTATTCGCGGATGGTGGTTTTGTAGAAACGGTTACCGGCACTGGCACGGCTTACGGTTCTTTCGGCAAACAGTTCAAAATGCACGCCGTCACCCTTGGGCGGGGTGTAGGTGGTGATTTTGACCTGCGGCAGATTGTCCACTTCCACGCGGTACATGGCCAGCTGGTTCTTGATGGGGTTCTGAGCCCTGAGCTGAGCCTTGATGAAGTTCTTGGCGCGAATGCCTTCGGACTGCTTTACCTTGAGCTCGAATTTGGGAGTGCTCAGCTCCGAGGTGTCACCAATGGGCATGGCAGGGATCTTTATGACGCCGGATCTGTTGGGAACCAGAGGAATAATCCAGGTATGGGTATATTCACCGGAGGTGGAAAACCCCACGTTGCCTACGGTAAAGTCCTTGTTCAGCACGGTATAGTTAAGATCACCGGCGGTGATCGGACGCGGAGTTGTCAGAGTGATAAACAGCTTGAATCCGGTGCCGTCATGGAAAAGCACCGTCTTGTCAGTGCTGATCTTGAACGAGCTCTTCGTCGGGGCAGCCGGAGCAGTTCCCGTCTGTTCGGCGTTCCCCGCCGCATACACCGCATCCAGCGCCCCCAGTCCCGAGAGACCGAGCAGAGCAAGGAGCATTACAGAAAAATACTTACTGACTACCATAGCTGTTCCAAATTACCTCTTGCTTGTTTCTTTTTCTGCTGAAGAATGAACCGTTTCTGTAACAGACTGCCGCGTTCGCCGGGATCAATCATCACGGTGCTGGCTTCAGTATTGACGGTATTCAGGGACTGGGCGGAGCTTTCGTCGATAACGCTTACCTGACGGTTCTTGCTGATTTCGTCCATTTTTCTGAGATACTCGACAATAACGGTCTTGTTCATGCTGGCCTCGGAGTGATCAGGATTCAGTTCCAATGCCTGTTCATAGGCCAGAATCGCATCCTTGAGAGCTCCGGGAGTGTTCATATGGGCAAAGCAGTTGCCAATATTGTACTTGGCTTCGGCATCGTTGCCGAGACTCTGGTATTCCTGCAATGCCTTGTCATAGCGACCTATACGATACCAGGCGTTGCCGCGCCACATATGATCCTTCAGGTAGAACAGAGCCTTTTCGTACTGGCGATCCTTGTACAGGAGATAGCCGTACTCGTTAGGATGCTTCTCGCCTTCATCCTCATCCATTTCGGTTACATCGGCCATTGCCGGGGCCGGTGCAATCAGGGATGCGGTTCCCACCATGAATGCAAACAGCAGCACGAAGAAGTAGTTACGGATGAATCCGAACACGGAGAGCAGTGAGATCAGCAGGAAAATGTAGCCGATATCCTTGTTCTGGTACTTGCTCTTGGCGGTCTGCTGGTACTTCGGGTGTTCGTAGCTGTAAATCTGTTCCAGATGCGGGGCCTCGTCGTTGAACTCATAGTAAATCTTGGCTCCGGAGCGTTTGGCAACTTCATCGATGAGTTCGGTGTGCAGTCTTGCCATTACGGTTTCGCCGTTGCTGTCATGCATGAGTTCGCCTCTGAAGCGCACCGGTTTTCCGGTGGGAGTTCCGATGGCATAGATATACACCGGATACTTGCAGCGCTGGATGAAATCGGATACGGCAATGAGCTCGTTTTCATCCTTGATGTCGTCAGTAACCAGCAGAATGTTGCCCGGAGTCGGAGTGTCCTGGCCGTTGTTAAGAGACCTCTGAGATTCAGCCTCGCGATCGAGAACCTTCTCGGCCGTTTCCAGAGCCTGCAGGGGATCGGACCCGAGAGTCGGCATGATTTCAGGACTCATCTCCTGAAGAGAAAACAGCAGGGTGGAGGTATCGTCGGTCAGCGGCGTTACCACGTAGGTGTTGCTGGTAAAGCCCATAATCGATATCCGGCGGTGCTGCTTGGATGCATTCAGAAGCTCGATGAGACTGAAGCGGGCTCTCTGAAAACGGCTGGGCTTGAGATCCGCCGCCATCATTGACGGAGAAGAGTCAATAAGCCATACCCAGTTTTCGTCAGTCTGAAAAAGGTCACTCTTCTGTTTGATGGCCGGACCGGCAAGAGCGATTACGGCGGAAATGTACGGAATCAGAAGCCAGCCGTACTTTTTCCAGAGTTTGGGCTTGGCAATGAGATCCTTTCTTTCCTGCTCGGTAATCTTCTGAACTCCCGGGCGGGCATCCTCAACCTCATCCTCGGATTCCGCGTCGATTTCGTTGAGCTGGGCGCGTTTTTTGGGAATAAGGAAATTAATGATGTCTTCCTTTATGAAGCTCTGCAGCTTGTAATTTTTTGCAAAATCTATATAGATGAATATCAGCGGCAGGAGCAGGGCGCCCAGCATCACAGGACGCAGCAAAGTAAAATCAACCATTGATTCTCCTTACTTGTATAGCTGTTGCCAAAGCCAGAATCAGGGAAATGATTAAAGGATAGAAATACAGTTCCCTTTCAGGCTGGAACGTCTCGGCATCCGATTCTGTGGCCTCCAGGAAGTTAATTTCCTGGTAGCGTCCGTGGAGGGATCTGCTGTCCCGGGCCCGGTAATAGACGCCGTGAGTCGTTTCCGCAATCTTCTTGAGAGTGTCCTCGTCAAGCTCAGCGCTGGTGTCGTGGTTGTCAAGTCCCCGATCGTCGGAAGAAAAAACGCCGCCGCCGAAACCGATGGTGTAAATCTTCATGTCCTTGTCACGGGCAATGGCCGCTGCTTCCAGAGGCTGGATGCCTTCTGCGGTGTTACGTCCGTCCGAGAGCAGGATCATGATCTTCTGATTGGTGCCGGCTTCCTCGAAGCGTTCAACGGCCAGATTAATGGCATCGCCGATGTTGGTCAGCTGACCGGCCATGCTGGCATCAATCTCGTCCACCAGTTCCAGAAGTGATTTTTTGTCAAAGGTCAGCGGAGACAGCACGTATGCATGATCCGCAAACAGGATGACACCCATGCGGTCATTGAACTTGCCGTCCCGGTTCTCAATAAATTCCCTGAGCTGCTTCTTTACCACCTGAAAGCGCGAAATCGGCTTGTTGGTGGCGTCGTACATGTCCTGAATCTCCATGGAGTCGGAAATGTCAACGGCCAGCATAATGTCCCGGTGCGGGCGGTTGATGACTATCATGGTGTCCAGATAAAAGGGGCGCGTCAGAGCCACGATCAGAAATAGCCAGGAGGCCATGGCGAGTCCGAACAGGAAATAAACCTTGTTCTTCGGTTCGTGCGGCAGATAATGCGGCAACGAAGTAATGTAGATAAATTCGTTTTTCTTGCTCTTGCCCGGAAGAACTCTGATAATCAGGGGAAGAAAAAACAGCAGGAACATCCAGATCCAGTGGAATCCTATCTGAGTACCCATAGTCTTCTCCTTAGGTTTGCAAAGAGCCATTTCTTGCACTGAGATACAAGCATTTTCTTTTCTTTATCGTTAATTCCGATGTTGTGATAATCGTAAATTACCTGATTCCAGGCCGTGGTGAATAGTTCGAAGCTGGTACCGTTGCCGCCCTTGACATGGCTGTTGTTGGCAACGGACTGCTCGCGTCCGGAAGTGCGTGAAGCCTGATAGAGGGAGGCTACCTTTTCGAACTCCGAATCGCGGATCTGCTGTTCCATGTATTTGCTGCCGGACTTGAAGGAATTAAGCGCACCGTTGGAGACGATGTCCTTCTGGGGCTGCACGGAATCCGGCCGATCCAGAAATTCGAGCCACTTTTCGCCGCAAAGACCTGCGATGCGCTCGCGCGGATACATGATCAGGGCAGTTTCCTTAAGCCAGTAATTGATGAGAGGAACAAAGGCTTCGCTTTTGATGTCAATTTTGCGAAGACGCAGATAGGCCATAAACAGCGGAAAAAGCCGGTACAGCACATAAAAAACAAAGCCGGCCACAAATATCCCGAGGATGACCCACAGCCACCAGACACTGTAATCCGAGGGAGGTACGCCTTCATGGATATCTCTCAGAAGTGAATAGTCAAATTCCATTTATTTCACCTCATTTTCGCTGTTGCTCGAGTCCTGCTCTTCTCTCTTGCCCAGGAGCGGGTCCGAAACATCAATGCAAATGTTCTTCTGAGAAGCTTCGGTAAGCATGCGGTTAATGTTGTGTATGCGGTGAACCCCGATACGTCGGTAATTGTCAACAAAGTCCTTGTTGAGAGAGCTTATAAAGCCCTGATTGTTTCCGGTGTTGATTCCCACGGTTCCCTTGCCGTCAATTTCCATTTCAAGCTTGTCATAGATCTGATAGGTTCTCACGATATGAGACTTGTTGAGTCTTCTCAGATAAAGCCAGGCATTGTCGTTCAGACGGTAGAAATCACTGATGATGTGAAAGACACTTCCCGGACGGGCGTGGTTTACGAAAATCTCAAGTCCGTTGCTGATGGAATAATCGAAATTCTGGCGTCTGAGTCCGATCTGATAGGCTTCGTATACCTTGCGAATCCAGGCCAGCATGTCGCCGCGCATTCCGCCGGGCTTGTGTCTTATGGGAGTGTCGCCGAGAATGATCATCCCGCCGACCTTGTCCTTCATGTCAAAAGCCTGCCAGGCGCAGGATGCCGCAATAAGCGATCCGAAACGTGCCTTCAGCTGTCCCTGAGACCCGAAATACATTGCCGGATCCAGGTCCAGAATGATGTATACGTTACGATCGCGCTCTTCTCTGAAGAGTTTGGTAAAAGTTTTTCCGGTGCGGGCTGTTATTCTCCAGTCTATGGTTCTGATATCGTCACCCGGCTGATAGGAACGAACCTCAGAGAATTCCATTCCTCTGCCGCGGCTGTTTGCTCTCAGGAGACCATAGCGCTGACTAGCAACCATGATATTGGGTAATAGCTGTGACAAAGGAGGAACCAGCATCAGTTCCTCAAATTTAAGCTCAATCCCGTTTGGCATTGTTTAATCCTTCTGGTGCATAACGGTTTGTCACGAAAAAAATTGCTGTCTGATACAAAGAGAAGCAGAGTGTTGCCTCTGCTCCTCTGATCTTCTGCCGGTCGTCAGGCTACCACTACCTTCTTGGTAAGGAGCTCGATGACGCGGTTGGCGTCCACGCGGTCAGCTTCCGCTTCCATTGTCAGGAACATACGATGCCGGAATACCGGATACACGCAGTACTGAATATCCTCAGGCGCCACGTAACTCCGGCTGTCGAGCCAGGCGTTCACCCGGGCACAGTTTGCCAGTGCCATAGTGGCACGCGGAGACACGCCGCATGCAATCCATCTTGCCAGATCAGTGGAATCGTAGCTGTACGGACGACGGGTGGCCATGGTCAGGTTGATAATGTAGCTTTCCAGAATGTCCGGCAGGGTTACCTCAAGAACCTCCCGCCGGGCTGCGAACAGCTCGTTCTGAGAAAGTGAAGGCGGTTCCTCGCGGGCCGCGTTTCTTGACTCGAGGTGGTTCAGTCTGAGAATCTGCAGTTCGGTTCCCTGATCCGGATAGTTGAGCTCCAGCTTGAGCATGAAACGGTCCAGCTGAGCTTCCGGGAGCGGATAGGTACCTTCCTGTTCCAGAGGGTTCTGGGTAGCCATTACCAGGAACAGATCCGGAAGCCGGTAGGTCATCTTGCCGATGGTGATCTGTCTTTCTGCCATGGCTTCCAGAAGGGCTGACTGCACCTTTGCCGGGGAACGGTTGATTTCGTCCGCCAGGAGCAGGTGATGGAACAGAGGGCCGGGCTGGAACACGAAGGTACCGTCCTGCGGACGGTAAATATCTGTACCGGTAAGGTCGGCAGGAAGAAGGTCCGGGGTAAACTGAATACGGTGAAAACGACCTTCGATGCATTCAGCCAGGAGCTTGATGGCACGGGTCTTTGCCAGTCCTGGAGGTCCTTCTACAAGAATGTGGCCATCAGCGAGCAGCGCTGTAAGCAGTCCGTCTACCAGTTCCGGCTGGCCGACGATGTTGCGGTTCATATACTCGCGAACCTTTAACACAGCTTCATTAGACATGAAAATAAAATCCTTTTTTTCTTATCCGCGGCAAATACCGCGAGAATCAATATCAGGCAATCCGTCCGGATTGGCCTCAATATAGCGCCTGAGGTTTTCTTCTGTGTCCCCTCCTGAAAGCCGCTGCCTTGTCGGGAAAACGGCAGGGGCGGGCGGAAAATTCCGTCAGCGCTCAGATCTGTTTTAAGATAATGGAAAATTTGCGAGCCTGTTAATTTTTTCGTTCAGCAGGCGTTCAAAATTGGTCTTGTATCACTTTTTAGGATTTTTTGATACTCTCCCGGCCGTGATGCTGGTGTATTTTTGTACAGGACGTATTTTCCGGAGTTCAGGCCGGAGAAACTCTGTCTGATTTCAGTTTTTGGTCAGCAAGGAGGCTGTTATGGATGCAAGAGATGCCGTCAGAGAGGGCGGACTGGTTATTCTGATGCGGCACGGCGATTACTCCGTTACCGCGGACGGGCGCAAGGGACTTAATGCTGCCGGGATTGCTGCTGCCGAACGTTCGGCGCGCTTTGTCAGAGACGAGCTTGGAATTACCGATGTCGCGGCACTGTTTTCAAGCGATGCGGAGCGGGCCTGCGAGACCGCCGAGATTATGGGGCGGCACGTGAAATATGAAGAACGGATTCAGGATGCGGCTCTGAGACCGGGCGGCTCCGGAATTGCCGAGCTTGTTTTCCGGGATTACTGCCGGAAAAGGGTGATCATCGTTACCCATATACCGGTAATCGAGACACAGTATGCTTCTTTTCTCGGACGAAATGCCTTTTTCGAGTTTCGTCCGGCGTCGCTGACGGTATTAAAGTATATTCCCGGAAAGTTATGCTATGAACAGATAGCTTCGTTTCCTGTCTGAAGTCATATCAGTTTTTTCCCGGGGGACCGCAGTGTTCCGCATCTCCTCGGAGCCCCGATTTTTCCGGTCCGGATGCGTTCAGGCGATTTTGCACTGCGGATACTGCCGCGGGAAGCGGAATCCATGAGGAGGCCGGGACTGTTGCGATTTTCTTCCCGATGGGCTTTTTGTGTGGGGCGGATCAGGTATTTGAATATTGTCAGGCGGTTTTTCCCTGATAACGGGCTGATATCTCTTTTTTTCGGAGCGCTGCGGGGTATCATTGAAAATGGGTTCACGGAAGAATCCGCCGATGGTCCAGGAGTAGCAGGGCTGGCAGCAGTCTCGGTTTTTTGAGAGGAATTTTTATCTTCAGCGGATAACAGGAAAAATCGCCTATGCTCCGGGTATTCAAAAAATTCACGCCGGTTCTTATTGCCAGGCGTGTCAGGACTCTTTACAGGGGACGTTTTTCCGTGCAGGGCATCGGAACTTACGAATTTGACAAGGGAGGGGTGGTGCCTCCCCGTGATGCGGACAAGAGGTCTCTTGCCGTGGTATCCGAGATAAACAGGGAAATTCAGCGCTGCAAGGAGGCTGCCTGATCTGGTTTTTTCTCTTTTTTCCGTCTTTCGGGGGATGGCTGCGTGCATGCGGCCTTTTTTATTTTTTCCTGTGCATCTTTTGGCAGTCTTTTTCCCGGATTGCCGGCTTTTGTTCACAAATTATTCATCTGAAATCCCCAAACACTGTTTTTTCTACGGCTGACGCATTATTGAAGATATAATTCAGGGAAAATATGATTCATATGGCGTAAGACGCTTGTTTTATAGGGCCCACCACCATGAGTGATAGTAAATCTTTGAAAATTCCGGAGCTTCAGAAGTTTCCGGAAAACATCGAAACCGAGTTTGTCGATGAAATGGTAACCGTTAATGATGCTGTGCGTTATGCGACCAGCTATCTGATTGAAAGCGAGGTGTTTCT
Source organism: uncultured Ruminobacter sp. (assembly GCA_902776415.1). GTDB lineage: Bacteria > Pseudomonadota > Gammaproteobacteria > Enterobacterales > Succinivibrionaceae > Succinimonas. The sequence continues at coordinate 22,407 of CACYPY010000023.1, forward strand.
CGGGCATGGTACCCAGAGCTGCTGGGATGAGGCCATGTATCTGGTCATGTGCGCCATTAACCTCGATCCTCCTGCAGATTCCGAAACTCTGGAAACAAGACTTTCGGCCCGCGAAAAGAGAAATATTGCCAGACTGCTCATGTCCCGGGTAAATGATCGCATTCCCGCGGCATATCTTACCGGAAGAGCCTGGTTCTCCGGACTCGAGTTTTATGTGGATGAACGGGTTCTCATCCCGAGATCTCCCATTGCCGAAATGATTCAGGCCAGCTTCAAGCCGTATCTCAAGCACTATCCGAGAAGAATACTGGATATGTGTACCGGAAGCGGCTGCATTGCCATTGCCTGCGCCGACATGTACCGCAAGGGAACCACCATTGATGCCGTTGATATCAGCGACGATGCTTTGGAAGTGTGTTCCGTCAACATCGCCAACTACGGCCTTGAGAATGTGGTGTTCCCGTACCGGAGCGATCTCTTTTCAGAAATTCCCGAGGATGAGCGTTACGACCTGATTGTATGCAATCCTCCCTATGTGGACTCCTGCGATCTTGATAACATGCCCGAGGAGTATTCCCACGAACCGCGCCTTGCTCTTGAGGCCGGCGAGGACGGGCTCAGCATTGTGAAGAGAATCCTGGCATCTGCTTCGTACTACATGGCCGAGAACAGCATTCTGGTCTGCGAGGTGGGCAACAGCAGAGTGGCGCTTGAGGAAGAGTTTCCGGAGGTTCCGTTCCATTGGGTAACCTTCAAGAACGGCGGTGACGGTGTTTTTGTGCTGACATATGACGAACTTATTGAATTTGCTGAAATGTTCAGTGTATACGGTCAGAAGGAGGAAACGAAATAATGGCCGGAAATACCTTTGGAGAGCTTTTTCGGGTTACTACCTGCGGTGAAAGCCATGGCTACGGTCTCATGGCAATTGTGGACGGCTGCCCTCCGGGGATGGAACTGTCGGAGGAGGATATTCAGCCGGATCTTGACAGAAGACGTCCCGGAACCGGGAAATTCACCACCATGAGGAATGAGCCGGATACCGTCAAAATCGTTTCCGGAGTGTTTGAGGGTAAAACCACCGGAACTCCCATAGGACTTCTTATTACCAACGTGGACCAGCATTCCAAGGACTATGCGGATATCGCCAGAACCTTCAGGCCCGGTCATGCCGATTATACCTACATTCAGAAGTACGGGATTCGGGACTATCGCGGCGGCGGCCGGGCATCGGCCCGCGAGACGGCCATGAGAGTGGCTGCCGGTGCCATTGCGAAAAAATACCTGAGCTCCAAGAGAATCTCCATCAGGGGATATGTCCGCCAGGTGGGCCCGATTATCTGTCCCCGGGTAGTGCCGGGGGATCGGCAGCTCAATGAGTTTTTCCTGTGCGACAATGCCATGGCTGATCAGGTTCGGGAATATCTTGACGGCATTCTCAAGACCCGGGATTCCTGCGGTGCTCTTGTGGAGGTAACCGCTACCAATGTTCCTCCGGGGCTGGGCGAGCCGGTGTTCGGAAGACTTGATGCCGATATCGCTTCGGCGATGATGGGCATTAATGCGGTCAAGGCAGTGGAGATCGGTGACGGTTTTTCAGCCGCCTCCTCCAGGGGAACCATGTTCCGTGACGAGATGACACCTGACGGTTTTCTTTCTAACCACGCAGGCGGCATTCTGGGCGGAATCAGTTCCGGTCAGGATATAGTGGTCAGAATGGCTCTGAAGCCGACTTCCAGTATTGTGACTCCCGGAAAAACCATTGATGTTGACGGCAAATCTGCGGAGATTATTACCAGGGGACGCCACGATCCCTGCGTGGGGATTCGTGCGGTGCCGGTGGCCGAGGCGATGCTGGCGCTGGTGCTGATGGATCACTTTATGCGTAACCGGGCTCAGAATGCCGAGGTGGTCTGCAATACTCCTGTGATACCGGGAAGTGCTTCTGCCTACTAGCATTCCTGATTATCAGAAACGTCATGACTCCGAGCGGGTTGTGGCGTTTTTTTTTGTCTCTGAATTGAGATAAGGTGATCCTGGTCTCAAATTTTCAAAACAAATATAAACTGTGCTTGTTATTAAGCAGTACTGCCTATAATAATTCAATTGCAGTATGTTGTGCCGGCAAAATTCAAGTAATGATGATATATATCTGCATAAAAACAAATACCTGATTACAAAGGTGAATTTATCCGTTGTTACTGATTGGAGAGCAGATATGCCTGCGGTTTTGTATTGCAAACAATTCGGTCGGTGAGATTGCCGGCTTATGACGGGAATGACGGGATGATTAAAGGAGCGAATTATGAGAAAACTTGCCAGTATTCAAAGGGTATGGGCGGTTGAACCCATTGAGGGAGCAGATCGTATCGAACTGGCACATGTGCTGGGCTGGCAGTGCGTGGTAAACAAAGGGCAATTCCGTCCTGTGGACACAGCAGTCTACTTCGAGATTGACAGTTTTTTGCCGATCCGGCCGGAATTCGAGTTTCTGAGAAACTCCAGCTATAAAAAGACCGATATCATGGGCGAGGGGTTCCGGTTGCGTACCATGATGTTCCGGGGGCAGATTTCCCAGGGATTGCTCCTTCCGGTCAGTCAGTTTCCGGAGATTCCCGGAGATGCGGAAATCGGTCTGGATGTAACGGCGTTACTGGGAGTAAAAAAGTGGGAAATCGAAGAACGGGCTACCACCGGCGGCACGGTGATCGGAAATCTTCCTTATGACATTCCTCATACAGATGAGACAAGGGTGCAGGAAAATCCGGAACTTATTCAGGCCTTCTCCGGTCCGGACTACTATATCACCACCAAGATGGACGGTTCCTCTCACTCCATCGGTATTGATGAGAACGGTTTTCATGTGACGGGCCATAACTATGAGTACAAGGACGACGGCTCCAGTTCCTTCTACAATCTGGTTAAGGAGCGCGGCTATCATGAAAAGCTGGAGCAGTATGTCAGAGACAACGGGCTTAAGACTCTTACGATTCAGGGAGAACTGTGTGCTCCAGGAATTCAGCGGAACAGACTCCGTCTGTCCAGACCGGAGTGGTATGTGTTTACGGTTCGTGCTGACGGGAATCGTGTCGGGCTGGAGAGAATGAAGGATATCTGCAAGGCCCTGGGACTGTTTGTCGTGCCTGTTGAAGAGGTAGGCCATGATCTGCCATCCCGGTATCCCACGGTCGAGGCGCTTCTGGCGAGGGCCAACGGAGATTACCCCAATGGCGGAAAAAAGGAGGGGATTGTTATTCGCCCGACTGAGCCGGTATTCTGCAGTCTTATAAGCGCCACTCTCTCCATGAAAGTGGTCAGTAACAAGTATCTGCTGAAGAATGAGTGAAGCAACTGAAACCCTGCGACCGTAAACCAGACAGTCGGATGTGCATGGTTTCAATTCAATTGCGGTCAGGATAAAACGTGAGAATTGCTCTGGCTGCAATCTGATGCTGACGGGACCGTTCAGTGCCTGCGCACCGGTTTTCTGTCGGAGTTTCAGATACACTTCCTGCCCGGTTCCAGTTTCAGAAAGCCCCGTGCGTTTTATGGAAGCTTAGGAGAAATCTGTCAAGCTGTCCGTTTTCCTCTCCTGATACGGCAGGCGGTACATGTCCTTTCACTTTCTTCCCCTCATTTCTTCCCGGACTGATACCGCATACAGAGGCAGTAAGGTTCTGCATGAATTCATCATCAGAGATGTGTCTGTTTTCCGGGGAATATCTCCGGCACCGCAAACGGCCAGGAGCTGATCTGTAATGGCATACCGGAAGTACGGGAGCACCATGTCGGGGATCAGTGTATGCGTTTTGATAACTTTCCTGACCCTTTTGCCGAAAGCATCTTTTTCTTCGGATACTACGGCTATGCGATGAATCATGACTTTTATGGGTTTACAGAATGCTACGGATATGATTGTTCTCTCGTAGAATCCCCACATCTGACACCGGCACCCCGGGAATTCGTTCATAAGACGCATTCTGATGTGATCAATGACGTAATTTTTGATGGTGCCCAGCACAATCTCGCCATATTCAGTGAATTCAAAGTATAAAAGTTCTACAATATTCATGTTCTTAACATCAGGTCGCTTCTGCAGTTATGAACGGGGAGATTGCTAAACGGGGAAAGTTTTGGGCAATCTCCTTCTCACTTCAAACTGTCTCTTTTTTGTCCAATATTCTCTGATTATCCTCGATATTCCTCATTAAAACATAGACTTACTTCGGATTTACGGGAGCCGGAGGGGTGATTTTTTGGCGTTTTGCCACCTCCCTGAGCGCGCTCAGGTCAGGGAGGTGGCAAGGGGCTCATCAGGAATTTGAGGAACAGACTATCTGGATTGTCCGGAGACGGGCATGAATTTGCAGTGGGGCGGTCACCCGGGTGTAATTTCAATTCCCCTGACTTCTTTCTCTGAATTCATGTTCCGATTTTTTTTGGTCTTCAGTGCTTATTTATCAATCAGCAACGCATACAGAAAAATCGATTTTTAATTTTTGGTGTGTGGATTTTTTGTTCTCCGGCTTTTTTGATTTATGGTTGTCCGTTAATGGTGTCCGTGGTTTATAATTCATAATTATTTAATATTTTTCAGGAATGGTGTTTGAAAATCCGCGGTTGTAACATGGGGTGAAACTGCTGTTCGGGAGAGTATTGGTTTTTATGTATTATTTTTTTAACACGGTTTTGCTGCTTTTTTGTTTGTTTGTTGTTAGGGGGTAGCCGGGTATTATCCGGTAAGCGAAGTGTTCTTCCTGCGGTTCTTATGTATCTGGTACTGACTTGACGTTTTGAAATATTTATTACGGCTTGCTCCCTTGTGGATGGATTATAAATTATTCATGAATGACAGTCACCGTTGTTTAATTTCTCAGGGGGGGCTGTTACGGAGATGCTGTCAGATGTCCGTCTGCAAACAGAAGCTGCGATTTCGGATGATTAATATCTATAATCACGATTAATCATATAATATGTCTGAATATTAATAAATTTATCATCCTGGCAGAAGCGGCTGATATTATTAATCAGAGAGGTGTTTCCTATGTTTATGTATGTGTGCCCCCCGTTTCTAAGCAAGAATATTAAGATTAATGATAATTCATAGATTAATTATGATTAATAACTCGAATAACCCTGATGATATTCTCTGTTTCAGATGATCGGATTTTATTCCGGGAGTTTTGTGTTTTTATGATATCTGTCTGTTCTTTATAAAGTCACAGCAGGTATCCGTTTATTGATGATTTATGAAATGTAATAATTTATGAATGGTTCTGGAAAGTGATTCTTTAACTTTGTTTTAAGTATTTGTTAGGAGCGTTTGAAATGTTGAAAAGTCTCTGTGATTATATTTTCAGAGTGTTTTTGGCAGTGTTTTCGTCCCTCCCCTTTTGATGTTTTGTTTGTGTGACTAAGGCTCTGATTATTTACAGGGATTTTTCAGAGACGGTTGCCGGTTATGAAGCTGTAGTTCCGACAGGTAATGTCCGGAATTTAATTTGTTTTTGGCTGTCATTTTCAGGGGGCTGAAAATCATATTTAACGGATATTGTTAATAACGCTGTCATGATGCTGGTTAAGGTGATAACCGTCAGTCATAAAATGATGCCCGAAATTTAACCCGTTTCTGTTTTTGAGATTTCTTAAATTCTGATTGGGAGGCGTCCCATCCGGGGGAATGTCAGACCAGATTTCCGGCCGGGGAGATTTGTGACAATCATGAGGTTCTGATATTCTTTCGGAGTTGCGGCGGTGCCGGGAGGGTACGTTTTCCGTTTTGGCTGTCGGATAACCCCTGCGGACTCCGGCCGTTTTTGCGGAGTTCCCCCCGAACTTTCCCGCAATTTATTGTCTTACTTCAAGTTTATGAGGTCTCGCTAGACAGCAATTATTCTGTGTCAATATATAATTGTGCGAGTAACCGGGCCGGCATCGGCGCTTCCGGTTTCGTTTTTTATTTGAGGCTCTTTGCGAAGAGATTTGTATAAAATGCGTTTTTTTGAAAATCTGTTGTTTGTTGTACTGGCTTTGGCCGTAACAGTGGTTGTTAACCTGACGGGATATGGTTTTACTGTTCCTGTCCGCCTTTCCTTCGAGCTGCAGTCAAACACTGCCGCCGATGTTCGCATTTTTTACAAAAATGACGGCAGCGATCGTTTTGTCAGAGATTATTCGGTTTCCTTCACTGCCGAGCAGGGAGATGATTTTCACAGATACGAATTCGACCTTCCAAATCTGCGTTCCGTATCGCAGCTGTCGCTGCTTTTTGATGATTCGGCCACCGGTAATGTCTGTATCCGGGGCCTGACAGTTCACGGTTACAATCAGGAGTTTACCTACAACTTCATGCAGTCGGTGCTGAGCAACATTTCCATGTCCAACAGCGACGAGCAGGGGGAAAGCGCCTGTTTTGTCTTTTACCAGAGAAGTACCGCGGAGCCGGTTTTTTCGGACAGACCTCAGATCATCACCCAGAAGTTCGAGGTCAAATCCATCGTTGATCCCTACAATCCGTGGCAGGGGCTTTTCTTTCTGGCGCTTTTCATAACCTTCAGACTGGTATACGGCCTGATTATGAGAATCGGCAAAAAGTTGCCGTGGCGCTACGGACCTGTGGAGAACATCAGAGCTCTTCTGAATGCCGCCGGCTGGATCTTTGTTCTGGTGTACATTTTCGGAGAGGTGGTCGATGCCTACGCTCTTCATAACAGACTGATCCTGGTCGGCACCCTGGCTGTCGGACTGGGTTCCTTTTTCTATATTATCAGAGGCTTTTTTGTCAGACATGCCCATCTGACACTGACCGTTCTGGTTCTCATACTCCTCATGCTGGTGCGCTATGCCGTGTTCAAAAGCGAGGTGGGAACCATTTATCGCAACGAGTTTATGGGCTATATCCATATTATCAAGCAGGATCTGCCGTTTGATGTCGGGGCCGTGCTTCTCATTTCCTCCGCCTGTATCATCAGAAGAAAGTTTGTCAGAAATCTGATTTTTGCAGTGGTGGCTCTGGGACTGGCGCTGATGTTCCTGGATTACGGCATCAACACCGGCAAGGATACGGATCGTCTTATTTTCACCTCTCTTGATTTTTCCAGATTTAACTATCAGGACTTCGTAACCCAGTCCGTCATGTTCTTCCAGACCGTGCAGGGGCTTCTGACGGTGGTTACCTTTATCATGATTCTGATAACCGTATCCCTGGCATTTTTCAGAAACAAATCCGAGCTTGTGATGTCTCCGTCCCGGATCTGGTCTTATCTCCTGATTGAATGCCTGGCAGTCTGGGGATATTTTGCAAATATCGGCACCAGCAGTGTTTACGATGATAAGTTCTACAATCTGGTGGAGATAAACCGCGGCATCGAGAACCTTGATTTTTCAAGAATCACCGCTTCTTCCAGCGAAATCAGCACCGTCAAGCAGGGGCTTAATTCTCATAAGAACGTTATCGTGCTGGTGGTGAATTCCCTGTCCAGTTTTGCAAGCCGTCTCTATGGCGGCGAGAATCTCACTCCTAACATCGATGTGATTGCAAATCATAATATCTGGTTTAAAAACTATTATGCCCTGGGATATGATGACGAGACTGCCAATTATTCCTTCCTGACCGGCTATCCCTTCCTGCATAACGGATTGGGGCTGGAGACCAAGGGGCTTTACGGAAGATCGCTTCCCTATATCATGAAGAATGCCGGCTATGCCACCATTATGGCTTACGCCTACAAGCCCAGTCCGGTGCAGAAGGTACAGTATGACAATTCAGGGTTTGACTATCTGGTGGACTATCTGGATTCCAGGTTCCCGGAGACCGCGCCCCGCTACCGTTCCGACGCTCTCGACGACAAGGTGTTCCTGGGGGAGATGGCCAAAAAGGTGGAGTACTGGATGCGCACCGGCGGCAAGAATTTCTTCGTGCAGATCATCACCGGTTCCGGAATCGCGCCCTTTGCCGTTCCGGTGGAGAATCGTGTGGATCCCAGCCAGAAGGAGTTTAATTTTGACAAGGTAATGCAGTTTACTGATGAGGCCGTGGCCCATTTTGTACAGGATCTGACCCGTATCAACTATTTCAGAAACGGTATTCTGGTGATTACCGGAAATCACAGAGCATCCATCCCCATCAGCAAGAAGGAATTTGACACCTATGGCAGACTCTCCGTTGCCAGGGTGCCGCTGATTATCATAGACAAGAATGTGAAGACGTTTGTTTCCACCAATGACATTTCCTCGGCCTCGCTGGGAGAGATTATTCAGTACCTGACTCTGGATACATATTCCGGAAGCTCGCTTCACGTCAACCCCTTTATCGAAAAGGTAAACGAAACCATTGTTTATCAGGAGCTGTCGCCGAGAAACGAGATCCTCATCAAGGAGGGCGATAACGTCGGAACCTTTGTGATTTCCGGAAACCAGTCCGAGATCACCGGTAACCTCAGAAACAAGGATGAGGTATTCGGTAATATTCTGTCGCTGCTGCGGGACACTGACACCCTCATCAGCAGTGTGGAGGAGTTGCCGGAGGATCAGCGCTACAAAAAATCCAGCGAATGGTTTGAATCCGCCGACAAGAAGCCCCGGAACAGGAAATAGAAACGAAGTTCCGGCGGTACCAGATGACTGCAGATAGTGGCATGAGTTCGCGTGCGGACAGAGTCCTGAAATTTCTGAAGGAATTTTTGCGGGGAGCGTTGCCGGATGCCCTGGTTCTGGCAATGCTGGTAACGGCGGGCACGGTGCTCATGCTGCCGGGCTTTCTTGCCGAGGTCAGGTTTTCGTGCGAGGTAGCTCCGGCGGTGCCCGGCGATTATGAGGTTACCGTGGGGTATGCCACTCCTCTCAGCCGGAATTATTTTGCCGAAAACACCCGCACCGTAAAGCTGAGCTTTCCGGAGGGTGCCTCCGGAGCTCCCGATTTTCAGAGGATTGACCTCGGATTTCCGAATGTTCTTATAACCAATGTTCGGATCAGCTTTTCGGAAAACACCAGTTTTCAGATCCGGAATCTGGAACTCGCGGGTTTTGAAAGCTTCCGGCTTGAGGATTATCCGGCCCTGGAGCTGGACTGTGCTCCGGACTGCATCCTGACAAGGCCCGAAAGAAACCTTATTTACATTCAGCCGCAGCGGTTTTCTTCCGAAATCATGAGCTTCCGGGCTCATGACGATCCCCTGCGGGTGGTTACCGGATTAAGAGGGCCATTGCTGTATTTCCTGTCTCTTCTGACAGTCTTTGCGGCGGCTGCGGGCCTGGCGCAGTTTTTCCGGTTGCGTCTCATTCTCTGGTGCTGGTCGGCGCTCACGGTGCTTCTGGGCTATGCTCTTGTGCTGGCGGTGGCCTTTTTCCCGGATATTTCCCGGGTTTACCGTACCGAGTTTTCCCTGGGGGTGCTCAATGTTTTTCACCAGTACGGGGTCTGCTTCTTTATCCTGACCTTTTGTCTGATTCTTTCCTCGTGGAAAAGATTCTGGCAGCTCCGCCTGCTGGGCTTTCTGCTGTTCTTCCTGTTTTTTGCGGTCAATGCCGTCGACTTCTTCATACTCCGGGAGCTTAATGCCAGACTCACCCTGGATGCCGTCCGAAACTTCGGCTGGAATTTTGCCCTGGGGGTTCCTCTGGTCAGTGATTTTCTTTTTTCCCCGCCGGGGATTGCAGTTTTGTTTCTGCTGATTTTCTATGTGCGCTTCGTCAGTACTTCCTATTATGAAAGCAGGCATCCGGAATATCCGGCACTCGGTTCCGGAGGACTTCTTCTCCTGATTATCGGGGTACTGACCTGGGGCGAACCAAGTCCCGGAAGCACGGTGGATGACTATGATTTTGCCAACTTTTTTACGGTGAATTCTTCAAGACACGGAGTGCGGTATTCCCCGGACAATCCGTACGGAACGGAAATTCCCGGAGTAAGGGAGTTTCCGGGTCTTAATTCCCGCAAGAACATCATCCTTATTGATCTGGAATCATTCAGTTCGTATCAGAGCCTGTTTTTCGGGGGCTTCTACAACAACATGCCAAATCTGGACAGTCTGGCCAGGAGCAATGTCAGCTTTACCAACTACTATTCCAACGGTTATGCCTCCGATGTGGCCAATTTTGCCGTGCTTACCGGCATTCCCTATATCAACGGCTGGCGATCGGTAACGGATCCGGCGTTTTTTGACCGGGCGCTTCCCCGGATTTTAAGGGATAACGGCTATCATACCTCGGTCATGTATTCCTCCCGCAACGTCTTTCATGCGGATGAACTTCTGCGTCAGGCCGGATTCGAGGAATTCAGCGACGGCAGCGATCCGCATTATGCCATTTCCGAACGCCTGACCTTTAACTCCGTTCCGGATCGGGATCTTTTTGACAACCTGTTCCAGCGGGTGTCCCGCTGGCGCTCCGGGCAGCCTCCCTTTTTCACCATGGTGCTCACTGCCACCACCCACGCCCCCTTTCTGATGCCCCTGACCCATACCGGATCCTTCGAGGGAACCCTGAGGTATACGGATCGGGAGCTTATGGAGCTCGTCGCAAAATTGCGTTCCGTCAGATATTTTGATCACGGCATCATGGTTATCGTGGCGGATCACCGGGCGATGCTGTCCCTGACTCTGGATGAGCAGATGCAGTACGGGGAACGGGCCCTGGGACGGGTGCCCCTGGTGATTATTGACCGATCCCTGGGCCGCCGCGTGTTCCGGAACAGTGTGGCTCATGACTCTCTGGGATCAATTATCAGATACCTGGTTCTTGAGAGCTCCGAGGTTCGGGAATGGCAGTGCAATCCCTTTGCGGAACCGGACTGTCAGGAGGATGTTTTCTACCAGAAGAAGGGGCCCCGGGATGAGGTGCTGGTTTTTCGCGGCAGCGGTGACATTTCCCGCATAACCCTGGACGGCGATGCTACGGACGTGTCCTCCGGTTCGCAGGAGGATCGGGAGCGGCTTCTCCGCGACGTGTACTGGTTCCGTGAGGCTCCGGAGTCCGGAAATGACCGGACGGGGGATGCCGGCACGGGAGGGCGGGATCCGGAGGATTCCTCAGGCCGCACGCCTTCCGGTTTCTAAAACAGGCGACTGGTTCCCGGGGAAAAGATCCTGAATCTCCGGGCGAATTCATTGCCGATGTTTTCTGCCAGAATTTCCTTTCCGGGGAGATCCGAATTCAGAATAAAGCTCCGGGATTCCTCTTCCGAAACGCCCATGGTGATGACATCCGCATCCGGGGCGTAGCTGATATGCCAGAGTTCGCCGGAGGCGTTGGCCGTGTCGTCGGTATAGGGCCGGAAAAAACCGAATTCTCCCATCCGGGAATCCAGCCAGCGGGTAACCGGGGCTTCAGGTCCGGAACGGTATTCCCGGTTGGTAAGCTCCAGGGTTCCTCCTTCCGGGATGAGGTCCGGATCGTACACGTCAATGTCAGTGCCGTAATGATGCCTGGAAAGTCCGGGTACGGCGCTGAACACCAGAATGGCCCGTACCAGATCCCGGGGGGACAGACTTCTGATGTCCAGGGGATTTTCATTGCGATCCAGCACCGGTCTTTTGCCGGTCATTTTTTCTGAAAAAATGAGCTTCTGCCTTTCAAAACTGCGGAATGCCGAGGCCGCCCGGAGATTTATGCCGTCCTTCAGCGCCTCCCGTCGCATATCCCCGAAGGCTGCGGCGGCCCCTGGCGTCAGTTTCACATTAGGGGCCCCGGGGAAGGAAACCAGGTGTTCCTCAGTGAGGCCGTGAATGACGGACGAAAGATCCTTGCAGGATGATGAGGAAGAAAATGGCGGAAACAGTTGCGACATATAAAGCTCCGGCGCGGTATGACTGAACGGTTCTGGTTTTTCGGCAGTTTTTCGAACTTCCGGGGAGAGTATATTGAATTTTTCCCGGGCGCTCAACTCCGGGATCCGTTCCGAGATCGAACTTTTTGAATTCCGGATTGGGATTCTGAAATCCCGATATGCTAGACTGTCTCCCGCTGACAGCTTCTGACAGGCGGCTTTTCTCCGGTATTTTTCGGGAAGTTCGGGATTTTTCGCATCCGGAGCCCGTCCGCGGATATTTGGTATTATTATGGAAACTGATTCTCTCTCGCTTGCCGCCTCCTTTTTCGGGGCCGGAAACCCGCATGACGTCATGGGTTTCACCGATGCCGGAATCATGGAGCGCCGCATGTTCCGGCACCATGTGGCGGAGCTTCTTCAGATCATAAACGCCCGGCCGCATGCCAGAGTGGTCATGGAGCTTTCCCGGTACTATCTGATGCGGGTAACGCTGCAGACTGCCATGTTTGTCACCGATCGTATTATCCTGGTGGGAGACAATGTGTCGGATCCCTGCCTGAGGCAGTATCTCAATGACGACGATATTCTGATTACCGACTGTTTCCGGGGTTTTTCGTGCAATGTGATCGATCTGTTCACCACGCTGACGTTCATCTCAAGTCCGGAGCAGGATGAGAAGATTCTTGCCGCGTGGAGCATTCCCGACACCTCCCGGATTACCGTGGCCCTTTTCGGAGGAGATACCGGGGTTTCCGTGAAGGAATATGCCACGCCGCTGTCGATAATGGAACAGCAGTGCCGGGATCAGATCCGCGGAATTCCCGAGCTTTCCGACGTCCGTGCCGTGGTTTCCTCATTTAAGCCTTCCAGCGGGTTCGGATTCTCCCACGGCCTTGTGATCAGCATGCTTCTGGATATTCCGATGTACGATCGCCAGCTTCTGAAGGGCACCCAGATATCGCTTCTGGGAATTCCTGATTATGCTTTCATAACCTCCATGCTGTTTCTCGGCAGTCTGGGCAAGGAGGATGTTATCGCAGGATGCCGGCTGATTCTGGTGAACGGTTTTTTCGAAAAGATGATTGACTATATGGCCGTAAGTTCCGTTGCGGACTGTCCGGTGGTTGAAAGCCTGGGAACCCTGACGCACGGAGTTATTGCCCTGAGGCGTCTTTCGGAGGGACGGTCCTTCCATTTTGTCGCTCATGTAAACTACCGTATTGACGAGGACGGCGTCCTGGTCTGCAATTCCTACTTTGACGGGGCGAACTGCAACTATCCCACGGAGTACACAGTGCAGATCTCCGGAAGGGATTTCATTATCACCGGCCGTCGCAGGAGGCTGGTTGAGGTCCGGGGCGTCTCCTACAATATGGATGATATGGAGCATTGTCTGGAGCGTGCCGGATTCGGAGACCGGGTGGCGGTTTTTGAGTTCTCCCGCCGGAAGGAAAAGGAGAAATACATTGTCATAGCGGTGGAATCCGAGGAGCTGTTCATGCTTTCCGGCAGTGACGACATCGAAAACCGGGGACTGGCTGCGGATTATGTGAATGAGATCCGGAACGAGCTGATTTCCGGCGGTTATCCCGAGGAATTGTTGCCGCGCAAGGTCAGATTTGTCAGAAAAATAAGTTATAATGAATTCGGAAGA
>CACYPY010000024.1 GCA_902776415.1 uncultured Ruminobacter sp.
GAGAACCCTGTACGAAAGAGCGGTGAAGCAGCTTAACTTCTATGTCAGGGACGATAAAATCAGGGCCATTCCGGATCTTCACAAATACGTCATCATGTACGCTTACGGCAGGTTTTATATCAGGCAGACGGAGTAGCGGAACGAGACGGCTTCCGGATACCGGAACGTCCCTGATTATGGTGAAGTCCCGGCTGTTTCCTGACTCCTGAGCTCTTTTCCTCATTCGGAGTGCGTGTTTTCCGGAGCTGGCCTGCCTGTTCACCTGGCGGCGGTCTGTCCTTCTGAGGCATTGTCCGGAGCCGGGGCTTCGGGCATCGGATTTTCCTTCGGGAGAGTTTCCCGGAGTTTTTCCCGGGAGAGCTCCCGAAGGACGGGGATGTCCCGATCCTTTACCCTGGTGTTTTTGATGAAGTAGAAAATCCGGCTGTCTCCTTCTCGGGAGATGGTGATATCCACAGTTTCGTAGCGATCCGAGAACCAGCATTCGGAGATCATGGTATTCCCCTCTCCTGCCTTGCGGACATCCAGCTTCGCCGTTTTGCAGCCCAGCTTTTTGATCTCTTCGATGGTGAATTCGCGGAGGTTTCCGGCGGAACGGTTCAGGAAAAGAGCTTTGGTATGACCTCCGGAGCGGCTGTTAATGAATTCCACTGTGGCAGGGGACTCCGGGGTTTCCAGAGCCAGCTTTTCCACATATCCCTGAGGCAGCGGTCCTCCGGCAGCCACCGTGCCGGAAAGTCCCAGTGCCAGAACCGGGGCCAGTCCCCGCAAAACCAGTTTCAGTATCCTAACCTTCATGATGAGTCTCCCGATAAGTCCTGCCAGAGTTTTCACAATGAACCTGATTATACACTCCGGAAGGGCTGATTACCGCGCCCCGGATCTCAGTCCTTCCAAGAGATCTGACCAGGCTCAGGAGGTCCAGATTTTCCAGAAGCGGAGGTATGGTCCCCGGGTATTTTGTTCGGGTTCCTCCCCGGAAATCACCAAAAAGGGCGGAGAAATATCCGGCCCCGGGGTTTTGGTGTTTTCGCTCTCCGGGGCGGCCAGGGCGGCTCCCAGGTACCAGATCCGATCCCGAAAGGTGATGCTGCCGGACCATGCTTTAAGCGCAGTCCCGTTTATGGCCGCCCGGCGGGCTTCGGGATCAATTTCCATATTCCGGAATCCCTGGATCCCGGAGCCGTCGAATTTTCCGGCGGACTCCCGGAGGGTCCAGAGCTCGAAGAACCTTTCCGGAACCGGGGCGGGATCCTTGTTCAGATACTGCTGTTCCTTTTCGGAAAAGAATCTTTCGGAAATGCCCCGGAGATTTCTTCCGGAGGACACCATTTCCGCATCGGTTCCCAGAGGAACCTCCGCCAGTCCCAGAAACACCAGGGGGCCCGAGTGCGCCCAGCTGAAGAAGGGGAGGCTCCGATCCCGGAAATACGGTTTCCCCGAGGGAGCGGTCAGGATTTCCGGGAGCTTCGGAATCTCTCGCCCGTTTTCTCCGGATCGGAACCCCGAAGGCACCGATCCCGTTTCCCGGAATTCCGGAGACAGGAAGATTCCGAGTCCGATCCGGAGCGTGTTCAGTGCGGCCTCGTGGGAGTCCCGGTGCGGGGGACGCACGGGATTCCTGACAGGACTCTCCGGAGTCCCGTCAGGAACCGGAGCCGCCAGAAAAAGCATTCGGGGGGACGGCTCTCCCGGGAATCCGGAACGAGCGGTCTCCGTCCTTGCCATGTTCATAAAAACCTTCCGTTTAAAAAAGCTCCGGGGGCCCGGAGAGATGATGCTGTCCGGCAAATGCCTGCCGGTTCCTGACAGTATACTCCGGAAACTTCCGGGAATCCCGGAATGCTCCGGAAGCCCGGTCTAAAATTTGAAATTACCGCCGGCGTCATTGGCGGTATAATAGCGGACACAACAGCTATTGGAGATTATCGCCATGTATATGCCAGATTTGTCCGGAATTTCCTATCCCGAACCGGAGCCGGAGCTTTCCGGGGAAGAGAAGAAGTCCTTCGGGGATCGTATCGCATTGAAGCTTAAGGAGCTTAATGCCGCCTTAATCGCCCATTACTATACCGCTCCCGAGGTTCAGGCCCTGGCGGAAAGCACCGGCGGTTTTATCGGGGATTCCCTGGAAATGGCCCGCTGGGGCAGAAACTGTCCCGCAAAGGTTCTTCTGGTGGCCGGCGTCCGCTTCATGGGAGAGACCGCCAAAATCCTTTCTCCAGAAAAGACTGTCATCATGCCGGACCTGGGGGCGGAATGCTCGCTGGATCTGGGCTGTCCCGCCGCGGAGTTTCAGAAGCTCCGGGAAGAGGAGCCCGATCGGGTGGCAGTGGTCTATGCCAATACCTCCGCTGCGGTAAAGGCTCATTCCGACTATGTGGCCACCAGCTCCTGCGCCATTGACCTTATTCACTATCTGGATCTCCTGGGAAAAAAGATTCTCTGGGCTCCGGATCGTCATCTCGGAGCGTATGTGGCTCAGGAAACCCGGGCTGACATGTTCAGGTGGCAGGCCCACTGTGTGGTGCATGATTCCTTCAAGGCCGCGGCCCTTCGGGATCTCAGGGCCGAGCATCCCGATGCCGCCATCATGGTGCATCCGGAGGCTCCGGCAGAGGTTACTGCCATGGCCGATTTTGCAGGCTCCACTTCCCAGATCCTGAACCGGGTGAAGGAAATGGATCGGAAGGAGTTCATCATCGCCACCGAAACCGGGATTTTCTACAAGATTTCCCAGGCCTGTCCTGACAAGGTGCTGATACCGGCCCCCACCGGCGGACACGGTGCCACCTGTCAGAGCTGTGCCCGCTGTCCGTGGATGCGGATGAGCACTCTCCCGAAGATGCTTGGTGCCCTGGAAAACTTTGCCGGACACGAGATTGCGGTTCCCGAGGATATCCGGGTGAAGGCACTGGTTCCGGTGCAGAGAATGCTGGATTTCAATCAGGCGCTCAGACAGCACGGTTCGGTGGAGGCCATGGTGCGGGCCGGAGTCCGTATCTGAGAGCCAGGACTCCATGTGCAGTCCCGTAAAAGATCCCGGATTATCCGGGATTTCAGTTTTTACCGTCCCGGGGAAAGCCGGCGGGCCCGTTCGGATCCCAAAGAGCCTGTCTTTTGGGACAGATTCTGCTGCTGGTCCCGGGGCGCTGATTTTTTTATGAAATGTTGACCTGTTTAAGGAGAACCTTTACGGAAGCTTTATGAACGGTTTATTGCTACTGACCATAGCACTGGCGTATTTTGCGGCGGGCTATGTATTCTACGGCGGGTATCTTAACCGTCTGTTCGGAATTGATGACCGGAGATCCACTCCGTCTGAAACCCGGAACGACGGTGTGGATTATGTTCCCACTAACCGGACGGTCCTGTTCGGACATCATTTTTCATCCATTGCCGGAGCGGGCCCCATTGTCGGTCCGATTGCCGCTGCCTATTTCGGATGGCTTCCGGCACTTTTGTGGATCCTTCTGGGGTGCGTGTTTGTCGGTGCCGTGCATGACTTTGCATCGCTGTTTCTTTCGGTGCGTCACGGCGGAAGGTCCATCGGTTATGTTATTGAAAGGCTTATGGGCTTTGCCGGACGGCAGATGTTTCTGATTTTCTGCTGGGTGTCGCTGATCCTGGTGGTGGCGATATTCGGTCTCATGGTGGCCGGAACCTTTGTGAAGACTCCGGCGGTGGCCACGGCTTCTCTGATTTTCATCCTGATGGCTCCGGTGTTCGGCTATGTTTCCCGGAATGTCCTGTCTCTCCGCACTGCCTCCTGGATTTTTGTTCCCCTGGTGTTTCTGACGGTATGGGCGGCCGATTACATTCCGGCGGATCTGGTGGCTTTTTATTCCGGCGAGGGAATGGATGCTGC
Organism: uncultured Ruminobacter sp.; assembly: GCA_902776415.1. Taxonomy (GTDB): domain Bacteria; phylum Pseudomonadota; class Gammaproteobacteria; order Enterobacterales; family Succinivibrionaceae; genus Succinimonas. The sequence continues at coordinate 3,869 of CACYPY010000024.1, forward strand.
CGGAGCCCAGAAAGCAGCGCTCTGGAGCTGGATGGGAGTTTTGGGTGTCTATGTCATGTTCGCATCGGTCATTTCCGTAAAATGGCTGCTGCAGCCCCGTGATTACCTGAGCTCCTATCTTCTGTATGCCATGATCTTCGGGGGGATTGCCGGTATCTGCTTCTATGCTCCGGAGCTGAAGTTGCCGGCCTGTACCGGATATAACGTGCCCATCGGAAACGGCCAGCCCACGGATATGATTCCCGCACTGTTTATTCTCATTGCCTGCGGTGCCTGCTCGGGATTCCATTCTCTGGTGGCATCGGGTACCACCTCAAAGCAGATCCGCCGGGAAAGCCATATCAGAACCATCGGCTACGGCGGTATGATTGTGGAGGGTATTCTTGGAGTGATGAGTCTGATTTCCGTGGCCTACCTCAGCGAGGCCAGTTTTGCGGAAATTGCCGCCAACCCGGTGAACGCCTTTGCCTCCGGTATCGGAGTGTTTTTGTCAAAGCTGGGTATTTCCGGGACTTTGGCCACCAATTTCATCAGCCTTGCCATATCGGCCTTCATGCTGACCACTCTGGATACCGCCACCAGACTTACCCGCTTTGTATGGCAGGAGATCTTCACCCCGTCTTATGAAAACCAGGAGAGAATGCACAACGAGGGTATTCCCCTGAAGAAGCATCCGGCGGTAACCTTTATCACCAACCCCTGGTTTGCCTCGATCTTCGTGGTGTGTCTGGCGGGTTTTCTGGCCTCCACAGGAAGTGCCAACTCCATCTGGCCGATTTTCGGGGCCTCCAATCAGCTTCTGGCCGCACTGACCCTGCTGGGAGTCAGCATGTATCTTATGACAAAGAGGCTGAATTTCTGGATTACCCTGATTCCCACGGCGCTGATGATGTTTATGAGCATCTGGGGGCTTCTGGACATTATTAATGCCTTTATGAGCAAAAGTCTGACTCTGGCAGGCGCCGCGGTGTTCCTGATACTGATGGCGGTAATGCTGGTGGTGCTCTCGGTAATCATGCTCCGCAAGAATCTCAGACAGCTTTACAGCGACGGAGCCAGGGGAGAACCGGAGCTGTAACCGGCTTTCCGGATCCCGCAGATCTGCGCTGAAGTCTTTCAGAAAGGGCAGGAGGCGTTTCCTTTCGGAATTCCGGGGAAGCGCCTTTCTGATTTTCGGGACTCCGGATGCCATAAAAATGCCGCTTAAGTTTTTTCTTGTTAAATGTTTCTGAAAATGTTAGAATCCGCACGTTTTTTGAAGAGGCTGTTCTGGTCGCATTGCAGCTTCGTTTCTTTTGTGTATTTTTTTGAGAGTAATCAAAATGGCAGAAACCAACAAGTTTACCGCTGAGGTTCGTAACGTATTCGGGAAAGGTGCGAGCCGCCGCCTTCGTCGTTCGAACCGTTTACCGGCTATTATTTACGGCGGAGATGAAGCTCCGGTAAGCATCAGCCTGGAGTACATTCCGGTATTTACCGCGCAGCAGAGCCCGGCTTTCTACGCTGATCCCATCGTTCTTACCATTGACGGCAAGGAAGTAACCGTTAAGCCGGTTGCCATTCAGCGTCATCCGGTAAACGGCGCTCTGATCCACATCGATTTCATGCGCGCTTAAGCGGATCGTTTCCGTTTCGTTTTAATATTTAAACAAAGGCACTCTTGGACAAGGGTGCCTTTTCCGTATCCGGGGGAGGAGCCGTATGACTGTTATTATTGGAAAAATGAATGATCTGCCTTTGGTCAGAACCGACGAGAAAGGCGGTTTTTTTGATGCCGGTACCTACGGGGAAGTTTTTCTTCCCAGATCGCAGATCCCTGCGGATCTGGCAGCCGGCGGCACTCTCAGTGTTTTCTGCTACCTGGACGACGGACGGCTTACCATTACCGCCAGAAGACCCCGGGCGCTTCTGGGGGAGCTGGCAAAGATGCAGGTGCGGGACGTTACTCCGGGAGCTGCCTATATGGAGTGGGGGATCCGCAAGGATCTTCTGGTGCCCTACAGAGAGCAGAAGCCGGTCTTTGAGGTCGGGGAGTACTATGTGGTATACGTGGATATCGACAGTGAAGGGCGGCTTTTCGGGACCACCAGATTCAACCGCTATTTCAGCGATTATCTTCCGGAGAATTCCGATCTTAAGGCCGGAGACCGGGTGGATCTCATGCCGGTGGCCAAAACCGATCTGGGCATCAGAATGGTGGTGAACAACCGTTACTTCGGTATGCTGCCTTCACATCTCGCAGTTCAGAACAATGTGCACTACGGGGTGAAACTCAGGGGATTTATTCAGTCGGTGCGCCGGGATCGCAAAATCAACATCTGTCTTTATCAGGGCGGCCAGGAGGGCATGGACAGTGCCGGCGGCTTTATTCTGGCAAAGCTCCGGGAAGCCGGAGGGCATCTTCCATGGTGCGACAAATCATCTCCCGAGGACATTGAAAGGAATCTGGGAATGAGCAAGGGCAAGTTCAAGAAGGCCATCGGAGCCCTTTACAAAAAGAAGCAGATCCTTTTGGACGACAACGGGATAACCCTGATTCCGGAACAGAACTGAGCGGCAGAACCGGGAAAGAAAACAGCCGGAAAAAAACAATCCCCGGAGGGCCATGCCGTATGAGGCATGGCATCGGGGATTTTGCATCAGGTCTTTTTTTATCAGGACCGGAAGTTCAGGCCGAGATCCTGGGAAATGATGCTGATCAGGAGATTCTGTCCGTTCTCGTACATTTCAGAAAGCTCGTCACGCTGACCGGGATCCGCGGCATTTTCATCCCAGGGCATTCTGACCTTTTCCCAGCCCAGATCCGGATGCCCCACGTACATCTCCCCGTTGTCCAGAAGCGTGTAGGGAAGGGTGTCCATGCACACCATGTCGGTAATTCTGTTGGGATACGGGAAATCGGATTTGCAGCCATCCTTGAACGGGTAGAGAACGCTGGTTTCGGGAAAGTGCAGCACCACCACCTTTCCCCAGTTCAGAAGCAGGGCAGGGGCGTTATTGAAATTGACCAGGCCCCGCACCTTTCTCATGGGGTATGACACGGTGTTCTTCTGAATGCCGCGGCCTTCCCGGTATCTGTAGATAACGGGAGTTTCTCCGGAATTTTTTGAGATAAACAGGAGCTCGTCCCGAAAACCGTGAATGGAAGAGGCGGCCACCGGTGCGATGTCCCCCTTGAATACGAATTCCAGATTTTCCGAGATGGCGTAGCAGCGGATTCTGTTTTCGGAAAGCAGGAAAACCGACTGCATATCCCCGAGATTCTTTTCCTCGGTGTCATTTTTGTCAAGGAAGTCATAGTAACGCTTGATGGCGGCTACCGACGTTATCGGCCTGTCGGTTTCGAAAAGATGCCACGATTCTCCCCGCTCCATGGAATAATAAACCTTTTTGCTGGCCAGAAGAACGAGAATGACCGGGGATCCTTTCCGGATGATTTCTCCTGTATGATCGATGGCAACCACATCGTCTTCAAATTCATAAACCAGCTTCCAGTCCGCTTCAAAGAGCTTGCGGGAATAGATACGTCTGCCGGCTGAAACCCAGAGAGTTTCAGTCATGCTGGTATCGATAAAGTGATCAAAAGTCGACATAGCACTCCGCGATTTACGGTTTAATGTAATGGTTTTCAGCTGTTATATCTTACCGCATGGCCGCGATATTTTATTACGGATTTGCCGGATTCATCACGATTTCTTTGATTTTTCCCAAAAATACGGCCGGAGCTGTCAGGAAAATCGGTTCCGGTGAGGAACCGGCAGCGGTAATTCCGGGATTTGCCCCCGGTTTTGCTGCTGCGATCTTCTCATTTCCTGCCTGTTTCTTCATTATTCTTCTCTTCTTCCGCCGGATTATTCATCTGTCCCGAAAAATAACGTGCTGTACGGGCGGATCTTCCCGAACATGTTAAAATATGCCGACATGATCACAAAATCCGTATCACCTGCAAAAACGCCGGAGGAATTCATCATGACCAGACAGAGCAAGTATATTTTTATGCTGCTGACTTTTCTTGCCGGATGCGCTCCGGGCACCTATCTGCCGCTCCTGAGTCTTTTTCTTACCGAAAAGCTTCATGCCTCCCCCTTTGAGGTGGGGCTGTACTTTACCATGCAGGCAGTGCTGGGAATTGTGGTTTCGCAGGTCCTGGCGCGACTTTCAGACGGCAGACTGTCCCGGGTCCGGCTGGTGCAGAGCGGGGCATTTTTCGGGATTCTGGCGGCTCTTGGCATGATTTTTATCAGGGACTACTGGCTTTTGCTTTTTGTGGCGCCGGTATGCATGAGCGTGTCCTTTGTTTGCTCGCCCCAGATATTCGCGGCCGGCCGGGAGTACGGCATCAGAGTTTACGGGGATTCGGTAATGTTCACCTCGGTGATGCGAACGTTTTTTTCGCTGGCCTGGGTGGTGGCGCCGGTGCTGTCGTACTGGGTGGCCACGGCTTTCGGGTACGAGTACCTGTTTTCCGGAACCGCCGTCATTTTTATGACCACCATCATTATGTCCGGCCTGTTTCTGCCGGATACCAAGGAGGGGAAGCAGAGCGGCGGCGAGGAGCGGGTTTCGATTTTCAACCGGGATACCACGGTGCTGTTTCTGGCAGTGACCGCCCTGTGGCTGACCAACAATCTTTATCTTATCAGCATGCCGGTCTACATCAAGAACGAGCTTCTTCTGAATCCCTACCTGCCGTCCTACATGATGGCCACGGCCGCACTTCTGGAAATACCGGTAATGCTGATATCCGGCAAAATCGCCCGCGCCTTCGGCATTAAAAAGCTGATGTATCTCTGCGGCATTGCGGGCTGTCTGTTCTACGGAGTTTTGATATCGCTTCCCCAAACCTCGGAAACGGGATTTATTCTGGTTCAGATATTCAATGCCGTGTATATCGGAATCCTGGCCGGTATCGGGATGATCTATTTTCAGGAGCTTTTGCCCAAAGTTCCCGGTCAGGCCACCACTCTTTTCAATAACGCGGCCGCCACGGGGGCGATTATGGCGGGACCGGTGCTGTCCGCAGCGGTGGGAATCACCGGCTTCTACGGTTCCTCCTTCGGCATTCTGATTATTCTCACCGTGCTGGCCACCGGACTTCTGGTACTGGTAAGGGATCCCTCGGAGCTCCGGAAGGCGGAAGTTTCGGGAGCCCCCGGAACCGTTTCGGATAAAGCTCCGGATAATGGCGGCTCTGCATCCCGGGATGCGGTTTCCGGGAAATTTTCCGAAAATTTTTCCAAAAAAGTGTAACACGGATCACTCATCTTCGTTCTCCTGACAGTTACGAACAACACAGGAGAATCCAAAATGAGCGATATGAATACCGAAGTCCAGGAAATGCTGTTTGAGGCCAATGACAGAAGCATGCGCGAGATGATTGAGAAGGACAACGGCATTGTAACCTTCAGCCAGACCGACCGCAGATTCGAGATGACCCGGAGCTGGCTGGAAAGAAACCATATTTCCTACGTGAACATGGGTACCAGAGTCCTGTACAATACCATGGTACGCGCTCTTGAGGTCAGTATGCCGCTGCCGGCTGCGGCCTGAGCCGAGTCCGGAAAAACGGGCAAAAACAGTTTCCTAATTATTGTGTCATAAGGGATCCGGGGGGTTCTGAGGGAATGCTCCGGATTTTTCTTTTGCCGGGGATCTATCCAAAGCCTCAGGTGTCCCGGGGGCGGAATCCGGAAGGCTGCGCTTTCTGCCGTGCTCTCTCCATGTTCTTTTTTCCGTATTCTTCAGTTTTCTTCAGTCTTTTTCGGCACTCGTTCTGATTCTCCCGGTTCCCGCCTTATACCTGAAAACGTCCCGGGGGCGGTGCCGCGATTTTTTCGACTGAAAAATAAAGATAGCTGTTTTTTGATTTTATCTTGACAATAAGAATAGAATTTATTAAAATAAGCATATGAACATTCAGTAATGAATCACGGAATTCACCAGAAAATTCTTTCCGGACTTTGATTCATTCATCCCGTCAGTCTGTCAGCCGTTATCAGGCAGAATATTATGAGTTCTTTTTACAGGGAGGCATCATGCTGTTCTACAAGGTTACCATGAAGGGCGATTTTTCGAAGGCTTTGGGCGGAGACAAAAATGACCGGGACGATGATTTCCCGCACTTTCAGAAAAGAAATGACTGCAAAGGCCTGGACAGGCTGCACCTCTTCCGTCATGAGGCAAGATCCTGCAATCTGCTTCCGAACCGGGATCTGTTTTTCTGCCCCTGCGATACTGACCGGAAAACCTTTGTGGAGTTCTTTATGGCATTCAGTGTCAGAGGTGTCAGCTTCGATGAGGTCTCCGGTGCCATTCAGGATCTCATCAGAAAGGAACTGGGAGTGAAGGCGGTTCCCGGCGAGTATGAGGAGATTTCCCTGGAATCGTACCTGAAGCTGTTCAACGATGCCGATGATGATGACATGTACTCCAGGCAGGAACTCATCTCCTCCTGTCCGTATATGAATCTTGAAAGCGTTGCTCTTGTCAGAAGGCATTATTTCAGGTGGAGCGACGGGGTGGCGGACTGCGGCATCCCGGATCGGGAGCAGGCTCTTCTGGAATTCGGGAGAATCAGCCTTCCGGGGAAAGAACTGGGTGAATAACTGGAACGCATTTATGCCATAACCCCGGTATCCGGAGTTTTCGGGCATCCGGTTCATTATTTCATTGAATCTCCGGATTATGAATCCGGAATGCGGGCAGTCTCCTTCATTATCAGAATGCTGTATTCCCGGGGCCGGCTTCTGAGCCGCCGCTACGGCGTTATTCATATGAATTCCTATGAGGGCGGCCAGGATTGCGACGGGGAGTTTCAGCAGTTTCTGGAACTGCATGACTGCGCTTCCGTCGTGGCGGTGTTTGAAAACGAACGGGAAGAGGCGGAAGGCGGGTGCCTGACAAAGGACGGCCGGGAACACCTGTCCGGGCTTCTGGAATTCATGGACGGGAGTTCCCTCACCACGCTTTATTTCATAATTGCGGTTTCTGCCGGAAAAAATGCCGAAACCGAAGGCTCCCCGCTTTCCTTTATCGGAGAAAAGCTGCCGCTGGTCCGGATGAGAACCGGTTTCGGAACCCGGGAGCAGGCAGTGGCTTACATGAAAGAGCTGGTGACCCGGTCGGGCTATGAAAAATGGATTGATGATGCCGTGAATCAGATTCGGAGTGACGTCCGCACCGAATACTCCATTGGCATTGTCAGCGGGATTTTCAGGAACTGGAGCCGGCGCGTGCTCTGCAACACCGTATACGACTACCGGAATGCGGTTCTGCCCGTGAAAGCGAAATCGAAGAATAAGGGGTGTTCCGCCTATAAGAGGCTTGGGGATATGATCGGCCTTGACAGGGTCAAGGAGATTATTGACCGGATTATTGCCGTGACCGTGGTGTCAAAGCGCCGGAAAGCCCTGGGGCTCGAAGATGAAGGGAGATCCCGGCACATGATCTTCACCGGCAATCCCGGTACTGCCAAGACCACCGTGGCCCGCCTCCTTTCCGAGATTCTCAGGGATGAGGGGATTCTCTCTCACGGAGCCTTTGTGGAATGCGGCCGCTCGGACCTGGTGGCCAAATACGTTGGCTGGACCGCCAAAACCGTAAAGGAAATGTTTAACCGGGCCGAAGGCGGCATTCTGTTCATAGATGAGGCTTATTCTCTGGCAAATGACGTGGATCGTGGCTTCGGTGCCGAGGCCATTGACACCATTGTTCAGGAAATGGAGAACCGCCGGGAGCGGATGATCGTGATTCTGGCCGGATACGCCGGGCCCATGAAGAAGCTTCTGGATGCCAATGCCGGTCTTTCAAGCCGTATTGCTTTCCATGTGGATTTTCCGGACTATTCTCCTGACGACCTGGAGGGCATCATGAAGCTGATGCTCAGGGAGCGTCGGCTGGATATTTCCGATACTGCCCTGGACAAGTGCCGGGGGATCTTCAGACAGGCCGTAACCCGGGAGGATTTCGGAAACGGCCGGTTTGTCAGAAATCTCATTGAAGGGGCGGAGCTTGCTCAGGCCGCGCGGCTGAGAAAGCAGTACGGCAGAAGGCCGATTTCGAAGAGAGCTCTCATTGAACTTGCTGCCGAGGATTTCAGTCTTCCCGAGAGTCTGAATGACCGGGGCAATGAAGGAGCCAGAATCGGCTTTCTGGGCTAAAGGCCGCCGTCCCCGGTTTCCGGATGGAAAGCCGGGGCGGTTTCGAACCCCGGTGCGGGCGGTATCTGCTGTGTCCCGTGCCAATCCCTGCTCCCGAAGGAATTCCCTGCGTACCGGAGATTTTTCCGACAATGTCTCTGTCAGCCTTGCTGCCGGTACGGTCTCAAAAGCATTCGTGAGATACTTATAGTCTTTTCATTTGTTCACAAAACAGCCGTTACCGAAGCATTTCCGGATCTTTGCAATTTTGTCCTTGACTTTTTTGCGTTCATTTATGTAATTTAACAGACTGAAAATTTCTCAATCACTGCCGCAGTATCATATTTATGAATACATTGTTAGATCTGTTTGTTTTTTCTGCCAAATTCATTGTCGGATTTGGCGTGGTTCTGGTATTTGCCATTATCCTCCTGCTGTTTGTTTTTAAACTGTTCAAGGCTGTTTCCCAGGGAGGCTTTGCCGAAATAAGGAAGGATGAGGACAAGCTGAGCCTGATGCTTGTCAACATTACCGAGAAATACAAGGAGCAGAACGAACAGTTCAGCAGTTTCGTCATGTCCTCCTTCGAGGAAGACAGCGAACTTTCCGAAAAGCTGTCCAAAAAGGCCAGACAGTATGCCGACGACAGCGATAAATCTTCCGTCAAGGAGAGATACGAGAAGATTCTTAAGGATATTGAGGAGAGTGTGGATCGGGAACTTGCTTCCGAAAATGCCGGAGAGGCCCCGGCTTCTGAGACCGCAGTCCCGGAGACATCCTCAGCCGCTGATGATTCATCTCCGGAAAATACCGGAGACAATGCCAAGGCCACCAATACTCCCGAAAACACCGAAAACACTGAAAACACTGAAAACACTGAAAACACTGAAAATGCCGAAAAACTGGAGGATGCCGTAAAAGCCGCTGACGGGAAGAGAAAATCCCTGATGGCTGAGAAGCTTAAGGATGCCGCAGCCATTCACAAGAAATGTCTTTATGTGGTGGATTTCTGCGGATCCGAAACGGCAGCCGAGGTGAAAACTCTGAGAGAGGCGGTGAATATTATTGTGGATACCGCAGAAAGCTGCGACGAAGTGCTGCTTCGTCTGGAATCTCCCGGCGGTACTGTGAATGGTTATGGTCTCTGCGCTTCCGAGCTGGAACGTCTCCGGGCCAAAAAAATCCGTCTTACCGTGGCGGTGGATCAGGTAGCTGCTTCCGGGGGCTATCTCATGGGATGTGTGGCCGATAAGATTATTGCCGCCCCGTTTGCCTATATCGGTTCTATCGGTGTGGTTACCGAGTTCCCGAATTTTAACCGTGTCCTCAAAAAATACGATGTGGATTACGAGCAGCTGACTGCCGGGGAGTACAAGCGCACCCTCAGCATTTTCGGGGAAAACACCGAGGAAGCCCGGGACCATGTGAAGGAACAGCTGGCAATGGTGCACCGGGCCTTCAAGCAGCATGTGGCGAAATTCCGTCCCCAGGTTGATATTGACAAGATTGCCAATGGCGATTACTGGCTGGCGCAGGATGCGGTGGCCCTGGGGCTTGTTGACGAAATAAAAACCTCCGACGAGTATATCATGGAGCGAATTCCGGATATGGACGTGGTGGTTAAGGTCTCCTTCCAGGAAAAGAAGCACCGGACCCTGAGGGAGTTTCTGGACAGCAATGTTCTTCTCAGACGTCTGGCCGGATTTGCGGCAGGCAGAATCGGCCGGTTTTTAATGAAGAATGATAATTCCAACTGAGGCTTAGAAGAGAAAAATGGGAAAGTCGCTAGTTATTGTGGAGTCTCCGGGAAAGGTTCATACCATTAATGCCATTCTGGGCTCCAAGTATGTTGTAAAGTCCAGTATCGGACACGTGCGGGATCTTCCCGCTGCCGGAACCGGAACCCGCGGCCGGAGTTCCTCCGGTCTCAGCAAGGATCAGAAGCTCTTTCAGAGAATGGGCATCGATCCCGAGCATGGCTGGACAGCCAGCTATGAAATTCTCCCGGATAAGGAGAACGTGGTAAACGATCTGCGAAAAGCCGCCGCCCGGGCTGATTTTGTATATCTCGCAACCGATCTTGACCGGGAAGGGGAGGCCATTGCCTGGCATCTCAGGGAGGTGCTGGACATTCCCGAAGAAAAGGTGCGCCGGGTGGTCTTTAACGAAATCACCCAAAAGGCCATTCTGGAATCCTTCGAGCATCCCGGAAATCTTGATATGTCCATGGTGAACGCCCAGCAGACCAGACGCTTCCTGGATCGGGTGGTGGGCTTCATGGTGTCGCCCCTTCTGTGGGAAAAGGTGGGCCGCGGCCTTTCCGCCGGCCGGGTGCAGTCGGTGGCCGTCCGTCTTATCGTGGAGAAGGAAAAGAAGATCAAGGCTTTTGTCCCCGAGGAATACTGGAAGGTCACCGCCGAGCTTTCTTCCTCGGAAGGGGATATTTCCTGCGAGGTGAAGAACTGGCAGGGGAAGGAGTTCCGTCCGGTGTCCGAAAAGGAGACCAATGAGCATCTGGAAAGACTCAGAGCTCAGTCTCCGGTGGTTTCGGATGTGGTATCCAAAACCGGAAAGGTTTCCGCGCCGCCGCCCTTCACCACCGCTTCTTTGCAGCAGAATGCCTCCTCCCGCCTGGGATTCAGTGTCAAGAAGACCATGACCATGGCCCAGCGGCTTTACGAGGCCGGCATGATTACCTACATGCGTACCGATTCCGTGCGGCTGTCTTCAGACGCACTTACCGCCATTCGGGATTACATTTCCGGGGCCTACGGCAAGGACTACGTGCCGGGAAGTCCCCGGATGTTTGCTGCCGGCGACAAGGCCCAGGACGCTCACGAGGCTATCCGTCCCACTGACATTTCCCGGGAAGTGCCCGCAGGCATGGAAGGGGATGCCAGAAAACTGTACGAGCTTATCAGGAACCGGGCCATTGCCAGTCAGATGCCGGATGCCGAGGTGATTACCAGCGAGCTTCAGATTGCCGCCGGGGATTACGAGCTGTCCCTTAAGGGAAAATCCGTGAAGTTCGACGGCTGGATGCGGGTGGCCGGATACAACCGGGACGTGATGATTCCCAACCTGAAGAAGGGGGATGCCCTGACTCTCCGGGAGCTCGTGCCGGCACAGCATTTTACCCGTCCGGAGCCACGCTACACCGAAGCCACGCTGGTGAAGGAGCTGGAAAAGCGTGGCATCGGCAGGCCTTCCACCTATGCCACCATTATCTCCACCATTCAGGAACGCGGCTATGTGAAGCTGGAACAGCGGCGCTTCTTTGCCGAAAAGATGGGCGAGATTGTAACCTACCGGCTGGGACAGAGTTTCCCGGATCTCATTGACTATGACTTTACCAGCGGTATGGAGCGCAATCTCGACGAGATCGCCGAGAGCCGGCTGGACTGGATCAAGTGTCTGGACGATTTCTACCGGGGCTTCCATCAGGAGCTGGAAAAGGCCCGGGAGCCGGCAGACAAGGGCGGCATGGAGAACAACATTTCGGTGGAGACCTCCGTGATGTGCCCGGACTGCGGCAAGCCCATGCTGATCAAGAATGCCTCCACCGGCGTTTTCCTGGCCTGCTCCAGCTATTCCGGCAAGACCTCCCGGAAGAAGGATGCCGAATCCTGCCGCAAGACCATGAACCTGGTGCCGGAGAATCAGCTTCCGATGTTTTCGGACGAGGAATCGGAGAGCCGGTTCCTGCGCACCAAGAAGCGCTGTCCGGTATGTCAGGCGGTGATGGATTCCTATATCATTGACGAAAAGCGCAAGATCCATATCTGCTCCAACAACCCCAACTGTCCGGGATATATTCTGGAGACCGGGGAATTCAAGCTGAAGGGGCATGACGGTCCGGAGATCCAGTGCGAGCGCTGCGGCTCCAAAATGGAACTCAGAACCGGTCGTTTCGGGAGCTATATGGCCTGCACCAATGCGGAATGCGGCAACACGAGAAAGATTCTGAAGAGCGGAGAAATCGCTCCTCCAAAGGAAAAGCCGGTGGATCTTCCGGAACTGCCATGTTCCGACGGCAAGTCGCATTTTGTGCTGCGGGACGGTGCCGCGGGTATCTTCCTGGCCTCAAATGCCTTCCCTAAGGTACGGGAGACCAGACCGCCTCTGGTATCCGAGCTTGTCCGCTTCCGGGATCGGCTTCCGGAGAAGTTCCGGTATCTTGCGGAGGCTCCGGAGAAGGATCCTGATGGCAACGCGGTAACAGTGCGTTTCTCCCGGAAACTGAAGACTCAGTATGTACACGGCGAAACCCCGGAAGGAAAGCCCACCGGTTTTGTGGCCTGGTATCGTGACGGCAAGTGGGAGGCGGAGACTCCGGCCAAAAAGTCTGCCGCAAAGACAAAGACTGCCGCAAAGGGCAGGACGAAAACCGCCGCCAAAAAGACTGCTGCCAAAAAGCCCGCAGCCACAAAGAAGGCTTCCGGGAAGTCCGCTCCGGAAAATGAGCAGTAAGGTTCCCGCCGGGTTTCCCGGGACGGTTCCGTGATAACCGTGGGTTACAGAAGAAAACAGCTATGCCCCGTCAGAAGATTGATTTGCCAGCGCATGTATACACGGTTCAGAACCTGGCTGAAAGCGGGATTCGCTTTCCGCCGCCGGTTCTGGATACCGCGGCCTGCTATGGCCCCTCGGTGACCTGTCGCATTACCGGCGTTCTTGCGGTGCTTATGATTGTTTTTTCCTGTACCGCGGGACTTCTGGGAAGTTTTCCGGAAGGCGGCATTACCATTCTCCGGGTTATCGGCATCCTGTTCGCCATGGATTCGGGATTCCGGTTTTTCCGATGGTTCCGGCATATAAGGATCCGGCAGAAGCTGCTATCCCGGGGCGGGGGCGTGCCGGCTGAGCCTCTGGCACTGGTGCTTCAGGGGAATCCCGAGACTGTCTCCGGACAGTTTTCGGCCGTGCGCAGCATCATTGCCGGAAAGCGCCCCCGGGTGGCGGTGGTCTACAAGGAAACAGGCACCAAAAAGCCGAAGTTCTACATCACTCCCTACCGGACGGTTCAGGACTGGCAGCTTCCCTCCGGTACGGCACTTCTTTACCGGCATCATTCCAAAGAGCATTATTATGTTGTTGAGGATGATTTCGATTTCATAAAAAGCCGGAGTCCCGCAGGGATATTTGCCGGTGCGGTATCCCCGGCAGACTGCTGAGTCAGCTGAAAGGCGGCAGAATTTCGCATTTCTTCGCCTGCGTTCGGGATCACATTATTTGCAGTTGGTTAATATTTGAGCAGATTTTGAGTTCTGTTCACAAAATGGCACCCCGGACTGTGTTAGAATTCCATCGTTTCGACTGATAATTCGAGGTGAATACATAATGCTAATGGTGCTAAGCGACTTCAGAATTGCGAAGGATGTCCATACTGCAACACTGGTTTTCAGGAATCTTATGCTTGACGGCAAGCTGTCCTGCGATGCCGAAAACGGCAGGATCAGCAATGGCTGGAGAGTGTTCAGAGAGCTTTATTTCACAGTTACTCAGGAATATCTCAGCAGGGGCAGAGTTGCCAACAGCGACATGTTTGACATTACCGGAAATTCCGGGAATTCCTGATAATTGATTTTTGGAGGGCGGCACAGGGAGTCCGCCGCGGGCCGGGGCAATTACCCGGTTTTTATTTTTTTCAGTATCTGAACTCCAGGAGATCCCACCCCTGCGCCATGGCATAATCCCGGAATTTCCCCCGGGCATTCACCGCATGAGCCTGCTCCGTCAGGGACAGCATTTCGATATCGTTGACGGTATCTCCCCAGCCCTGACTTCCTCTGAGACTCCAGCCGTGTTCCGCGGCCATTTTTTTTAGAAGCAATGCCTTGCCCCCCTGATGGCTGTAGGGCTCCAGGGGCTCTCCGGTAAAGATATCGTTCCGGAATTCCGTGGCAGTGGCGATGATATCGCCGACTCCGAAGATATCCCGGGCTGCGGCTTCGACGATGAGGTCAAAGGTTGCGGATACGATAATTACCCGGAAGCCCTCCTGCCGGAGCCGTCCGATAAGATCCCGGCCCTCCCGGTAGGCCAGAGGGGCGATGTCGGTTCGGACCATTTCTTTCATGAATTCCCGGATCCGGGAACGGGACCAGCCTTTGATGGGCGAGAGCACATGGCGGTAGAAGGCCCCGATGTCCAGTGTGCCGTTCCGGAACTGCTCTTCGAATATCGGCTCGTCCTTCCGGAAATCCTCCGGAATAAGTCCGTGACGGTCGAAACAGTTCAGACAGGCGGTCACGCTGTCTCCGTCGAGAAGCGTGCCGTCCATGTCAAATACTGCCAGTCTGATCCGTGATTCCGGGGCTTCAGCCGTCATGGATTGTCCTCCAGTCTGTCCGCCGCGATTTTGGCCTGCTTGTAAATATCGCGCATTTCCACATTGGTGATTTTGCTGAAAAACGTGAACTTGCGGCTCAGGTCGTCAAGGCTGACGTTGATATGAGAAAAGCTGAAGATCCCCATCTGCGAGAGAATGGCGAAGACGTTTACCCGGTCTATGGTGTTCCATTCGGCAAAGGTATAGCCGCAGCTTGCGGGGGACAGCAGCTTTTCATGGTTAAGACCGTACTTTTTAAGAAGCCGGGGCAGAAAGTTTTCCACATGCCGGAATGGATAGTACTCCCGGTAGACGTTCTGATTGGAAAGGCTGAGAAAACTTTTGATGCTGGAGGGGCGCATGACGCTGATCTTGTGTCCTGTGTAGCGGAAGCCGCCGTACCAGTCTCCCAGATTGGACAGAAACTGCTCCGCGGTAACTCCGGCGATTTCTGCCTCGTCCTGAATGAAGTCATTGTAGTGCTTCTTCATGTCGCCCGGGGTAAAACCGCAGATGGCATTTGCCCGTTCGTTAAAGGTGAGATCGGTGATATAGGGCAGTCCCTCGTACTTGGGGTGATGCAGAAAGAATTTGATTTCCCCCGTGAGCACGCACCAGTCGATGAGCTCCTGCGAGGTCCAGAGCGCCCGGTAAAAATCCAAAAGAACCTTGTAGATGGCGGTGATTTTGGTTTTGTTGAAAAATTCCCTGATGATAGGACTGTCATAGTTGTCGATAAGCAGCACTGCCTTTCCGGTAGGGCTGTCCTGGGCCAGAAGCTTTATAAAGTTCACCGTCTGCCAGTAGGTGGTATCTTCGCTGGAGATGTGACCGTCAAGTCCGTATTCAAAAACCGTCTGACGGTAGAAATTGAACAGAAAATCCGCCATGTCTTCTGATGTCTGGGTTTTGGCGCCGGAAAAGTCTATCTTTACCACGCTTTCCTTCGGAATATTGATGTTCATGGTGGTGACGGCCAGGTTTTCGAAAAACTCCGGATGCCTTTTGGAAAACATGTAATAAAGGGTGTCCAGGAATACGGTTTTTCCGAAACCGAAGGGCCGGGTCAGCATTTCGAATTTTGAGTGCGCCTGGTACAGTTCGGCGATATTTGCGGTCTTGTCAACGTAGGCGCTGCTGCTGGTTACCAGATCCTTGAATATTTTATTGCCGGCTAAGTCTAGATATTCCATGCTGTCCGATCCTTCCCGAGGGCGTTACAGATATCCGGGAGCGGATAATGCTTCCCCGCCGTAATTATAATGGAAAACCGGGGAGGCAGATATCGGGAATGACGAAGTCTCAGGCGAGCCCCGGAAATGACTGTGGGCGGAGCGGACAAAATAGCGGCAGGAAAGGGGCTGATTTCAGATTCCGGAGAAGGACTCCGGCCCGGAATTCGTTTTAAGTCCTTTCAGATCTGTCCGACATCGGTCAGTATTTTTCGGAATTCTCATCCCTCTGAAAAAATCAGGATTTGATTTACAATATCAGACCGTGACTGGGATTAATGTGAATCCGATGGTAAATTGATACGATTTTAACAGGGTACCGTTCGTTCTTATTTTACTTCCCAGTGTCCATACCGCATGCCGCCTTTACGGATGATTTTGCCTTTCTCTTTCAATTCATTCACCTTCCTTTGTAATGTACGGCGAGGAATATCAAGCTGTGCGACCAGTTCTTTCTGTGTGATTTTGGGGTTGTTTTTCAGGGCTTTTGCTAGCTTATCCGTCAACATGTCTTCCAAATCAGTATTTTGGCGTTTCAGAGTTTTAGACTCATCTATAAGAGCTCTCTCCAACGCCTTAAACCGAATTCGCAATGTAGTTCCTATCAGCTCATACACCGGAAGTTCCGCTCCGATTCCCTTGCATTCATCACAGATCTTCTGAATCCCCTGCCCCCAGTTTTCAATAAAACCGGCACGATAAAACACGTTGGCGATATCCGGATTGTAAGGTTTAGAATTATGAGGTTCCATCAGCGTATCTACCGTCCATCCTTTCGGCAGAATGCAGCTGTTGCTTATAGTAATTGCGTCATTCATGACTCGTATTTGAATCGGAGCACCGTACATATAGCAATTGTGCGCTATGGCATTGTAGACGGCTTCACGGATCGCCTCTCTGGCAAATGGATACTCCTCAACACGGATATCGTGTTCATAACTGATCTTCGCTTTCAGATACATTTGATAAATGAGATCGATCACCTTGCTGGCATTGACAATCAGCGATTCTTCGAGATCATTATGGTAAACAACCCTGCCTCTTTCATCGAACTTTCCGACTTTTACAATGCTTCCGTTCTGAACAATCCCAGGATCTCTGTAAAACAGCAGTACAGCTGATCTCTTAAGTTTTCCATCCGTCATGAGATGCAGCTTCTGAAGAAGTTCTTCGTTGGAGACATTCAATTCTGTTGCAGTCATGCGTTTTTTTCTTAAAGCCTCTCTGCGGAAGATCTTGAAACTCTCATCATCCAAATCATCAGGAGTAATATTATCCACGGTGACGCTTTCCCATTTGAAACCGGTTTTCTGTATAATAAACTCCGACAGTGCCATTCCTGTCAGTTGCTGTTTGGTTGCTCCGCTTCGATAATGGAACTCTCCGTGATAACTGATAGGGAAAGTGCTTGGCTTTACCTTGATTTCCAAATAGTCTTTCCCGTCCTTGCTCAGCTTATTCACATCAGCGACAATGCCAAGTCCTGACTGGATCTTGTTCGGGATATCTTCCAGCAGCTTTTTGACATTCTGCACGCCGACAACATTACCGGCATCATCAATGCCGATATATATGGTGCCACCCTGAGCATTGGCAAAGCCGCACACCCACTTAAGGTATTCATCCCGCCAGGATTCCTTGTATTCGATGTTTTGGCTTTCTGTCATAAAAACCTCTTTTAACGATACCGCATAAATTTCCATTTTATGCTCCCTTTGGCAATTTTGCTACATCATTGAAGTATCTGGCACAATGGCACAATGGCACAATGGCACAATGGCACAATGGCACAATGGCACAATGGCACAATGGCACAATGGCACAATGGCACAATGGCACAGTGGCACAGTGGCGCACAATGGCACAATGGCACAGTGGCACAGTGGCACAATGGCACAATGGCACAATGGCACAATGGCACAATGGCACAATGGCACAATGGCACAATGTAAGGAGCGTCGTGCGGACTGCCGGACCGTGGAATAATATCCTGTTGGGACTGCTGATTATGTCAGCCGGCCTTTGAGAATAAGCAACGGTCCCTGATATTTTTGTGGCATTCGGCATTTTGCGGAATTCTCTGGACAGAACAATCATCCGCATTACTCATGCATGCAGCTTTTGATTAAGAAGCTTTTGCACTAAAAAATTCCTGAACGCGTATTTTGTCACATTACACTTGGCTGAAGGAAAAGGATTAGTATGATTCTGTGATGCGTTTTGTTTTTCGCAGATACTCAGGATTATTGTATAGCCACCTCTTTTGTTTATTTGTGATAATCCTTTTGCAAAAATCAATGTCATGATTGATTTTTTAGTTGTGTATCACAATCTGAAGATGGCTTGTTATGTAGCATTAAAACCTGTGGTTCGGATACTTTTACAGCTGTCAATAAATTTCAATTTTTTCGGGAGGCTTTAAAGTTATGGCTGAGCATGAATTGAAAGGCGTTACTTCAGATTCTTTCATTCTGATAGACTTTTCGGCCAAACGCCGTGAGGGCAGCCGGTTTCCCGGAGAAATATACCGCGGCAGTCTTGAGGAGCAGTACGAAAAACTCTCCAAAAGAGTTCCCGGAAGCCGCCGTGTTTCCTTTGAGGAGTTTGTCAGAATCTGTTTCCCGTCAGGACTTCCCAAGAGATACTTCATCTCCTGTCCGAACTTTATCCGCGAGAGAGAAACATCCAGTTCCGGAACCACCCGTTTTCTCCATAATCTGGTAATCCGTCCCGAGCTGACCCCGGCGATGAAGGAGATTCTTCCCGAACACCAGAATTTGTTTCTTATCGGAGATATTGTCGAGGGAGCCAGGGTCCGCAGCTTTCAGGTAAAGGGGCTTGAGTACATTGACGAGACCATGGAATCACCCCGGGATTTCATTTTTACGGGCCCCGCCGTAATCGCCCTTGAACGCAAGAATATTGTCACCAGAAACGGTACCTCCTTTATGGCCGCGGACTGGCAGTCGGATCGTTTGGATTTTGCAAAAACCATCTTTTCTCCGGACAACATCGATATCCTGGTCCGGGACTGCTATACCGTCAGCAATCCTGCGGAGGCCCTGAGCCTTCACGATGCCTGGATGGATTACTTCCGGGCCCGGGAATACTACCTGGATTTTCTGGCAAAAAGATGTTTCCGGGCTTTTTCCGCGGACGCTATTAGGGGATTTGCCGTTACACCGGCACAGCTCAGAGAGGATCCTTCTCTCAGGGAGCATCTTCTGGATGGCAACCGGCATTTTCTCCGGAATCCGATTCTGGATACCGATGAGGCAGGTGGCATTCCCGTCCTGGTGCTCCGGCTTTCCTTCCGTTTCGATAAAAGGGAACTGGAAACCGAAGAAGGAAGAAACCGTACGATTCGGGCCATAAGACGTCTGGCCTCCGGAAATGTCATTCTTTCCGACCGGGATCCCGCGTCTCCGCAACAGAGTTCTTCCGGAAAAAGGATTTACCCGAAAACCATCGGTATTGAGTCCAGACTTTCCGCAGTGGAAAGAGATGTGCTCCCCGAGGAGGAACTGGCCGCAGTCGAAAATCAGTCAGCCCTCAGACTTGCAAAGGAACTCAGGAAACTGGAGGAGAAGTACGGCAGGGCGGCCGAACAGAAAGCCACGGGCGATTACATCGTCCGGGAGCTTATCCCCGCGCTCGGCGCCCGCGGTGCCGACAAAAGAATTATCAGGCTTTTTTCGGCCTGCTGCGGGGACACCGATTTTTTCAGCACGAAATGGCTCAGCATTGCCTGGAACAAAATTGCCGCAGTCTGGGGCGGTGAGCTTTGCGAGGAGGATCGCCGGAAGATTATCAGCCTCCGGGAGGAATTCATGACCAGACTACGGGATTTCAGAAAGCGTTATTCCGAAAACAGCCGGCTGTCCATGAACCGGGAGAAGGAGCTTCTCAAAGCTGCCATCGGGAACGATCTTGAGCTTCGCAAAAAGCAGATTATCGAGAGCTTTACCCAAACGGAGCTCCTGCTGTACCTGAGACCCTATGATTACGACAATCCTGACAGATTCGGACAAATCATGTCCCAGGCTTCATCCTGTGTTTTTCTTTCATATGATGAGCGGCCTGACAGAATGAAGCTGGATCGTCAGAGGAAGGCGGTGGATGACTTTTTCCGGGGGTATGTCAAAAATCCCTACCTTTCCACCTATCTCTTTTCTCCGGGGGACCTTGCGGAGCCTTCAGCCGTTTCCGGGGAAAAATGGCACTGGTATCTGGACGGACTTCTTAATGAAAAACAGCAGGAGGCGGTCCGGAAATCCGTGGAGTCCAACGGGATTTTTCTGTTGCAGGGACCTCCCGGAACCGGCAAAACCCAGGTTATTGCCGAAATTGTCTCCCAGCTGGTGCATCGCGGCAAAAAGGTGATGATTTCCAGCGAGACCCACAAGGCGATAGACAATGTTTTTGACCGGTTGCCGAAGATTGCGGATATCGTCCCTCTGAGACTTATCCCGGATAACAGGCGCCGGCAGGACAATGACTACGATCCCGAAAAGCTGGTCATGAACTTTTATCTCAATATCTGCAGCAATATGAACCGGGCCATCAGTCATTTCCGGAATTTCCACGAAATGAAGGACAGCTTTCAGAATGAGATGGATCGGCTGAAGCTGGCACGGAACCGCATTGCCTCCAGAACCGAGGAATACCGGAGGATCATGAGGGAGATCGACAGCCTTGACGAAAAAATCGCCGGGTTCCGTGCGGATTTTGAAAGGTGTCAGGAAGAGGAGTCCGTTCTTCTGAAACGCCGGGAGCGGTATTCCAGAACCCGGAATGTTCTCAGCGGCGGGAATGCCGTGTTTTCGGGAAAGAACACTTCTGAGGGCCGTATGAACATCGGGGAGCTTTACGTTCCGGAATACCTGGATGCTCTCCGTGCCGGGCTTGCTCCGCTGTCCGGCCTTCCGTATCTGGCCCGGGATCGGGAGAAGGCCCTGGACATTATTGACAGCATTGATGCCGAGACTGTGAACGCCGAGCTTGCCGCGCTCAGCCCTGATTCCGAAAGAACCGCCCTGGAGCTCAGGAGAGACGAGCTCCGGAGACAGAAGCGGGCCTGCGTGGACGAGGATATGGATGAGGTCCGGCCGGAAATGCAGGAGGAATATGACCGTCTTCAGGCGGAGTTCAAAAAGGTAACCAATGATCTCAATGCCCTGAAGGCCCGGGAAGCGGACAGCACACCTGATAATTCCCTGCTCCGGGCGGTGTTTTCATTTGAGTGGCTGATGCGGAACCGCGAAAAGGCGCTTTCGGAGATTTTCAGGATTCGGAACGCGGTGCGGGATATCAGAAAAAATCTGATTGCGGAACTGGATGCCGCGGAGGCCCCGCTTTTGCAGGATATCGAAAGAACAAATGCCCGGAAAGAGGAGATTCAGAATCAGATTGCCTCCTCTCAGCAAAGGATTAACGAGCTCAATAACAGCGATCTGTTTCAGTCGATTCAGCGGGATCAGATCGGGCTTACCGAGAAAATCCGGCAGTTTTTCCGGAATTTCAATCTGCCGGGAGAATGGAGCAGTCCCGAGGAAGCCTTTATCAGAATGGAGTCCGAATGGAAATCTCTTGAGGCAAACGCCCGGGAGAAGGCGGCTGAAAACCTGGAAAAAATTCCGATGTACGAGAGCATTGTCGGGTACCTGTCCCGTCCCGAGGTGATTAAGGAGGATACCGGCGAATATACGGATGAGCTTTTTGAATCTGCCAATGTCTACGGCATAACATGCACCAGCCGGGAGAGCTTTAAATTCAGCGACAAAAGCAGTCAGCTTCTGGGAATTGACAGATTTAATCTTAAGGAAACCGGCATAGACACGGTGATTATCGACGAGGTTTCGAAATCCAGCTTTGTGGATCTCCTGATACCGGTGCTTTACGGCAAAACGGTGATACTGGTGGGAGATCACCGGCAGCTCAACCCCATGTACGATCTGGCGAAGATGAGGCCGGAGGAGTTTCAGGGGCTGGACTCCGCAAAATTCAACTTCGAGATGAACAGAAAGTTCTGCCGGATGTACGAGATTTCCTTCTTCAAGCGGCTTTTTGAGGAGATCCGCGATGACTACAAGGTGATGCTTAACCAGCAGTACCGCTGTCATGAATCCATTATGAAGGTGTTCAACCATTTTTACCGGAACGAACTCAGACTCGGGTACAGCGGTCAGAACAACAACAAGCAGCATAATGTGACTCTGACAGTCAACGACATCAATATCCTGAGACCGGAAAAAAGCGTGTATTTTGTTAACTGCCACGGTCTGGAGAGCCGGGAATCTCAGGATGCCACCTCCTTCGTTAATGAGGAGGAGGCCGAGGTGGTGGTGGCTCTGATTAACCGGCTGAATGAGTTTTTTATGAAGCCCGAAAACAAAAAGCGCGACAAGCTCAGTATCGGGGTCATTTCCACCTACGGAGCCCAGGCCGACCGGATCAAGAAATTGCTGAACAACCTGAAGAAGCTTCCCGGATTTCGTCAGGATCGGGACGAGCGGCCGGTGGTCAGTACCGTGGATGATTTTCAGGGAGACGAAAGAGATATCATCCTTGTGTCAATGGTCAGAAACAACTGGAAGGAGAAAGGCTCTCCTGAGTTTATCAAGAATTATCAGCGTATAAATGTGGCGCTTTCCCGGGCCCGCCGGCTCCTGATAGTGGTGGGGAACCGGGAGTTCCTGATTCGCAAGGGGGTCATTGACCTTCCGGACGTACACGGGAGACCGGATTATGACCAGAAGGATTTCCGGGTATACGAGAAGATTATCGGCACCATCGAACGGGAAGGAAAAATGCTGGATTCCGCGGACATTATCGGAAAGAGAAAAATCGCGGACGGCCGTTTCGGTCCCGGGGGTTTTCGGAGAGGAGGGCGTGAATAATGGAATTCGCTTTTGATATTGTTCTTCCGGCCCCGCTTTCGGAGATGCGGACCGTGGTGAATTATGAGGAGGTGCGTCAGGCATCCGGAGTCTCATATATCATCCTGCTTTTTGTCAGAGATTCCCGGGATCGGGAGGTTTCTGTTCATGAGAAGCTGGAAAGTATCGGAGTTCCGGCCCGGCTGCATTATATTTTTGCCCGGGAGCTTTCCAGAATGTTTGATACGGAGATTGTCGGCATGGCGCCGGATTCTCCTTTTTCCGGTTCCGGAGTTGGCTTTGACGAAAACCGCTTCAATGATTACCGTATCGGGGATTTCGAGCTTACAGAGAGAGGACGGAAGCTTCTTCTGGAAGGCATGCTTCCCTCGGGGCAGGTCAGGCAGAAGGAGGTCAGGGTATCCATGACCTTTCATGACCGGGGGCTTGATTTTTCCGAAGACTTTTCCGGGGTTATGCGCTGCGATGATGACGATACCGATGCCCGGGCGGAATTATTGAGATCGCTGCCTCATTATGAAACAGATGAGACCGAGCTCAGGAACCTGACTGCCGGATTTATTGCCGCTCATCAGACGAATCGGAGAATCGGTCTTGTCAGAAAAGAGGTGATTGATTCCGTTGAGATTGCGGAGACTTCCTTTCTGCATGTTCCGGTCAGACTGCGGCTCAAGCTGGAATATGCCCGGGATCCGGTGCTGTTTTCTGTTTCCTCCGGGAATGACGAGACGGACTCCTTTCTGTTTAAATACCTGTCTGGAGACAGTTTTGTCAGGGCCCTGGAGGTTATGAACGGAACCTCGGGGCTTCCCGGAGAGCTGGGACTTCCGGATTCGTTTGTTCCCGCGAAGCTCGGAGAACTTCCGGCGGATATTCTGAAGAGCCTGAGCTTCAGAGCCGGACTGGATGCCGGGGATACCCTGTTCATGATGCATTCCGGTGAAATCTCCGACATCCTGGCTTCCCGGAAACACGGCTTCCGGACCATGGAAATTTCCGAAGGCGTTATGGACAGTCTGCCGTACCGTCCGCTGGCCCTGAAAATTGGCAGAAACGGAGGAGTTCTGGGCTGTGTTCCGGTACGGGGGGATCTCAGGAGCAGTGCCTCCTTTGGGCCTCTGGCTGGAATCTCGATAACCGTCGATTTGATGGCGGAATACGAGATCCGTTACGACAGTATCAGGGCGGAGCTGATTCGAATAATGAGGGCTCTGTTTTCAGAAAACAGGGAAGATGCGGTTCCGGAGATTATGAGTCTCTTCGGAGTCTTTGACGATGCGGGAGCAGTGCTGGAAACGGTATCCGGCGAGTCCCCGGACGGCACGGACATGATTGAGGGGATTTATATTCTGTGCCGGAGTCTGGCAAAAGACCGTACCGGCTTTGCCGACACGGTAAAAACCGAAACGGCCGGAAGATGGTGGAATGATTTGTATACGGCTGCCAGAAATCTCATCATCAATGATGACGAAATCAAGGACAACATTATCTACCTTACCCCGCGCATCCTGAATATTGCCGGCTTTATCGGGCGCCCCGAAGGGGAGATTCTGGCCGATTTCCGGAGCATCTCGGACAAATACGATGCTCCGGAAACGGAACAGTACTACTATTTCCGGGCTCTGGGGTTTTCAGAGGAGGCGGTTCTTTCTCTTGTAAATCCCTTTGAAGGACTGGATATTCTGAAGACCGAACCAAAGGAGCAGGGGACGGCCCTGGACAGCCTGCTTTCTGCGGTTTCCGGGCTCAGGGCGGCTGAAAACACACTGGGAGTCCCGTTTCTGAAAAGCCGGGATAATCTGAACCTGATTATGTGGAATCCCGATAAGGCCGGGCAGTGCCGGGAAATTCTTAAAAATGTCAGATGCTGTCTTGAGGCGGCAAGGCCGCTGGTTACGGTATCCCCGCAGCATATTCAGTCAGTCAGGGAACTTGCGGACGAGCTGGATTTTGCAGTCCGGAAATTTTCAGGAGGCGGCCTCCGGGACGGCAGACGCCAGAACCACGGCGGCAAACCGGGAGCCGGAAATGCGAAAAAATTCAAAAACGGCAAAGGCCGAAAAATGCCCGTCTGAGCACGGGAATAACGGAGGAACGGAATTATGAGCCACAGAGTTACGGTAAGTCTTGATGTTGCGGCCGCGGAATGCCAGGGAATCTGCGACAGAGCTTCGGATTCCCTGCATCGGATTGACGAGGTGATTGCGGATATCAGAGCCAATGCCACCAGGTTTTCCGGAAGGGAAGTGAACGGCTATATTGCCTCCCTGGAAGATTCGAAGTCCGAAATTCTGAACCGTCTTAAGGATTTTGAAAGCTTTCTCGGGGAGATAAAGAACCGCTCCGGAACTCCGGAGGAACGGGTCCGGATTATGGAGCGGGCCCGGGAGCTGAACCGGACAGTGCGGGAGCTGACCGGTCCGAAGCTGGACATTCTCCCGGAAATGATACATGAACAGCTGTTTGCGAATATGGAACGGTATCAGGAGGAGCTCAGACAGGCCGGACGGGAGAAACGTTTTTCCATGACGGAGGAGGATACCCGGAGGCTTTCCGGAATTCAGGATATCGGGCTCCGGGAATGCGTTTACCGGGAACTTCTTAGCGGGGACCAGGCTTCCTTCGATGCGGCTCTTGAAAGTGCCCGGACCAAATACCGGGAGAAGACGGATCGTCTTCTGGAAAAGAACCGGGAGAAGGTTCTCGGAAGAATGAAGACCGAGCTTGTCAGACACGGCCTGGATACCTCCCGGGTGGACAGCATGCTTAAGGATGCGGGGCCTTTGACCGAGGAATCTGCCATGGAGCTCAGCGGCAGCGTTGACGAGAGCATTCGCGACGAAATGATGCGGAAAAAGGCTATCGGCATGATCATCGGAGCCATCCGGAAACGGGGCTTTGTATTTGATCCCCGGCAGTGCATCAGAATCGACCGTGCAAAGAATGTGGTAAACATTGCCGTAAAAAGAACTGACGGCCGGCAGGTGACATTCGAGGTGTATCTGGACGGCCGCTTCATGTACCATTTTGAAGGCTACGAGGGAATGGCCTGCACCAGGGACGAGAATCCATTCCTGGAAACCCTGGAAAAGGTTTACGGCATGAAGATTGCCGCCCGTCATGTTGACTGGGAGAATCCGGACCGGCTTCAGAACAGAAAAATGCAGACGATGAAGCAGGGTACCAGGCATGACAATGGCTGAACGGGCCTGTCAGATTAAGAAAACAGCTGAAGGAGATAACTGATGTCGGTTGAAAACAGCATAAGGAAGATCCGGAGAAGTCTGGGAATCCGGAAGTGCCTCATCATTGACGGCAATGTCGGGGACGTGTTTCTTTCCCGGGGGAAGCTCATGTCTCTCCGGGAGATCCTCAGGGAGCTTCTTCTGGAGATGGATTTTCGGGAAATCATGTACTGGGATCGGATTGAGGGAGCCGTGGAGGAAAAGCCGGGCAGCATGTCTTCTCTTGATACCGGAACTGCGGTCAGGGTTCAGGGTGATGCCTATGATTTCAGCGAGGCCGATATCCCGGAGACTGCGGAGGATGCGGCACCGGTACTGACAAAGCCGGACGAGTTTCTGCCTCTCGTATACCGCAATCTCAGGAACGACCGGAAGAAATCGGCATTCATTATCAACTGGGGGGAATATCTTTTCAGCCGCCACGACAGTCCCGAGGAGGAAAGAAACGGTCTTACCATGCTGGCCAAAGCCCTGAAGGATCGCCGGGTGGAGTATTTCAGTCAGGACTGCAACGAAAGCACGGTGGTGATTATTGCCAACAAAATCGGGGCGGTGCCGCTGGCGCTTTATCAGAACAATCCCGAAGTGGAAATTATCACCATGTCGGTTCCGGATCGGCTGGAGAGAAAGGCGATGATGGAGCTTATTGCCGACGGCTTTCAGGTCAGGCTTCCCAAAGGAAAAAGAATGACCGCCGCTCCCGAATTCGCCACCTGGGTGGATATGCTGGACGGCTTTACCGGCCGGGAGATAGTGCAGCTTTCCAGACTGTCCCGGAAGACCCCGGATCTTTCCTTTGAGAAGCTGTTTTACCTGTTCCGGTACGGCGAAAAGGAAAATCCCTGGGAGAAGCTGGAGCTCGACCGGCTCAGGAACATCAGGCGGATCCTGGCGGAAAGCGTGGTGGGACAGGATCAGGCCATCAGGAAGATCGAGGCGACAATCATCAAGGCCTACATGGGTCTTACCGGACTTCACAAGACCTCATCCCGTTCCATGCCCCGGGGCGTGTTTTTCTTTGTCGGGCCCACCGGCGTGGGCAAGACCGAGCTTTCCAAAGCCCTGGCGAAGTTTCTTTTCGGGGACGAGCAGGCCTGTATCAGGTTCGACATGTCGGAGTATGCCCAGGATAATTCGGATCAGAAGCTTATCGGAGCGCCTCCGGGATTTGTGGGCTATGAAGAGGGCGGACAGCTGACCAATGCGGTGCGGGAAAAGCCCTTCAGCGTCATCCTGTTTGACGAGATCGAGAAGGCCGCCAAGCCGAATCCCCGGATTCTGGATATCTTCCTGCAGATTCTGGAGGACGGCAGACTTACCGATTCCAGGGGGGAGACGGTGTATTTCAGTGACACCATCATCATTTTCACTTCGAATCTCGGCGCCGCAAAGGTCAGGTTTTCCGGAAACGATGCCGAAACGGCTCAGGAATTTATCAAGGAGGTCAAAAACTATTTCGACAGTGAGCTCGGGAGACCGGAACTTCTGGGACGTATCGGCTACAACAACATTGTGCCGTTTAACTTCATTCAGAGCGAGGAATTCATCTATAAAATCGCCAGTTCCAAGCTGAAGCCGATCGGCAGGGGAATTCAGGAAAAGTACGATCTCACGGTAGTTTACCCTGATGAAATGGCGGTGCTCAGGTATATCCTTGACGGACTGGATCGGGCCAAGGGCGGCCGGCAGGTGCTGAATGCCATCAATGACCGCCTGCTGGATCCTCTGGCGAAATTCCTGTTTGACAACAAGGAGGATCTCCGGGAATTCCGGGGCGGCCGTCTGGAGGTGCGGGCACGGGGAGACGGCAGCGGTCTTGAGTTTGTTTTTGCCTGATGGCTGCCTCTGACCTGCCGTCAGTCAGAATGCCGGGATCGTCCGTTACGGGATTCCGGCTTCTTTCTGATTTTTTTCCGGGAGTTAAGTTTCCAGAACTTCCATACGAACCACACGAAGTAGCCCATTACAAACAGGAAGGCCCCGAGTTTTATCCATACCCAATGCTCCGGCTGCTGTTCGGAAAAGTCATTGCTGAACAAATGCGGACACAGAGAATGGAACAAGTCCCAAAGGGCCGGAAAGACGGTGCGGAGACTGATTAAAAGATCCGGAAGGTTCTCATTGGCAACGGCGTAGATATCGGTGAGTGCCGAGGCGATAATCAGGAGCGCCAGGAAATTAATCGAGCTCTGAATTTCCTTTTCCCGTTCGGCATCCTCATCCTCCTGACGGTTTCTGATGAGCTTTCCCAGGGAATCGAGCCCCACGGTGAGATCCCGGATGTTGTCATTGATGCGGAGAGTTTTTCCGAGATACCGGTACACCAGGTTATGCTGCTCCAGGTAGCTGACGGAGGCGTAGACGCTTTTTACCAGAAACAGATTAATTCTTTCGGAGAAGCTGTTCAGGGTGTTAAGACTTATTTTGTCCAGTTGTGAAGGGAAGGACATCTCCAGCTGTTCGGAGTAGTACAGGACGCTGTAATGCTGATACAGCAGGATGACGTAGATCATGAAATAGTCGAAAAACATCCGGTCCGGAAGAATATTTTCAAAAAAGCTCTTGCCTCTGCTGTCGTAAACCGAACATTGCCCGAGACCGAATGCGGAGGCGGTCCAGACCACATTGGCAAAAGGTCTCAGGGCCTTCTGGTCAGCATCCTCGGGAAGAAGGTAGTTCCAGTCGAAACCGTTACTCAGCATAAAGCCAAGCCCGGTAAGTTCCTTTCTGACACTCTCGAAATCATAGTCGTGCACGGCCTTCATGGTGGTGAGACTGAAAATCATGGCCGTATCCGGGAGTTCATTGATTCCTTCCGGGATCGGTTCCTCCAGATTTGCGGCATTTCTTGACGAGTAGTATGACACTTCCAGTCCGGAATTCTTGAAAAGAGAATTCAGAATTCCGGCAATCCAGATTCCGGTAATGAAAAAATTCGAATCCCTGTCATAAGCCAGACGGAAACTCTTTTTCAGCCATTTTGCAGACAGCTCCTTTATTTTGCTCTGGAAGTCTATCAGAGAATCCAGGTCTCCGAAGGGAGAACGGTAATCCTGGAAGGGATTGCCGAGTTCGAACCAGAAGAGGGCAACTCCGGTACGGAACACGAAAAGACCGGCCCGGACAATTCTGAAGGCTGTCTGAGGTTCTGTCCGGTTATTGCCGTGGCGATTCCAGATTATCGTCAGAGGATTGTTTTTTACAGGCCGGTATTCCCAGGCGGAGCCGATGCTGTAGCCGGACAGAGATTCGGATTCGGAATCCCGTAAATTCAGGGATACGGTATTCAGGATATGGCGATAGATGTCGCTGTCAAGTACGGTATGGGAATTTTTTTCCCCCGGACTGTTGCGGAGAGCCAGTTCCTGGTTGTCCCGGATTTGCTGCCATTCGGGGGAATTTTCCAAAAGCCTCCTGACAGTGTCGCAGGATCCTGATTCGTTGAATCTGTTTTCCCGGGGTTCTCCGGAGGAGCCTCCGCTGACAATCCTGAAGGGCACGATATAGCGGGATTTTGCCAGTGATATTTGAATTTTCTCAGACAGGGAACGGCTCATAATGTTTAAGTCCATGAAAAGCAGGGCCGGATATTCTTCCGCCCCCGGATTGGAGATCTTGGGCATTATCCGGGGCGGAATTTTCAGTTGCCGTTGAAGAATATTTCCGCCTCTCCCGGACCTGCCTTCCCCAGACACGCCTCCTCCATAATATCATGACTAGCCATCTCAAAATAAGAGAGCTTTTCGTGATAGCGGGCGGAATATTCGATAATTGTTTTGTTTTCGGATCCCAGAAGAAAACGGCTGTCATCATGCCGGGACGCAATATAGGGGCCGGCCAGTGCCAGATCTGAATTCTCCCTGATTTTTCGGGGGATTTTTTCGGGAAGAAAGCCGGTAAAGATGATAATGCCGAGACCCATGGTTCTGATATTTCGGCACAGAAGCCAGAGATCCTGCTGCAACAAAGGTTCTCCTCCGGAGAAGGTAACGCCTTCAATGCGAAATCTGTCCCGGGCGTCAGCGATAATTCCGGTAAGCCGGGACAGAGTGCAGATATGGCGGGGGCGGAGCTCCTGAAGATCCGGATTTATGCATCCGGGACATTTCAGAATACATCCCTGAAACCAGATACAGCACCTTTCGAAGGGGCCTTCGACTGCGGTGCGGAGTTTAATATGAGCAACATTGAACAGTGGTTCGTCTGTCATGAAACAAGTCCGTAACAGTTTGCCTGCCCCCGGCAGGAACCGTACTTATTATAGGGTGCAGAATCGGAATTCGGAGATAAAAATACTGAAACCGGCTGATCGTCTTTCGTGATTTCAGTTCAGCATCATATCAATTTGTGAAAGAGAATATCCAAGCCTTTTGGCAGCCTCCGATTTTTCGATTATACCTTTCTTTGCAAGCATAAGGCATTCGAAAATCTCCTTGTAGGCCGCTGCAATGATGTCAGGTTTGGCCTTTTCAATGATGTCAGGTTTGGCCTTTTCAATGATGATACGTGTGGCTTCCTCCACAGCCTCTTCGTTACTTCTTCGCAGAAATTCCTCAAATTCCAGTCGTTCTATGATGTCTGACATTATTAAGCCCTCCAGTTCGTTTTGATGTTCGAAGACAGAGATGCCAAACTTTTTGAAAGGTGCCTTCGACAGCGGAGCGGAATCTGACATGAGCTGCATCGAACAGAGGTTTGTCAGTTATGAAACAAGTTCGGAACCGCCTGCTCCCGGCAGGAATCACATCTGCAAGCGGAGAGGCCGGAATTCGGAGAAAAAATACTGAAACCGGCCGATCGTCTTTTGTGATTTCAGTTCAGCATCATATCAATTTGTGAAAGAGAATAACCAAGCCTTTTGGCAGCCTCTGATTTTTCGATTACGCCTTTTTTGTAAAGCATAATACATTCGAAAAGTTCTTTTTTGGCATCATTAAAGATGCCAGGTTTGGCCTCTTCAATAATGCCAGGTTTGGCCTCTGCAATGATGCCAGGTTTGGCCTCTGCAATGATGCCGGGTTTGGCCTCTGCAATGATGCCAGGTTTGGCCTCTTCCACAGCTTTTTTGTTACTCCTTTGCATAAATTTCTCAAATGCCATTCTGTCTTCGATTTCTTCCATCATGTAGCCCTCCAGTTCGTTTTTGTGTTCGTTAAGAAAAGATACCAGATACCCTTTTTTTTTGCATTCCTCAAAAACCTTTTCGAAACATTCTACCCCATTCTTTTGTGCGGCGGCCAATTTTTTGTAAATCCTGCAGAAGCCTATATACTGGCCTGAAATCGTGCTGCTGTTTTCATCTTCAAGAATGAAGACGGTGAAGTTGAAGTTGCTTTTGCTCTGATGACTGAACATGTCCGAGAAGTGCATCTCATTCTGATTTTTCTTCCCGCAGGTGGAAATGATGTAGAACACCGGCGGAGGAAGAGTGATGATGTTTTGACCTGTGATTTTTTGTTTTTGGTCATTGCCGGCAAGATACTGTCTGTAGGTGGCAATCAGATATTCGTTCATTCTTAATGCCATGTTGGGACACCAGGTACTCTGAGCTTCTACAAGAAAGAGAGTTGATTCCTGACCGTCCCTGACAATAAACCCCAGATCGTTGCGCAGATTTGTTGACAGTGATTTTTCGTTGAGAGTGAGAGTCAGAATTGTCCTGTTTTCCGGTTTTTCGCCGGATATTTCGGTGTATAGCCGTTCAACATTGCTTTTTTCGCTGAAGAGAATTTTAAACACGGAATCACGAACAAAACGCTGACTCCGGATGTGAATTTTTTGAGCTTTTTTTATGCTTTTGATTGTTTTTATGGCCATGGTTATACCTGCTTCTGGTGATTGTGATTTGGTATTATAGGCAGTATTTCGAACCTGTAAATATAATTTTACTATGGTGATAATATTGAATTATGTGATGAGTACCATGCTGAAAATGTAATGACCGAAAACGGATGCTGTTAAATTTTTATTGTAGTTTTGGAAACGTGGTGTAAGTTTTGATGCTGAATAATAATCTTTATATATTAATCGTTTACGGATATAAATAATATAAAGAATGACATCGCAATGCCTGAACTGCAATAATTGCCGATTTTGCACAGATGTCGCGGCGATTATTCCCGATGTCTGGATTTTTCGGAGGTGTTATGGCAGCAGTGGTTTCAGGGATGGAAAAATTTGTTTGAAACCTGTGATTTATGACTGTTTTCGCCACGATGCTTTTATGCCGGTGTCATGAAGCGGCTGAACATCATTTACGAAGTACTTAAAAAACATGGCTATTTTTTTTGTTTTATCTTCCGGGAAAGGGCTATAAAATTATCGACAGCGGACATGACAGCGTTCAATGCGCGCGGAGCGGATTATGAGCGGAGAAAAGACAGAACAGCCAACCGACAAACGGCTCAGGGAATCCCGGGAAAAGGGCGATGTCCCCAAAAGCACGGAAATAGTTTCGGCAGCCGGAATTATCGGCGCCCTGGTCTATTTTGTTTCCTTCGGTTCCGATATCTATGTCCGTCTTTCCCAGGGGATGGAATATATCTTTGTGAATGCTCCGGTAATGGATTACAGCGAGGCGCTGCCCCTGATGGGGGGACTCATCGTTAACATCAGCGTCAGTCTGGTGCTTCCCATGGTGGCCATTGTCATGGCCTGCACCGCGGCGTCTCTCATGGCCCAGATAGGCTTTCTGGTGGCTCCCAAGGCGGCAATGCCAAAGCTGTCGAATCTCAGCCCCTCCAAGTGGTTTAAAAAGGTTTTCAGCGTCAAGAACGTTTTTGAATTTGTCAAAAATGTCCTCAAGGTGGTGGTGCTGACAGTTTCAGTATATCTGGCGGTGACCAAGAATGCGGAGAACATCTTCAAGCTTCCCAATGCCGATCCGAAATTGCTGATAGCGGTGGCTGCCGAAATGCTGAAGGTGCTGCTTCTGTATACTATCCTGACGTTTTCGGCCATTGCAGCCATTGACTTCCTGTATACGAAATTCAAGTACACCAAGGATCACATGATGAGCAAGGATGAGGTAAAGCGCGAATACAAAGAAATGGATGGCGACCCCATGATCAAATCCAAGAGAAAGCAGCTGCACCGGGAGCTTCTTAACCAGGGAACCATCAGCAAAACCCGCAAGGCCAAGGTGCTGGTGGTCAACCCGACTCACTATGCCGTGGCGCTGGATTTTGACCGGGATACCCAGCCCCTGCCTCTGATTCTGGCCAAGGGTGAGGGCGAGATGGCACTCCGGATGATAGCGGTGGCCCGGGAGGAAAAAATTCCCGTAATGCGGGAACCGCCGCTGGCCCGGGCACTTTTTGCGGAAGGAGAGGAAGGGCAGTATATTCCCGACAGCCTCCTGGTTCAGGTGGCCGAGGTGCTCCGGTTTGCAGCTGAATTCGGGAGAAACTCCTGATGGCTGTTTATCCGCTCCGGGGGCTTAAGGAAATCCGGGAACGCCGGCTTAATGACAGCACCAATTCCCGTATTCTCAGGGGCAAGCAGCTGGAACAGGCCAAAATGGAGCTTAAGAGCAAAAAGAAGGCGCTGGACGATTATATTGCCTGGCGCACGGATGAAGAGAAGCGGCGCTACGCAAAGCTGATGCAGGGCCGCTATCCGGTAAGCGAGATTCAGAAATTCAATGCCTCCATCAAGCAGCTGTATACCGATGAGCTGACATATCAGGAGGCGGTCCGCAAGGCTGAAAAGCAGGTGCAGGAAGCGGAGCGGATTTTTCAGGAATCCCAGGAGCTGGAGCGGCAGAGCCGGAAGAAGCTCAAAAAGCTGGAAAATCATGAGGAAATCTGGCTTTTCAACGAGAAGGTGCTGCAGGAAAGAATGGCGGATCAGGAGCTGGAGGATTTCCGGGTTAATCCGGACCGGGATATCCGCTGACATGCAGATACGGGGGAGAAAATATGAATGACAGGAAAAAGGAACCGGTAAAGTACGCCGTGGCTCTTGATTATGATGCGGAAAAGGATCCCCTGCCGGTGATTCTGGCCAAGGGCGAGGGCGATATGGCCCGGAGAATGATCGAGGCGGCCCGGGAGGAGAAGATTCCCATTATGAGAGAAGCGCCGCTGGCCCGGGCTCTTTTTGAGGAGGGGAAGGAGGACGAATATGTCCCGGAGGATCTGATACTCCAGATCGCCGAGGTGCTGCGCTTTGTGAAAAGTCTGGAGGATTCCTGAGTTTCTGCCGGGCGGACAGCGGCATTGCCATGCTGCCGGAAAAACTGCCTGACACGGCAGTTCGTCCGGCAGGAGTTCAGGAATGCTTCCGAGATCAGGAACTCCGGGGCAGAAACTCAGCCCCGGACTTTTCGGCATGCCACCCAGATTCCGGAATGTTTGCCGGGCCTATACGGACATGGACAGGAAATTAAAGCCGGCGGCAGTTTCCGGGATTCCGGAGGAAGGGGCAGGCACTTCTTCGTTTTCGGAAGGGCGATCCTCAAGATGCTCCTTCCAGAAGATCACCTGAGCCAGAAAGGCATTGACCCGATTTTCCAGATCCGCAACCCCCGAAAAGCTGTCGTCGTGCCGTTTCCACAGCACGATTTTTCTGAGAGCCCCGTGGATTGCGAAGGCGGCTCCTCCGGTTTTCGCCCCCAGAAGGGAGGCCTTCAGAAGTCTTGCAAGATCTTCCCTGTCCAGCCGATCCGCATCGGCTATTTCGCAGTACATGAGCAGGGAGCCGTCATCCGCATCGGGCGTAAAGGTGATTTCGTGCAGATCGTCAAACAGCAGTGCCACACTGCCGTCAGCATCGGGCTCCAGTCTGCCGAGACCGATCTTTTCAGAAAAATCTCCCAGCACATCGATAAATTTCATGAATACACGCTCCTTTTGTTAATGATTTGTCTTGCCGGTATCCGAAGCTGCCGGCTTTTCATTTTTCCTGATTACGCCGGCCGCGCATTTCCGCTGTAGTATTTTGAGAGCACCGGGAATATCTGGGGATTATTCTTTATGGTATCCTCAAAACGCTTCATGTAGTCATCGCTGGAAACTTCCCAGTCAGCGGCGAAATCTGCTGCAATATCATTAAGAAGGCCTTCCTTTTGTTCTCATTCAGGAATTTCTCTTCGGCACCGCGGGCATTCGCGTTCTGCATGTCCAGCAGATCAAGAGCGCGGCGTCTGGCACACAGCGGATTGGTAAGGCGCTGGAGGAGATCTGCCTCCTTTGCCAGTTCCTGACGCAGCGCTTCGATTTCCCGGTTTGGTTTTTCTCCGTTCCCGGTTTTCAGGAACATGAATTTATCGATCTCGAAGGCGCCGGTAGCCACTCTTCCGATATCCAGGGAATCGGCGGAATTCAGGATCATGGCTTCGATGTTTTTTCCCTTGTGTCTGTCAATGCTGTCCCTGACCTGCTGTTCATACTCCGGCCCCATGGCATCATCACCGAAGGATTTTTTCATGGCCTCTGTCGTAAGATATGCGCTGCGTTCCTCCCACTGATCATCGCCGGTGCCCCTGCGACCAACGTCATGACCGGCGATGCCGCACAGTTCCGATCCTGACCTGGTGCTCTCCGTAAATTCCGGTAGATTCGCTTATGCCGCGGCTTTCGAGTTCCTGTTTTGCCGCCGGATTCATGATGATGTCTGTCATGGCTGTGTCCTGTAAAATTCTGATACCGTATATTCTGTGGTGTTTTTGAAAGCACTGAAAACGTTATCAGCCAACTGTTAGCAAAACGCAGGAAAACTGCGGCGGTTACAGTGATATTTCAAAAATATGAACTGTGCTATAAATTCTGTCTGTTCGAAAAGCGAACCGTACCTGCTCAGAGCATGAGGGGGCGTGATTAACGGGAGACGCACTTCCCGTCTTAAAGAAGCATCGTCCGTCGGCTTCAAGGTTATCACCTTTCCGGCGGAACCGTCAGTGATTTCAGGAATTTTGAAATCGTTTTCCGAAAATCGTCACTATTTCCCCTGTATTCCGAATGTGACGGATTTACGGAAATATTTCCGAAGAACCGGATATTCCCCGGAGTTCGCGTTCGGGGAGGTTTTGTTTTCGAGGGGGCGATATTGAGAAGAATATGGTATAAAAAGAATTCGTTATGCAGTACAGGTTTTTAATTACCATGTTTTGGTTAAAACCTTGGATTGCAGCGATATTATGCTGTTTTTCGGAGCCTGAAAAACTTAAATAATCATGAGGCAGGATACAGTTTTATGCAGGATATTTGGTGACTATACCGTGGTGTGATTGCTATATTTATGTAATTATTTGTTTGACAATTGCCAAATCGCGGCTATTATATAGGAAATGAATTCACAGAGGCAACCATGTCAGATACCACCTTAAATGATTCCGAAAGTCCCGCTTCCCGGGCGGCCGCTCTCAGAACGCTTATTAACAGATACAGCTACGAATACTATACCCTGGATGACCCTTCGGTTCCCGATGCGGAATATGACCGGCTGTTCCGTGAGCTCCGGGATCTTGAGAAGGAGCATCCGGAGCTGGATATTCCCAATTCCCCCACCCATAAGGTCGGAGGTCCGGTTCTTGACGACTTTAAGAAGGTGGTGCATAGGTCCCGGATGCTGTCTTTGGACGATATTTTTTCGGACGGGGATCTTCTGGATTTCGTAAACCGGGTTTCCGCCGGCCTGGGGATGTCCGAGGCGGATATCGAGTTTTGCGCCGAGGTCAAGCTTGACGGGCTGGCCTGCAGCATCATTTACGAAAACGGCGAGCTCGTTCAGGCGGCCACCCGGGGCGACGGACAGACGGGAGAGGATGTCACCGCCCAGGTGCGAACCATCCGCAACGTGCCCCTGGTGCTGCACGGCGCTGACATTCCGGAGTATCTGGAGGTGCGGGGCGAGGTGTACATGCCTCACGCCAGTTTTAACGCCCTCAACGAGGAGGCCAAAAAATCCGGTTCCGGGGGGAGCGGAAAGTCCCGGGTATTTGCCAATCCCCGAAATGCGGCGGCAGGGAGTCTGAGACAGAAGGATCCGGCCGTTACCGCAAAGCGCGGTCTTACCTTCAACTGTTACTTTGTGCCCGAGTGCCGGGGGGTTACGCTGCCGCTCCGGCATTCGGATCGTCTGGATCTGGTACATAAGTGGGGCATTCCCGTGAATTCCGAG
This sequence comes from uncultured Ruminobacter sp., assembly GCA_902776415.1. GTDB lineage: Bacteria > Pseudomonadota > Gammaproteobacteria > Enterobacterales > Succinivibrionaceae > Succinimonas. The sequence goes on from CACYPY010000024.1 coordinate 40,835, forward strand.
ATCCGGGTGGGGAAGGGGCTTAAATTCCTGCAGGAATTTCATAGTTCCGTTCAGGATAAGCGTCTCGATCTTCCCTATGATATTGACGGCGTGGTTTACAAGGTCAACAGCACGGATCTTCAGGAATCCCTGGGGTATGTGTCCCGTTCTCCCCGGTTTGCGGTGGCCCACAAGTTTCCGGCCCAGGAGGAGATTACCACGGTCCGGGCAGTGGATTTCCAGGTGGGGCGCACCGGGGTAATCACCCCGGTGGCCCGGCTGGAGCCGGTCACGGTGGCCGGTGCCACCATCAGCAATGTGACACTCCACAATGCTGACGAAATCGAGCGGCTGGGACTCCGTCTCGGGGATCATGTTTCCATAAGAAGGGCGGGAGATGTCATTCCCCAGGTGGTGCGGGTGATCACCGGCATGAGAACCGGATCCGAAAAGGAAATTGTCTGGCCGGAGGTTTGTCCGGTATGCGGCAGCAGTCTGGAGCGGCTTCCCGAGGAGGCGGTGACCAGATGCACCGGAGGACTTTTCTGCAAGGCGCAGCAGAAGGAGGCCATCATGCATTTCATCTCCCGCAACGCCATGAACATTCAGGGGCTGGGGGACAGCTTTGTGGATGCCTTTATGAAGGCCGGCATTCTTTCCGGCATTAATGATATCTACCATCTTACCGCGGAAACCATGGCCGAAATTCCCTACGGCGAACGCGGCGGTGCCGGGGATTCGGATGCGGCGGAGCCCGGGGACGCCGGGAATGAGGCAGATCCGGCCGCTTCCCCGGAAAATGTAAAAGGGGAGATCGATTTGTTCTCGGAAGCCGAAAAAAAGACGGCCACCGTTTTAAAGGTCGGTGCCAAAAAAGCCGCCACCATCAAAAAGAACATTGACGAGAGCCGCCACTGCACCCTGAACAGGTTTATCTATGCCCTGGGCATTCGGGAGGTGGGGGAGGCCACGGCTCTCACGCTGGCCCGCCGCTATGCCTCTCTCGGTGATTTGGAAAAGGCTTCTTTGGCCGAGCTTATGACCATTCCGGATATCGGGACGGTCAGCGCAGAGCATATTGTCAATTTCTTTAAGGAAGAACACAATCTGAAGGTTATCAGGGATATTTTCAGCGTCTGGGGCCAGGAGCCGGAGAGCATCAGACAGGAGGCTCAGGATCTGGAAAAGCTTTCCGGAAACGCGTTTTTCGGGAAAACCGTGGTTCTCACGGGCACGCTTTCCCGCAAGCGCTCCGAAGTTAAGAGCGAGCTGGAGGCTCTGGGAGCGAAGGTCAGCGGTTCCGTGTCCCGCAAAACCGATCTGGTGGTGGCCGGAGAATCCGCCGGGAGCAAGCTTCAGGATGCGGAGAAGTACGGCATCGAGGTCATCGGGGAGGAGGAACTGGCCGGAAGGCTGGCCGCCGCTCACGATGCCGTGGGGGCGTAAGCCGGAGGATAATTGCGGATGTCGTGACAGATTATGAAAGGGGGCGGATTACTTTCCGGGTGAAAACTGTTTTTTATGAAACCTTTTCGGGAATGATTCGTTATCATCCGGGGCTGTCTCCGGGGCTGTCTCCGGAATTTTCCAGGGCGGCCCGGGATATAACGGCACAGAGCGTCGGGAGGGACGAATCCCGGCGGCCGGGGTTGTCATGACATTCCGGGGAATCCGTTGGCAGTCTTAACGGATTTCGGAAGCCTCTCCGAAGGGATCGGGAACTGATTTTCCTTTGATGTCCCGCCGGTGTATCCGACAGAGAATGTATATGGAGCCCTTTTCGGAAGTCTGACACAGGTCTTCCGGCGTTAAGGTTTGGTACAGGAGCTTTTCTATGAATGCTGACAGAGATGCCTTTGAGAAACTCAATGCCGCTCTTTCGGGGCTTATGTCGTACGGTCTTCATCCTATGGATACCGCGGAAGCTTCGTTTTCCCTGACATCAGGTTTTGCCGTGGCGGGACTCCGGATTGTCCCCGAAAAAGGCGTGTTCTGCATTTATACCGAGGTGCCGGATCTTGCGTTCCAGGACGGAGGTTCGGAACAGGCTCTCATTATCAACGCTACCCCGAACCTCCTTACGGGAGAAAACCGGCTTTTTTGTGACGGTCCGGAATCAGACAGCGTCAGACTGGGAGTCTGCATCAGTCTGGAACACGCCGACACAGGAGAACTGGAACGCCGGATTCTGGAATTTCTGAGAACCTTCCCCGATGATCTGAAAAGAATTTCCGATTATCTCCGGGGCGAGAGTACCGCTCCCGGGGGAGTCCGGGAAGTCCCGGATGTACCGGTTTTCCGCCCCGGCTATTCCCCGGATGTTTCCGGGAAGCCGATTCCCGTCAATGAAATCCTCATGATGGAATCCTTCATGATGGAGGTGTAGTTCCGGTCCGGAGTCAGGGAATTTCCGGAAGCTTCCGGGATCTTTTCAGAGTCATTCCTGTCAGCCTTTTCTTCATTCTGTGTGGTAATATAGCCGCGGCGGCGGAGTTCCGCCTTTTGATTTCCGGCCGGAGGATTTTTATCCCCGGGCTTTTCAGGTTCTATTTCTATGAGTTTTTCGGAAGATTTTGATTTTTACGGCGATCTTGTAACCTCCAACCGGACGCTGAAGCTTCTCCGTGCCGACAATGCCCCTCTCATCATGGCGTTTCTGAAGAACATCTTTCAGAATGAGTCCGAGGTGGACTATATAGAAGCCCGGGAAAAGCTTAACGAGTTTCTCGGAGAGCTCCGCAGGAATGCCGCCGGGGACAGTGATGACGGGGTTTCCGCCACGGCGTATTTCCGGGAATGGATCCGGAACGGCTGGATCCGGGAGCTCAATAACCGTCTCACCATGACTGACGCGGCCCAGAAGGCTCTCAGCACCTGCAACATGCTGAATTCCCGCATTGTGTCCACCTCCGCCACCCATCTTCAGATCCTGCAGACGGAGATTCAGAAGCTGTTTATCCAGCTGTCCTCCGACAAAAAGGAGCGAATCCGGGAGCTTCGGGCCCGCAAAAAGGAAATCGAGGACGAAATCGAGCTTATCAGGTCCGGCAGGGATACCGAGTTAAGTCCCCAGGAGCAGCGGGAGAAGATCCGGGCCGTTTACGACCTGGCCAGCAGACTTCCGGAGGATTTCCGGCGGCTGGAGGAGGAGTCCCGGGATGCCGACAAGCAGATCCGCATCAGAATATCCGAATCCCGCTACACCAAGGGAGAAATTCTCAGCACCGTGCTTCAGGACGAGAGAAAGCAAAGGCTCACTGATTACGGCGCAGCCTACGAGGGATTTATGACCCTGCTTTCCGACAAGACCACCACCGACAACTTTGTAAGGCAGCTTCAGAGCATTCTGGACAAGCCTGTGGCCCGGAACCTGACGGACGAGCAGCAGTATTTTCTCCGGAATCTGGTGGATCGGCTGAATTTCGAGAGCAGCCGGGTTATCCGAATCCGGCAGCGCATTGACGAGAATATCCGGATGTATGTGGAAAGCGCCGGCTTCGAGGAAAACCGTCTCATGTCAAAAACCCTCCGGAAGCTGGAAAAGCTGGCCCTCCTGATGAAAAATGTCACGGATGTCAATCTGACCCGGGCGGAGATTAATCTCTGTATTGAAAACAGCGACGTTACCGTAAATTCCGTTGAGGGCATCCTGCTCCGGGAGCCGGTGGGACTTATCGACAACGGCAGTCCTGAGGTTCACGAGAATTCCCGGGAGCTTTCCCCTGATGTGCTCGGCATGCTGGACACGGTGCGTCTCAGGGATATCCGGGAGCGGGTGACCCGGGGGCTCAGATCCCGCCGGGGAGAGGTTTCCGTGGCGGAGATTATTTCCGAAAATACCGTGCGCTACGGTCTTCAGGAGGTAGTGGCCTATGTCCGGATCTTCCATGAAATGAAGGCCCGGGTGATCCCGGATGTCTATGACGAAATAGAAGTTGCGGATAACAAAAACCGGGGCCGCCGCCTCAGAATCAGACTGCCCCGGCAGGTGACGGATGCCGGCATCTGACGGTACTTCAGGTCGTTCAGGACAGGAACAGAGCAGTTAACAAAGCAGCAAACAGAACAGGAAACAGCATAATGAACAATGATTTTTCCAGGAATGGCGAGCCTGAAAGCACCGGATCCGGAGAAGCCCCGACCTTCCCGGAAGATGCCGCAGGATCCTCCGGGGACGGCAGCGACGGGGTGTTTTCCAGGGAGATCCGGAATCTCATCGTGGCTCTTATGAAATCCGGCTGCCTTACCGCCGCCGATGATGAGGAGCTTTACGGACTCTATCTCCGGAACCGCCGTCTTGTTAACGGCTTTCTGGCCAATATCAATCTCCGGACGGTGCTGGACGAGGCCGAGGGCATTCTCTATATCGGCAATCTGGTGCGGGAGGAGGAAGAACCTGAAGACAATTCCGGAACCGGAAAGCGGGGACGGAGCTCCCGGGGGGACTCCGGAGATTCCTTTCTCATTACCCCAAGGCGGATTTCGGCATTTGATTCCGTGGTACTCCTTCTGCTTCGGGAATATTACCACCGCCGGCTTTCCGAAGGCGAGACCACCATTGTCATGGACGTGGATCAGCTGGAGGACATGCTGGTGCCGTTTTTCAGCGATTTTCAGGCCGGAAGCCGCAAGGATCGCATGAAGACCAACGGGGCGCTCCGGCGTTTTCAGGAGCGGCGGCTTATCAAAATTCTGTCCTCGTCCGAGGGGGATCGCGTCCGCATCAATCCCATTATCAGAACCGTCATCAGCCTGGATTTCCTGCATAAGCAGCTGGAAGCCTACCGGGAATTCTATGCCGGACATGGTGTCAGTGCCGCGGAAGGTGACGACGAGGGGATCGGCACTGAGGCCGGAGACGCTTTCTGACGGAAGGCGGTATTTCGGGATGCCCGGCAGCCGTCTGAAACAAGGGGCCGCAGGCAGCAGGAGAAAATCAGAGCAGACAAGAGCAGAGCAAAGCAAGGAAAAAGATCAGGAATGGATATTGCAAACACCAACAATACCGCCGGGAATCCGGAATCAGGTTCCGGTTCGGAAAATGTCTCTGAAAACACCGTTTCCGGAGCACCGGAAGCCGCAGGACTCCCCGGAGAGGAACCGGGGCCTGCAGCTCCGGAGGCTCCCGGAGCGGCAGAAGCTCCGGAAGGCACCGAAGGCTCTCAGGTTCCTCTCCCGCCCCGGGATCAGATCAAGCTCGAAAAGCTTACGGTTTTCAACTGGGGCTCCTTCAGCGGACTCCATTCAGTCACCATCGACGGCGCCGGAACCCTGATTACCGGAGAGAACGGCGCCGGCAAGTCCACCATGATAGACGGACTGATGATTCTCCTGAGCTCGGCGGGAAAGGCGCAGTTCAATATCGCAGCCTCCCAGGGGGATCGTTCGGATCGCTCCCTGGTTTCCTACATGCGTGGTAATTACGGCAGCACCTCGGACGAGGAGGGCACCTATGCCCGGGCCATGCGGGAGGATTCCACGGTTTCGGTGCTGGAAGCCGTGTACAGGCATACCATGAAGGACGACAAGGTGGTGCTTCTGGCCGTATTCTATCTCCCCGGAAGAAGCACGGCCCTGGCAGACGTTAAAAAGCTCTATGCGGTGGCGGAGGAGGAGATCCCGGTTCCCGATATTATCAGGGAGTTCAGTCAGAGTGACAGCCGGGCTCTCCGGACTTTCCTGAAAAGGTTCCGCGGCATCAGGATCTGCGATGACAGCTTTGCCGAATACCTTACCTGTCTCAAATACCGCCTCAATATTCAGAACGACAATGCGCCGGCGCTTCTGTCCCGGGCGCTCGGACTCAAGAAAATCGACAACCTCACCAGCCTGATCCGGACTCTGGTGCTGGAGCCCTGCGATGTGGCCGAGGATGTCCGGAATGCGCTCCGGCAGTTTGATGATCTGGGCCGTACTCACGATCGGCTGGTGGATGCCAGAAACCAGCAGGCGGCACTCCGGGATCTCCCCGGGGAGTGTCAGACCATGGAGAGCATCGATAACGAAAAGGCAGTTCTTCAGGCGGTTACCGGTGAAATTCCGGCGTTTGTCGCCGGCTATGCCGTGAGCTTCTATGAGGCCCGGCTCTTGCAAATCGGCCTTGATATCAGAAAATACGAGGACATGGCTGCCCGCCTGAAAACCCGGCACGACAACGCCCAGCAGGAATTTATCGATTACAGTTCCAGGTATAACAGTGCCGGCGGCAACAGCATCAGCGGCATTGAGCAGCAGCTTCGGGAGGAGACAGGGCTCTCCGAAGCGGACATGCTCCGGCTTTCCGGGGTATGCGGGCTGAGTGAGGATACTGCGGACCGCATGATCGAGAATGTGGTCGGGACGTATGCACTGCCGATGGGAATTGCGAGAAATTCCTGGGAGAGGTGCTGCCTTCGCTGAACCGGTTTTTCAGAATCTGTACTAAGGTCAATCCCAGGATAACAGGCAGGCTGGACGCTGATGCTGCGTATATGCAGTTGAATGAGAGTCTCTCCCGCCTTCGCATGTCTTCGGTAGATACCGTATTTACATCCGGTTCTGCTGCGTTTACGGACATGGAAGAAGCTCCCAGAGCCAGACCGGTTGCCACTACTGCTCCCATTGTCATCATGGTTGTTTTCTTCGCGTTATTCATAATTGT
>CACYPY010000025.1 GCA_902776415.1 uncultured Ruminobacter sp.
GTTCAAGGCTTTAAGCGAAATCAATGCTTACACCGGGCGGGAGAATTTTCCGAAAAATTCCCGGCGCGATATGGCAAATGTCTCACAGGATTGTGAGATTATCGGGGCTTCCCGGGCAAAACGTGATTTATGAAGCCTGGTTGCGGAGAGGTCAGCTTACGGAGATAATGAGAATCAGCACCAATAATGGCAGTTAAAATCGTGTATCATCCGCAATTTAATATATAATCAGGGCCTGTAACGTGCAAAGCGTGGTTCCGCGCCTTGTGTAATCTCCTGCAGGGACCCCGTCATTATTGGCATTTTCGGCGGCAGCGCGGCATCAGAGCGGCGGAAAAAGCGTCAGGCGCGACAGCGTGTCATTTGGTTTTCAATTGTTAAAACAGCGATTTTAAGATGAGCAGTACAGATTTCGATTACGTTAAAGGATCTGAGAAGCCTCGTGATGCGGGGACTGTTTATCGGAACAGCGGGACAAATGATGCCAGGCCGCAGTTAAACGTTAATGTAAGCGCCGCCTATTCCTATCTCAGCGCCCTGACCCGGGAGCAGGGAAAGCTTCCCGATGAGCTTCAGACTGCTCAGGCAACCTTGCAGCGACATATTGCCACTCTGGCCAGTGATCCGGAGCGGGCGGAGAATGCCAATCCGGTTCCCCGGGACAGACCGCTTCTGGAGCTGGCCAGCAAGATGATTCTCAGGGATTCCGAACTTCAGGAGCAGGTTGCCGAGGCTTTTACCACCAGAATTCATCTTGTAAAAACCTCCGAAGCCGTTGACGAGCTTAAAAGCTATGTCGGCACGCTTCCCAGAATATTTCAGGAAAGCAACGAACCCGGGAGAGCGCTCATGCGCTATCTCTGTGAAGTTATTGTCAACTACTCCACGGCCGACAATATTTCCCCGGCTACGGCCAGACAGCTGGCCACGCAGCAGATTTTTGCTCCTGACGGGGATCTTACTCCCGAGGGCTCCAAAATTCTTTCCCGGCTTTTGGATGCCACCATTGAGTTTATCAGGGAAAACCAGCCTGATGTGATAAGCTCTCTTGGCAGAGAGGGGGTACAGGTGGTATCTCCATCCGACAGAAAAATTGCCATGGCCAATTTTATTGAACGGGCGGTGGCTTCCCTTCCCGATGATGCCATTGTTTCCCTGAGCCGGGATCAGGATACCGACGTTACCGATGACATGAGCCTGGAAATGGCCAGGCGGGTCAGAGGGCTTATTCAGCGGGCAGCCAAAATTGCCAAGGAGGGGAATCTGCTGCCCGAAAACGAAGTGACTTCTGTAGAGAGCCTTAAAAGGGAGATGGCATCAGAGGCTCTTAAAAATGAAGCTGAAATTAATGCCGATAATGCACGTAATGCCGCCCGCAGCCAGGAGGTGGCCGGGCTTTCCGGCAGACTTTCCGGCGAAACGGGGGCTCTTGAGGCCCGCCCGGTGACAGTGTCCGGGGATACTGCAGCCGTTACGGTTCCCCCCTCTTCTGACAGTGCCGGGGATATTGTTCCCCGAAGTGCCATGCCGTCATCTCCGTCTCAGGGCAGGGATCCTGGAATTTTCAGGGATGCCGTAACCCAGTCTCTGGTGCAGGCCATTGATTCCGATGCTGTTCCTGAAGATGCGGAGGAGAACATTGATCTCAAAAAGGAATTTGAACGTTATAACCGGGAGGAAAATAATGATTCCGAGCGGGGGCCGCGTTTCAAAAAGCCTGAGGAACAGTCCGGAGAGGCCAAAAAGATTACTCAGATTCTCTCCAGCGCTGCCGCTCTTGCAAAGGGGGCCCGGCTTATCGGAGATGATGCCGGTTATGCCGGAGAGCTTCCGATCAGGAATATTTCACGGGCCGGAGAGAATTTTTCAGATGAAGATCTTCCGGAACTTCCGCTCAGCGGGGATCTGAAACCGGGGACGACGGTTACCGGCGTTTCAATTCAGAATGACGATCCCGGAGAACAGAGTATTCCGGCGGATCTAGCAGGTATATCCGCTGATGAGGCTTATGATCCTGAAGTCCCGGTTTTGTCCGGAAATCCGGCACCGGCGCAATCAGGTGATATGGCTGACGATGAATCCGCTGAAGATGCCGGACCCCGGGCAGCTTATGTTCCCGGTGGCGGATCAGACAGGATTTCCGGAACCGGAGAGGACGTTCCGGAAGAGGGGCAATCCCGGGGGCCCGGCAATAATCAGCTCAGAGCGGTATTTGACATGCTGGAGTCAGCCCTGAGTGAAGATGAGGTTCCGCCGGCACCGCCCCGTGAAGCGGGAATTGATGGTTCGGAAGAACAGCCTTCAGAGACCGGATCCCGCTTCACCGGGAGTGGAATTTCCGCCGCTTTTACGGAGAATGACGTTTCGGAGAATAATGTTCAGGCGGATCCTGAGTCCGTTGTTCTTCCGATATCGGACACTATTCCCGAGAATCCTCGGACCTCCAGTCCGATCATGAGAGAAAATCCCGGAACTCCAGGGGGAGCAGGAGCCCCCACCGGACAGAATGATTCGGTCGCGGCTGTGCTTAAGGCCTTTTCGGAGAATATCAACCCGGAGAGCGAGAATCAGGAGACCGCAGTCGGTTTCGACAATGGCAGGGCAGAGACATCCGTTATGAATGACGGCAGGACAGAGACAGCCGGTTCTGAAAAATCTGCGCCGGAATTTGAAAACGGCGGTGATCGGGAACGTGCTGTCAGGAACGGAACCGAAACCGTATTCCGATCTCCGGGAAGCAGTCTTGTCGGAGCCGAATCCATAGTCCGTAGCAAAACTCGGGACGGTTATGCGCAGCCTTCGGAATCAGAAGATTCCGATCGTGCCGGAGTCCGGATGCCGCCGCTTTCAGAAATGATGCAGGAGCCCGGGAAAAATGCTGCCGGCATTTCCGGAAAAACTGATACCGAGCCAGATGACGATTCCGGGGAATCCGGTTTTGAAGATGAATTCCGGCAGATTATGGCCGATGCCGAACGATATCGGGGTGATGTTCCGGACACCGATGACGGCGCCCGTCCCCGGGATCGCAGTGCCGGAATGCCCAGTGCCCGGCAGGCCCTGGAAATTCTTGAAAAGCAGATTAACTCTGGCAGAACCGCCTCTGAAGACGACCGAATGCCGCTTCAGGAGAGACTGTCATCCCGGACTTCTTTTGCATCCGATTCTGATGACATTGGCGGAATGCCCCCGGCATCAGATGCCGGAACCGGAGTACCGGTCAGAAAAATGACCGCCATTGAGCAGGCCTTTGCCGAACAGGGATTGGGGGATGAGCCTGGTGATATCCCGTTGCGCAGGGATAATCCGGGATATGCGGAACCTGAAAATTACGGGACTTCCGGAGATTCCGATATCTCCCCTGAGTTTGCGCTGACAGGTGATGTCACCGCTTCGGGAAGCGGCAAAGCCGGGGATCCGGACTACCGCACTGCCACTGTGGCGGTGACAGAGCCGGAAAAGAGCGGCAGGAAGGACGGATTAATAGCCAGAATGAGCAGGCTTTTTTCCAGAGGCGGCAGGAGAGAAGGTGTTTCCGGCTCATCAGAATCCGGAAATGTCGGCAAAATGGAATTGCCGGCGAATGTCAAAAACATTTCCATGGAAAATTTTATCCGTTCACTCAGCAACATTTCCGCGGACGGTCAGGTTACTCCTGAGATAAGACAGATGGCCGCCTCCATCCATGATGCCATGATGAACCCTCTCGGGGATTTAAAGGCCGTATCCGAGTGGCTGGGCTTCGTGCGTTCCCCGCTCACTGCCTCGGGCCCCCGGGCACAGGGCATGCAGCAGTGGGCTCTGATGCTGCTTTCCATAAGATTCCGGCAGATGGGAAAGGATATTGACAGGTTTGTTAAAAGCAAGGCCATTCGGGAACTTATCAAGGGAGCTCTTGCCGGAGATCAGGGGGATGCCGCATGGTCTCACAGGGCACTCAGAGAAACTCTTGTTCAGGTGGAGAGACTGCAGGAGCTCAGCAGAGATCAGGACGCCGAGGGCATTCCCTCATATATTCCGGTACCGCCTTCCGGAGATGATTCCCGGGAAGGCGGCATTATGATAAGTCATCGGGATCTTCCTGACGGGGAGCGGGAATGGCAGCTTAATTTCTTTTTCGATCTGCCGGCTCTGGGGCCGATACAGATCCGTACCGGCATCAGGATACCCGACATCAGAGTAAATGTGGTTGCGGAGCGTTTTGAAGCTCTGGAGAGAGTCAGGGAAACCTCGGATGTGCTTTTCAGGCGCCTTCAGGAATGTGGCTTCAATCCATCTCCCATAGGAGCCCGACTTGGTACCGTTTATCCTCCGGTATCCGGAAGCGAGAGTTCCGGGTATGGCGGGACTGACGGATTATCAGTTAAGATTTAGGAGTTATGGAGATAATGGAACAGGAAAAGACAGCCATAGCTCTGAAGTATGACGAGTCATCAGGCAGGGCTCCCAGCGTTTCCGCAAAGGGCACGGGAAAGGTGGCTGACGATATTGTCGCCATGGCTGAGGAAATGGGAATCTATGTGCATAAGGATCCCGTTCTTCTGAAAAATCTTGAAAATCTCAGGGAAGGGGACACGATTCCGAAGCCGCTATTTATGATAATTTCTGAGATCCTCGCCTACTCCTACTATTTGCAGGGCAAAACCCCTGAAATGTGGCGGGACAGCGAGGGAACCCATGTTAATATGAAGGGATAGCGGACAAATCCGCTATCGGGATGCCTGCGGGTTTCGGCCCCGCGGTGTGAGATTGTATTGCAGTGTCAGTGACAACGGGGCTCCGTAGCGGCACGGATATTGAATCTGGGGGACATATGAAGAAATATTTACCGGCACTGGCAGCAGTGTTTTTGATTTCCGGGCTGGGTTTTGGCGAGGCCGAGGCGGCTCATTCCTCTGTGAATATCATGTCTCCCCGCAATACGGTGAAGATTTCCCGTGACTATACTTATGGATATCAGTATCTGCCCGGGGATGCCCTTGACGTCTATGAAACCGCCAACAGAAACATCGGCTGGAAGGTTAACTATGAATTCCTGGATCGTCATTTTCTCCGTCCGGTGTCCGTGGCCTACCGTGACTGGATTCCCGAGGCGGTAAGAACCTGTCTTTACAATGTTCATCAGAATCTCAGAGAGGTTAACAATACTGTCAATAATGCTCTGGTGGGGGAATTTGCTGACAGCGGCATCAGTGCCGGACGTTTTGTGATAAATTCCACTGTGGGACTCTGCGGTTGCTTTGACGTGGCCAGGCATATCAGTCTTGAAAGAAAGCGGATGACCATGTCCACGGTACTGGGCAGATGGGGAGTGGATCAGGGGCCTTACCTGAATATTCCGATTCTGGGTGTGGGATCCCTGAGGGGCTATATCGGCGATACCATTGATACTTTGTATTTCCCGTTTACCTATTTTCCGTGGTGGGCCGATGTCGGTTTCTGGGCTCTTAACGGGGTGGATTCCCGTTCCCGGCTTCTGGATCAGGATGATATTGTGGCAAATTCCCTGGATCCCTACATTCAGACCCGGGATTTCTATCTGATGTATCAGGAGAATCTGGTAACAGGAAAGACCGCAGCAGCTTCCGAGGCCGGCAAGGTTTCGGAAATGACTCCGGCGGAGCTTGACGATTATCTTGAGGAAATCGATGAATAATTACCGAACCGGGAAGGGTGTGCTTCATCATGACAGCCTTTTCTGAATCCCGGGAAATAAAGCCAGGCAGGAATAACATGACAGACAGACTCGACGAGATAAGAGCGGAAATTGACAAAACGGATCAGGATCTGGTGCGGATTCTGGCAAAAAGGCTGGAGCTGGTGAAGGAGGTGGGCCGGGTAAAAAGCAAAACCGGAACTCCGGTTTATGCTCCTGACAGGGAAAGGAGCATGATTGCCAAAAGACGGGCAGAGGCCGAAAAGGCCGGAATCAGTCCCGATCTTATCGAAGATGTTCTCCGGCGCTTCACCAGGGAATCCTACGGGGCGGAGGAATCCGGTTTCAAGTGTCTTAATCCGGATCTCAAAAAGATAGTGATTATCGGAGGCCGGGGCGGTATTGGCCGGATCTTCACGAGACTGTTCGAAGCCTCCGGATACACGGTGGAAACCATGGGACACCGGGACTGGCCGCGGGCAGAGGAGATCTTTCGGGGGGCCGGGCTGGTAATTGTGTCGGTGCCTATCGACAAAACAGCTGAGGTTATCGACCGACTGTCCTTTCTTGACGAGAACTGCATTATGGCGGATTTTACCTCCACCAAAAGTATGCCGCTGGATCATATGCTGCGGGCGCACCGGGGGCCGGTGGTGGGGCTGCACCCCATGTTCGGACCCGATATTTCCAGCATGGCAAAGCAGGTTATCATCTGGAGCGAAGGCCGCGATGATGACAAATGCCAGTGGCTTCGGAAACAGTTTGAGCTCTGGGGGGCTCACGTGCTTCCGGTTTCCGCCGCAGAGCATGACGGGGCCATGAGATACATTCAGGCACTCAGACATTTCACAACTTTTTCATACGGGGTTTTTCTGGCAAAGGAAAATCCGCATTTCCAGACATTGCTGAAGCTGTCATCGCCTATTTACCGCATGGAGCTTATGATGGTGGGGCGGCTTTTTGCGCAGGATCCCGGCCTGTATGCGGATATCATCATGTCCTCCGCAAAAAATATTTCGGTAATTGAACGGTATGCCTCCGTGGTGGCAGAGCAGATTGATCTTCTTAAAAATTCCGACCGCGAGGAATTCATAAAACGGTTCTGCGAAGGGCGGGAGTATTTCGGAGAGTATGCCGGCAAATTTCTCAGAGAGTGCGGCGGACTTATTGCCAAAATGCATGATGCCAAGGTCCCTGATGAGGGAATTTAAGGCTTATCCGCGGGCCTTTTGTGAAAGCCGGCTGTTCCCGGAAAACAAGGAAATGAGAAAATGAAAAAACTGCTTAAGACTTTGGGAATTTGTGCCATCGGGATTGCTGCAGCCTTATGTTCGGCCCGGGCCAGTGCCCTGCCATGGGGTTTTTATGTGGCGCACCAGGGCAGAAACTCCATAGAATTCCACAAGAAGGAAAACGGCCGGGTCTATGTGAGGCTGGTAGCCCATTCAATGGAAAATCAGAGCTTTTCCGATATTGTCAATGCCGTGGCTCATGCAAACGGATCGTCATCCTGCACCAAGATGAAGGATGTTACTCCCATAGGCGGTCCGCGTTTTCATTGTCAGTACAATATGGACAGGACTCCCTATACGCTTCACCTGATTCCCTATTACGACTGGAACTACGTTCTTGCGGTTACCATATCCGGAGACAATTATCCGGGATTTGGCATTACCTATGATGACGTGAGGGACATGATTAACTACTGGTTCGATTATTACTGAGTCCTGGAGTTTATGCAGAAAAGAGGAAGAGCCTTTTTGATATTGTGAGAGCGATCAGACTTTGATAAAATGCCCGCAGTTTTACTATGTTAATTAAAAAACGGAGTTTACGGGTATGGCTGGAAAGTCACCAGTGGTTATGCTTGCCATCGTGGGCGGTGCCGTGCTGGCTACGGCAGCAGTTGCTGCTTATCCTGCTGCGGTATGGCTTGGCAACAAGATGTACGATCAGAATGTGGAAAATTTCACCAAGGGATATCCTGTGGTGTACAAGGAAACAGACAAAAGCTTTGCTTCCAGAAAGGGCACCTGGGAGGTTAACACTCCGGCAGGGGATTTTGTTTTCCGGACCGAGACAACCTTCGGGATGACCGGAGCAGAGTCTGTAATCACTCCGGATTACGAGTCTTCCGGCTTCAAGTCTGTATTTGAGGAGCTGTCCATCAAGGAATATCCTAAGTCAGAAATGCACATGGGATATTCCATAACAAAGCAGGCGTTTACTTCTGACGGCTTTGTAGACCCTTTCAGGATTGCCAATAACGAATTCAGCTGCGATGTTTCCGGAGTGAAGTTTGAAAGCACCGTTGATCAGAATGTTAACATGGATGCCGGCGGAGAGGAGATTGTAAAGAGTTTCAGAAACGGTTCCGGAAAATCCTCCGGAAATGTGGTAATCGGGGGGCTGTCCTGCACCGCTGCCGATTCCAAAGGGGTTCTCAGAATTGAAAACGTAAAGCTTAATGTTGAGTCCGTACAGTCTTATCCTTCGCTTTACAATATTCGAATTGGCTCCATCCTTTTCGATGCCAAGAAGAAGTATGAACTTAAGAATTTTGAACTGGATCAGAGCATTGATATCAAGAGCAGCGGCTTTTCCTTCAAAACCACCGGCTCGGTTGCCGCTCTGACATTCCCCAACGAGTTTTCCGGTGGCAGCGTTACCCTGAACAATACCGGTATTGATATCAGGCTTGAGGATATCAATGATCGTGATTTTGCCAGCCTTATTGATTTCTATAAGGATTTGGCTATGGGCGAATTTGCCGATAAAACCAGCGATGCCGATATTATGAACAGCCCGCTGGCCAAGGTTCCTCTCAATATCCGACTGGTCAGACTTGCTTCGGAGTCCGGCAAGGACGGCAGCTTCAAGGCTGACGGCAGTGCCAGTTTTTCGGCCAGTGACATCATGAATGCCAGGGCTGCGCTTAACCTCAATTTCACCAAGCCCTATGCCGATGCCATCGGCCTTGGTGATGCGGTGGGCAGCGGAGTTGCCATGGGCTTCCTGAAGCAGGAAGGTCAGAACTATGTTTCCGCGCTTTCCCTTGAAAATCAAAGCCTGACCGTTAACGGGAAAAAGATCTTTTAACGACTGGTAAACCTGAGAAGCCGTTACCTTCTGACGTTTTTTCAGACTGATTGATATACCTAAAAAGGAATTCTGCTGTTGCGGGTTCCTTTTTTTATTTGGGTTAGGGTGGGTGAAGCAATTGTCGTTCCGGAAAAAAAGAAAGCGGGGGCACAATACGTATGGTGTTTGCAGATCCTTCATTACCTGGAATCCCGGTACTCAGTCGTCATCCTTCCATTCCCGGACTTTGGGGTTTTTCGGATCCTTCCGGCTTGTCATTTTCATAATCCTGTAGGCGGAATAAATGCTACCTGCCAGAAACAGGATAACCAGAAGCGGAATCAGGATTTTCATTGAGACCTCCTGTTGTTTTGAGGTGTTATGACAAAAGTAACCGGTTATCATTTCCGCTGATATCGGTTGCCTCGTCATTTGTCCGGGATCTGCGGAAAAACGCTACTCCTTTTGCTGTTTCCATGATCTGGTGCTCTGTTTGCGAAGATAGCCGACATTGAAACAGGGAGAGAGATAAAACAGTACGGCTGCTCCCAGGGACAGCACGGCGATGGCGGCGGCCAGCCATTTCAGGGAATGCAGATCGTAGGATTCCTGAATGATGAAGGGAACTGTTACCAGAAGAGAGACCATAACTGCTATTTTGGCGTTCCACAGAAAAACCTGATTCGGAGAAAAACTTCGGATCATGTGCTTTTCGATTTTAAAGGAAAAATTATCGGGAGCCCGGGCTATGGACACTTCCTCCGGCTCTGCAGAATCCCCGGGCGGAGTTTTGACCGGGGGAGTCTCATCTGTTTCGGAGCAATACATTCCGGAATCCCTTCCGGCGGGGCGGAACGGATCGCCGGACCTGCCGGCAAGTACCGGAACTGCCGAGTATATAAAAAACGGCTTGTGGCTGATTCTGCTGATAATGATGGTGAGATTCATCAGAACGGCCGCATTTCCGCCAATGCTCTTGACGGTTTTTGCCAGAAGCCGGAGAGCCTCCTCCTGTGTTCCGGCTTCGCCGTATGCCAGATAGCTTTTTACGGTTTTCAGAATTCTGATGTCCCGGGGGCATTTTTCCCGGTAAAGGGTGATACTGTCGGAGGTTATGGCCTTTTTGGATTCCGTGATTCTGTTGACGGTCACGTAGGTCCTGAAAAATCTGCGCTGATGGGGATCTGCGGCATTTTTGGCGGAAAACTCCACTTCATCCCCGATATGAAAATCCAGCTTCTGGAAATCGGCGTCGGTGAAATAGAAGATATTCCCGTTAAAACCATATATTATGCCGTCTCTGCCGTGAGATGACGGTACCCGAACGATCTGTCCCAGCATAGTCAATAATTAATCCCTGCGACTGTTATGGTGTCATAATACCGGTAATCATGGCGGATTGTTTTCATAATTGAGATTTGGAAGCCTTAAACTATGATTTTGATTATGTTTTGAAGTTCGGTTTCTGATTCCGCTGCCCATGTCGGGGCAGCCCGGCCATTCCGTAAAAATTGTAAGAATGACGAGGCGGAATGCCGAACCGTGTGTGATAAGGGGAGTGTTCGGAGTGACAAAATTGTTTTTTATAACCGGAACCGATACCGATGCCGGAAAAACCTTCTGTGCCTGTGCCCTGGAGACGGCGTTGCGCGGACGGGGATATTCGGTAAGACCCTATAAGCCGATAGCGGCCGGTCTTGAAGCTGACGGCAGCAATCGTGACATTTTATGTCATCTTGAGGCGTCCGGTATTCAGGTGCCGCAGCAGGAAATTGCGGCACAGATCTATCGCGAGCCGGTGGCTCCGCACATTGCAGCCCTGAAAACCGGACAGGAAATCACATTTGAGGCTTTGGATCGCGGGCTTAAGAGAGCTCTCTCCGGGAATCCGGATTTCATCATTACCGAAGGTGCGGGAGGGTGGCTCCTTCCTGTCGGAGGAGGCAGAGTGCTTCCGGACTGGCCGGGCATGAGGGACATGCAGATCATCATTGTGGTGGGAATGAAGCTGGGCTGTCTTAATCATGCTCTGCTTACCCGGGATGCTGTGCAGGGGCGGGGATTTAGAGCGGGAGGCTTTATTACTCACAGCGTTACGGCAGAGCTTCAGCCGTATTATCAGGAAAATCTGGATACCCTGAAGGAAATGATGGGAATACCGTTTCTGGGAGATATCCGCTATGAAATTTCGGGGAATTTTAAAGAAGCGTGTTCAGATCTTAATTTGAATTTGTTTCTTTCACTATAATTTCAGTCAGGATATTCATTCATAAAATAAGGAGAGCTCTGCAATGATGAGATTTCTGGCCTACACGGGCACGCTTCTGGGCATAATGCTGGTAGTTGCCATAGTACTGCATGTACTGGTTGCGCTTATGGGGGTTCAGCTCGAGGAGGCTGAACTGGGTGTGGTCCTGCTGGTATCGTTGGTTTACGGCATGGCGGGGTCCGCGGTCAGCCTGTTTATGTCCAAGTACCTGATTAAGAAGAGCTATCATCTTGTTCCTATTGCCGAACCTCGCAATGAAGTGGAAAGATGGCTGATGGACACGGTTTCCTCCCTGGCCGAGAAGAAAAATATCGGTATGCCGGAGGTTTGCATTTATGATTCCAGGGACATGAATGCTTTTGCCACCGGGTGGAACAAGAATCATGCCCTGGTGGCGGTAAGCACGGCACTTTTGGAAAGCATGTCCAGGGAGGAGGTAGAAGCGGTTCTGGGGCATGAGATGAGTCATGTGGAGAACGGCGACATGGTTACCATGTCACTGGTACAGGGGGTGGTGAGCTCGTTTGTCTATTTTATCGCCTTTATTGTGGCGCGGCTGGTGGCTGCCAGAGTCAGGGGAGCCCAGGTGCTGGTTTTCAGGCTTGTGCACATGTTGACACTCTGGACTGTGGGATTTGCGGGACAGTTTGTGGTACTGGCGTTTTCAAGATGGCGGGAATTTCGTGCCGATGCCGGATCCGCCGAGGTACTGGGAGCCGGACCGATGATAAAGGCTCTGGAAACTCTGAAGACCGGATATGCGGTGGACAGATCCAATACGGTGGCCGGAGAAAATGCTCCTAAGGAGCCTGCTGACGATAAAAACACCAGCATGCTGTGTATCAGTGATCGTGAAATGGCAGGTATTTTCGGGGACTGGACCAGAAGTCATCCTTCTCTTCAGAAGAGAATCGAGGTGCTGAAGGAACGGAGAAACTGATTGTCTCCGGACAAGCGGTGAAGCAGGGGAGTTCCCTGCTTTTTTGTGTGTACCCGGCATGTTCTTATCTATTGGGTGACAGGCCCAAACACGACTGCTGTGGCAAGTGCAGCTGAATACCAACGTTGATACAAAGCCTTGCCGCATAAGATAAAGGGACGTTTTGACTTCCGCCGGCATATATTCATTTTGATATTGAATTGCCAGATCCCAAAGACAGAATATTCTATGAAGTTGTCATGGAAAAAACGTAAGGCGATGAAACATGGCTTGTTACCGGAAACATCCGGCATTTTCCAGTTGAACCGTTCATTGTCACACCGCGCGAAATTCCGGATATTGTTCTGAATGATGGGGATACATAAATCACTTTCACAAAGGAAGGCCCATGGAGATCGTAGCCAGAATTCATCCAATTATTCTTGCAGGAATTCTCCCTGAGCCTGATATTTTGGCATGCTGACAGCCGAGTGATTGTTTTGTGAAGGCTTATTGACTGATGCGCATTATAACCGCTCCGCCTTTTTTAAGAATCCTTTCTTCATATCCGTGTCTGAAAAGAACATCTCCTTCCAGAGGAAGTGCGATATCATCGGTGCCGGCGTTGATGCAGACATGATGCCGGCGGGATTCTCCCCGGGAGTAGTGCAGGATCCTGTTACCGGCGGAGTTTTCCCAGTTAAGGGGGACGGAGCTGGAAAAGCCCGGTTCCTTTCTTATGGCAATAAGCTGTGCGATTTTTGCGGTAATTTCCCGGAATTTTCCGGAGTCGATATCCTTCCACGGCATGGGTCTTCGGTTGTCAGGATCTCCGGTGCCTTCCAGTGCAATCTCAGTTCCATAGTAGATGCAGGGGGTTCCGGGCATGGTCATCAGAATGACCAGCTGCTGCATGAAGGTGTCGCAGGAACCCGCTCTGCTCATCAGCCTGGAAACATCATGACTGTCCAGGAGATTGAACAGCACCTCGTTTACCTGTTCCCGGTACAGGGAATAGCAGTAGCTCACCATATGTCTGAAATCGTCTGCTGTGAGCGCGGAATCCCTGAAAAAGTTTCCTACGGCATGCAGGAAGGGATAGTTCATTACCGAATCATACTCACCGCCCTCAAGATATGGGGAGGCATCGGTCCAGATTTCTCCCAGCAGGAACAGGTCCGGCTTTTCTCTCTTAAGCTCGGTGCTGAGATGTCTGATAAAGCTGTGGGAAATCTCGTTCCCCACGTCGAATCTGATGCCGTCAATATTGAATTCCCGAAGCCATTTTCGGCACACGGCTGTCAGATAATTCCTGACCTCGGGATTATTGGTGTTAAGCTTGGGCATTTCAGACACAAAAGCAAAGGAATAGTAGCGTCCGTCCATGGTATTGCCCTGTTTGGTGAAATCAGCGGAGCGGATGTAGTACCAGTTGAAGTAGGGGGAACTTTTGCCGTTTCTGACCACATCCTGCCATGCGAAGAAATCCTTTCCGGAATGGTTGAACACGGCATCGATCATTATTCTGATTCCCAGGTCATGAGCTTTCCGAACCAAAGCGGCGAATTCCTCATTGGTTCCGAAATCCGGATCGACAAGCTCATAGTCGGTGGTATCGTAGCGGTGACTGGTTTGGCTCAGAAAGATCGGAGTGAAGTAAATACCTGTAATTCCCAGGGATGCCAGATACGGCAGACGCTTCAGCACCCCTTTGATGTTTCCTCCGTAACGGCACTTATGATTCCTGACTGATATATTGTCCCAGTCTTCGAATTTGTCGTCCCGGCCGTCGGATTCCCTGGAGAAGCGATCCGGAAAAATCTGATACCAGACGGTATCGGCAGCCCATCTGGGAGGTTTCATGATATCCGACTCGTTCATCCAGCCGAATTTATAGAAATTCAGGGCCAAATCCCGGCGGTTTACAAATGAGGGATCGTGAAGACCGTCCTCGAGAAGACACTTTTCAGTACCGTCATCAAAGGTGATGCGGAAGTAATACTGCAGTCTTTTGTAAACAGGTCTGACAGTTGCGGAAAAGATGATTTCATGGCTGAGCTCCAGGGATACTGACATCGCCACCGGTTTTCCGTCCCAGGCCCAGGCTTCGGAAATGCCACCAATATACGGATCTTCACACATGAGCACGGCATTGGATACGCTGCGATTTGCATGCAGGCAGATTCTTAGTTCATCATCGTTGAGACAGTAGCAGTCATTGTAGCCGCATTTGTGTCTGATCCCCTCGTATATCATGGCATGCTCCTTCCTGTTGGAAATCGTTTATGACTTCAGTTTACGGGAATATCTCCGGCAAATCTTTAATGATGCTATTTACTGTTTGACACAATCCTATTATTCTGAAGATGACAGTACTGTTGCCAAAGGGTTTCATAATGAACGAAAATGTCCTCAGACACGAAAGCAAAAAGCACGGAAAGGACAATTTTCCCTATTCCGTTTATCACTCCCTGATTCCTCTTTACCTGAAAAGCTTTCCTTTGCACTGGCATGATGAGATGGAGATTACCTTTATCAGAAAGGGGCGTGCGGATTTTTCCATATGCAGCCGTCATTTTGTGGCAGGGGAGGGTGATATTCTGATAGCGAATCCGCGGCATCCCCACTGTGTGGAACAGTATCAGGATTCAGAGGCGGATTTTTTCTCGATTCTGTTTGATCCCGAGCTCCTGAACAGCAGTGCTCTTGATGCGGAAAACGTTCAGAAGATTACGGATCTGAAAAACGGCAGTGGAATATTTCCGGAATTCACTGGAAAGGGGGAGTCCCTTAATCAGGATCTTCTGCCGTTTTTAAAACCGCTGATTGAAATGAGGCATCAGAGCTACGGGGATTTTCAGATGGGAGTCATTGGCTGCCTTTACATGCTGTTTCAGACACTGAGCCGGTATCAGATGAAGGCGGATCGAACCGTCAGCGAGTACCGGACGGATTTTTCCAAAATCCGTCCGGCTCTTGATGCGGTGATAAATCATTACGAGCAGAAGATATCCATAAGATCGGCAGCCCGGGATTGTTGCCTTTCGGAAAGTCATTTCATGAAACTCTTCAAAAAAACCACCTCGAAAAGTTTTAACGAATATCTTGTGGAACACCGGATTCGTGCGGCTGCAAAAATGCTGCGGGAAACCTCGGATCGGATTGTGGACATTGCAGGGAGTTGCGGCTTCGGGAATCAGTCCTATTTTACCAGAATGTTTGTCAGGCATTATGCCATGACACCGGGCGAGTACCGCCGCCAGCATTCCGGAAAAGCTTCCTGACAAATAGTCTGTCTGAAAATTACGGGCCCGGACAGGAGTTCCTCTTAAGATCTATTGGATTTTATCGTAAGAAACTGGACGGAGGTACGTCTTTGCTGATGAAAATATTGCCATATTCGCTCGAGGTAGCAATGGTCCGGTTTTATTCTCAGTTTCGGTGTCAGTTTTACACAGGGGCACAATCATGAGTATTCCCTTCCCGGAACCGGAGCAGATAAGAGAGGATGCCTGCAATTTTTACGTTGCCATTTCCGGAGTCAAGATTCGGCTCTGTATTCTGACGTTTCCTCGCGCAGGGTGTACAGCACAAAGAATCACAGGTACTATGATTTTTGGGGATCATGGATGGGGTTGCAGTCAAAAAAAACGGGATACTTGTGGGTGTCCGAAATCTGCATTGACAAGCTCATGGTTGGCGGGGGAGCAGTGTTGCGTGGTCCGGATCAGGTGAGAGGTTAAACGCAACGGACATTTACCGTGTTTTATGAGAAGCCTGTCGACGGGAATTAAAAAACCCGGATACAATCCGGGTCTTTCATAAACAGGATTAAGCTGTCAGTTCCAAAGAACTATTAGCCGTTAACCTTCTTCATGTGAGCAATGAGTTCGAGAACCTTGTTGGAATAGCCGATTTCATTGTCGTACCAGGAAACAACCTTAACGAAGGTGTCGGTAAGAGCGATACCAGCCTTGGCATCGAAGATGGAGGTGTGAGTATCACCGAGGAAATCGGAGGATACAACAGCTTCATCAGTGTAGCCGAGAACACCCTTGAGTTCGCCTTCAGAAGCAGCCTTCATGGCATCGCAGATCTGCTGATAGGTAGCAGGAGTCTTGAGGTTAACGGTGAGGTCAACTACAGAAACGTCAAGGGTAGGAACGCGCATGGACATGCCGGTCAGCTTGCCGTTGAGTTCAGGAATAACCTTGCCTACAGCCTTGGCAGCGCCGGTGGAGGAAGGAATGATGTTGCCAGCAGCTGCACGACCGCCGCGCCAATCCTTGAGAGAAGGACCGTCAACAGTCTTCTGAGTGGCAGTGGTGGAATGAACGGTGGTCATGAGGCCATCGGTAATGCCGAACTTGTCGTTAAGAACCTTGGCGATAGGAGCCAGACAGTTGGTGGTGCAGGAAGCGTTGGAAACGAACTGGGTGCCCTTTTCATACTTGTCGAAGTTAACGCCGCAAACGAACATCGGGGTGTCGTCCTTGGAAGGAGCGGACATAACAACGTACTTAGCGCCAGCGTCGAGGTGAGCCTGAGCCTTTTCCTTGGTGAGGAAGAGACCGGTGGATTCAACTACGTATTCAGCGCCAACTTCGTCCCACTTGAGTTCGGCAGGATTCTTAACAGCGGTAACGCGAATGCGACGGCCGTCAACGATGAGCTCGCTCTTTTCCACGTCAGCGGAAACTTCGTGATTGAACTTGCCGTGCATGGTGTCGAACTTGAGCATGTAAGCAAGATAGTCAACCGGGCAGAGGTCGTTGATGCCTACAACTTCGATGTCGTCGCGGTTTTCAACGGAAGCACGGAAAACGAAACGGCCGATACGGCCAAAACCATTAATACCAACTTTGATCTTGTCAGTCATAATTATTACCTAAAACACTTAACAACTAAGCAGTTAATAAAAAAATCAACAAAGCATAATTTACCCAAAATCACGGCGCTATGCAAGCTGTTTTATTATCATTTGATTGAGTTTTTCTATATTTTTAACCAATAGTACCATAATGGATAGTATAGGCTTTAATGATACTGTTGCGTGCAGCCCGTGGAACGGTAATTTCGACTTGTTTTGTTTTACTGATAATTCCGCATATTAATGTATAACCGGATGATTTTTTTCCTTTGAAAATTTGTGTTTTGGACTACATGAGATAATGGATGTGTTTGCAATACGTTAAAAATAAGGGTTGGTTCAATATTGATAATAACTATAATGTGATACGTTTATGTATGTGGTTAATATTATAAACTGGATTTAATAATATATGAATGACACTGTAAAACAGTCAGTGCATCTAACAGAACGGTCGTATATCAGAATATAAAATGTACAGGTTCTTAGTTCAGTGATAATAATTTTTAAGACAAAAGATTTTGTCGCTGATTCTTACTACCCCAATGCTATTTTTTGCTATAAAATGATACCCGGTTGATTACAAGTAATCGGATTATGGTTGATATATGACAGATTTAATTGAACAAATTGCCAGTGCCAGAGGCATTGCAGACGAATATATTGCCGCCGACGGGAGCAAGAAGGTGATTTCCCGCGAGAGCAAGATTGAGTGTCTCCGCGCTCTTGGCTATGATGTTGATGATGAAGCATCGCTGCAGAAGCAGTTTAACTCTCAGGAGGACGAGCTTTTCGACAGGGGTGTGGAACCTGTGATTGTGGCCTTTGAAAATGAAGGCCTTTCATTCGTCATCAGACTTACTGACGATGAAGCCAGGGATCCGCTTACCTTTGAAATAACAAAGGAAGATGGTACCAAGTGCCAGGGGCCGGTTCTGACGAATTTGAGCGAAAAGGGCGAAAGCAGAACCATGCACGGTTCCAGGTACACTGCGTACGATGCCAAGGTTCCCATTGATCTTCCTTTCGGATACCATGAGATAACCTTCAAGACCAGAAAACGTACCATTTCCGGCATCAGGCTGATTGTCTGTCCGAAAAGTTGCTACAAGCCTCAGAAAATTCAGGAAGGCACCAAAGTTTGGGGCCCCAGCGTGCAGCTTTACGCTCTCAGAAGTTCCAGAAACTGGGGTATCGGGGATTTTGCGGATCTTTCCGAACTTATCAGATATCTTGCTGACAGCGGTGCCGGCTTTGTAGGCATTAATCCTATTCATGCCGCATATCCTTCAAATCCGGAGTCGGCCTCCCCTTACAGTCCTTCCTCCAGACGCTGGCTGAATGTCATTTACATAAGTGTGGAGGAAACTCAGGAATATTCTGAGAATGAGGAGGTTCGTCGCAAGGTATGCTCCATTGATTTCCAGAAGAAGCTGAATCAGCTCAGAAGTGCCGAGTATGTCGATTATGCCGGTGTCATGAAGCTGAAGCTTGAAGTTCTGAGAGAGCTTTTCAACAGTTCCACCATTGCCGATGGCAGATCCAGGAGAGGCAAGGCCTTTACCAAGTTTTGCAATGACGGTGGCACATCTCTGTACCAGATGGCTACCTATGATGCCCTCCAGGAATACCTGTACAATCAGGGCAAGCAGGCTTGGGGCTGGCCGGTGTGGCCTGCAATTTACCAGAAGTATACCAATGCTTCCGTAAAGAACTGGCAGGAAAAGCACGAGGCCGATATCAGATTCTACATGTTCCTGCAGTTTGTTGCCGATGAACAGCTTGAGAAGGCCAACAATGTGGCCAAGGAAAGAGGAATGGCCGTGGGCATCTATCGTGACCTGGCTGTGGGTGTGTCCAATGGTTCCGAGGAGATTTGGGCCAACGGAAACATCTACTGCACCAAGGCCTCTGTCGGTGCTCCTCCTGATCCTCTGGGACCTTTGGGACAGAACTGGGGACTTCCTCCGATGGATCCCCAGAAGCTTTTGGACGAAAAGTATCAGCCGATGATTGATCTTTTCCGTGCCAACATGAGACACTGCGGTTCTCTCCGTATTGACCATGCCATGTCTCTCTACAGACTGTGGTGGGTTCCGCCTGCAGCTCCAGCCAGCAACGGTGTGTACGTATACTACAGAGTGAAGGATCTTGTCGGTATTCTGGCTTTGGAATCTCACCGTAACAAGTGTCTGATCATCGGCGAGGACCTGGGGACTGTACCTGACGAAATGCGTACAATCCTGAAGGAAGCAGGAATTCATTCTTACCGCATCTTCTTCTGGGAAAAGGCTCCCGACGGCGGCTATCTGGCGCCGAGGGATTATCCGGAGCAGGCCATGAGTGCTCTCTCCACGCACGACATGCCTACCATTGTCGGCTGGTGGAATCACGAGGATCTTAAGCTGGGACTTGAACTCGGCCTCTACAATGAGCAGCAGGCTCATGATATCGGAGAGGGGCGCTATTACGATCAGCAGAGGATTCTGGACAGCCTTCACGGACTTGGTTCCGTGCCTGACACTGTATCCCGTGACGGCCGTAACTGTCCGATGACTCCTGAGCTTCTAAAGGGACTTCAGATTCACATGTGCCGCGGCAGTTGTGCTCTGTTCAGTACCCAGATTGAGGACTGGATCAGAATGGAGAAGCCTGTTAATGTTCCTGGCACTTCTTCCGAGTACCCGAACTGGCGCCGTAAGATCTCCAGGAATCTGGACGAGATCTTCTCCGATCCCGAGGTGGTCAAGTTGCTTCAGGAAATGACTGACGCAAGAAACAGCGTTTCCGGTCATTAGTCACCCCTGAGCCTTATTACGGGTCGGCAGGTCTGCGGCAGTAAGCGCCGCAGGGTTGCCGGCTCTTCTTTTTTCTGCGAGAACAGAAGTTATGGTGTAATCAGGACTGCCCCGAATGTGTGTTTCCGGTGTTTTTGATTTTTTGAAAAATCGTTGTCGGGTTCTTTTGTCTGGGATTTTTTCGGAGAACTATTCCGGTCGGGGAGCGTTTTTTCTGTCAAAGCCCGAATTTTCAAGATCAAGTTCAAGTTATGAAAATATTTTTTGGAAAAAAATCCCGTAATGTATAAGAATTCAATAAATGGGACAATAGGGATCCGATCTCCGGAGAAGGTTCCGTGTTTTTGTTGACGGTTTTTCTTTTGGCCTTCGGGGGCTTTTTGAAGAAAAATTTTGTAAGGAATATTTAGATGCTGATTGATGATTTGAATAATGCCGCTTTGGCAAAGCCTTTTGAGACCTTTGGACTTCAGAAGGTTGAGGGGAAGAAAGGCTTTCTTCTCAGGACGTGGCTTCCCGGTGCTCTTGAGGTGGATGTAAAGTCCCTGGACGGCAAGAAGAAGCTTGGCAAAATGAACCGCGTCAATGAGGACGGCCTTTTTGAGCTTGAATTTCCTGATGCCGATAAGGAATTCCACTATTCATTTGATGTGCATTATCAGGATTCGAGCGTCCCGGTAATTGATCCCTACCAGTTCAGAAATGAAGCATTTGCTGGCCTTTCCACCATGCGCAATGAGGCAGCAAATCTCTATCGTACCCTTGGTGCTCAGATTACTGAAATCGAAGTTGACGGCGTGAAGGTAAAGGGTGTTCGTTTTGCGGTATATGCCCCTTCTGCCAGCAATGTGAGCGTCATCGGCGACTTTAACTTCTGGGATGGCCGTCGTCATCCGATGGAAAAGAGTCTTCTTGGCCACTGGGTGCTTTTTGTTCCGGGGATCAAGGTAGGGGATCGTTATAAGTACGAGCTCAAGGATCCCATGGGCAACAGACTCCCTCACAAGTCCGATCCTGTGGGTTTCTATGCCGAACAGTACCCTTCATTTGCTTCCGTTGTCTATGACCAGAGCAAGTTTGAATGGCACGACAGCGAATGGATTAAGAGTCAGAACAACAACAAGCTGAAGCAGCCGATGTCAATCTACGAGCTCCATTTCGGTTCCTGGAAGCGTCATGAGGACGGTTCTTCTCTGTCTTATCGCGAAATGGCTGAGCAGCTTATTCCGTATGTCAAGGATATGGGCTATACCCACATTGAGCTCATGCCTGTCATGGAACATCCGTTTTCCGGTTCCTGGGGCTATCAGCCGGTAGGTCTTTTTGCTCCCACCAGCCGTTTCGGAACTGCCGATGACTTCAAGTTCTTTGTGGATAAGTGCCACGAGGCAAAGCTCGGAGTGATACTTGACTGGGTTCCGGCCCACTTCCCTTCAGATTCCCACGGTCTTGCCAGATTCGACGGCACCCCGCTTTATGAATATGAGGATCCGAGGAGAGGCTGGCATCCGGACTGGAATTCCTATATTTACGATTTCGGACGTGATACTGTAAGACAGTTCCTGGTGGCTTCCGCGCTTTTCTGGCTGGATCACTATCATATTGATGGCCTTCGTGTTGATGCTGTGGCTTCCATGCTTTACTGGGATTACTCCAGAAAGGCAGGTGAATGGATTCCCAATGTTGACGGCGGCAACCACAACTATGAGGCAATCAGCCTGCTCAAGTGGTTCAACGAGGAAGTTTACAAGAATTATCCGCACTGCATGACCGTGGCCGAAGAATCTACCGCATTCCCTGCCGTTTCCCGCCCGACCTTCAACGGCGGTTTGGGCTTTGGCTTCAAGTGGAACATGGGTTGGATGCACGATACTCTGGAGTACATGAAGAAAGATCCTATCTACCGCAAGTATCATCACAGCGAAATGACCTTCTCCATGATTTACGCCTATGACGAAAACTTCATCCTGCCGCTTTCTCATGACGAGGTGGTTCACGGGAAGCAGTCCCTGCTCTACAAGATGCCGGGTGATGAGTGGCAGCAGGCAGCAAATCTCCGTGCCTACATCGGCTACATGTATGCGCATCCGGGCAAGAAACTGAATTTCATGGGCAGCGAATTTGCTCAGACTGCCGAATGGAATCATGACAGTCAGCTGCAGTGGTGGCTCCTTGATTTCGACAAGCACAGAGGACAGAAACAGCTTGTTCGCGATCTTAACAAATTGTATGTTTCCGAGCCGGCGTTATATAATGCAGACTATGACAAGTGCGGATTCATGTGGCTTGATCACAGTGACTATCAGAACAGCATTTTCGCTCTGATAAGACGTGATGAGAATCAGGATAATGAAATCATTGTTGTAAGCAATTTCACTCCGACTCCACATCAGAACTACCGTCTTGGCGTACCAAAGAAGGGCACATACAAGGTATTGCTGAATACTGACAGCAAGCACTATTGGGGAAGCGATTTCGATGTAGGCGGTCTGACCTTCAAAGCCAGCGATGTTTCATGGCACGGTCAGTATCATTCCATTACTCTGAATCTTCCTCCGCTCGCTACAGTATTCCTGAAACGTATCGGAGATTAGTAAACTAATATGAGCAGTGATAAATTCACGCTCGTATCAGGTAGAGAGGCCCCATTAGGGGCCTCTTTGTGTGATAGGGGCTGTAATTTCAGTGTCTGGGCGCCGGAAGCCTCCAAGGTAACCCTGGTGCTTTACACCAATGATGAACAGGAAATTTGTCGTTTTGACCTGCCGGAAAAGAATAACGGGATTTGGTATGGCTGTGTAACCGGAGTGCAGGCGGGACAGCTTTATGCGTACAGCGCAGACGGCAAATACGCTCCCCGGGAGGGCGTGGCCTTTGATCCTGAAAAGCTTCTGATTGATCCCTATGCCAAAAAGATCAACCGTCCCATGCTCTGGAATTATGACAGATATCTTCACGATTCCAGGGCCTTTATCAGCAAATCGGTGGTGGTGGATGACGCTTTTGACTGGCAGGGGGTGCAGAAGCCAAATATTACCCGTGGCAAGGCTATTATCTATGAAACGCATGTGAAGGGCTTTACCAAACTGAATGACCTGGTTCCGCCGCATCTTCGCGGCACCTATCTGGGGCTTTGTCAGCCGGAGGTTATCAGTTACATTAAAAACCTCGGGGTTACCGTGGTGCAGCTCATGCCGATATACGCCAAAATGAGTGAATCCCGGCTGGTGGACATGGGACTTTCCAATTACTGGGGCTACAATCCGATATCATTTATGGCGCCGGAGCCTTCCTATGCAAGCGGCGATGCAGTCACTGAATTCAAAACCATGATTCGGGAGTTCCACAGGGCAGGCATTGCCGTTATTCTTGATGTGGTGTACAACCATACCGCGGAAGGGGGGTATGGCGGTCCCAACGTCTCGTTCCGGGGATTTGACAACCGCAATTATTATGTTTACGAACACAGTGCCGACGGCAAGGGGTTTAATTATGAGGCCACCACCAATGTTACCGGCTGCGGCAACAGTTTTAACGCCTCTTCGGAACCGGGGCTCAGAATCATTCTGGATTCCCTGCGTTACTGGCTTACCGAAATGCAGGTTGACGGTTTCAGATTTGACCTGGCGGTAACCGTGGCCCGGGAAACCACTCCGTATGTGTTCAACTCCTTCGAGCCGCATGGAACCTTCTTTAAATCCGTGAATGCCGATCCGGTTATCAGCAGGGCGCTTCTTATCGGTGAGCCGTGGGATATCGGCGGTTTCGGATACCGTGTCGGACAGTTCCCTCCCAAATGGAGCGAGCAGAACGACCGTTATCGCGATACGGTGCGTTCCTTCTGGCGAGGCGATCCCGGATGCATGGGAGAGTTTGCCACCCGGCTCCTGGGGTCCCGTGACATTTATCCCAAGGATTTAAGATCCATTAATTCCTCTGTAAATTTTGTTTCCTACCATGACGGCTTTACCCTGGAGGATGTGGTCAGCTACAACAATCGCCACAACGAAGCCAATAAGGAGGATAACAAGGACGGTACCAGCAATAACGTCTCCTGCAATTACGGCGAGGAGGGGCCCACCGGAAATATCAGAATTCTGAAGAAGCGGGCGCAGATAAAGAGGAATATGCTGGCAACAGTAATGCTTTCTCAGGGAATTCCCCATATTGTGGCCGGCGATGAGATCTCCAGAACGCAGCACGGAAATAACAATGCCTACTGTCAGGACAACGAGCTCAGCTGGGTGCACTGGGATTTGGACAAGGACAAGCAGGATCTTTATAACTTTGTGAAGCTTCTGACCGGCATTCGTCTGAGTTCCCGGGTATTTACCGAGCTTCAGCTTAAGGATGACAAGTTCAGAATCACAGGACAGCCTCATCATGAAGTCAACTGGTATCATCCCAGCGGATTTGCCCTGGTGGACAATGACTGGCACTCCCCTGTGGCTCAGGTATTCATGCTGGATATCGGCTGCAGCGATGCCAATGGCGAACGCTTTGTCATTATGTTCAATGCCAGCGGCTATGATATCTGCTTCCATCTTCCGGAAAATTCTCCCGGAAAACGCTGGAGTGCCATCATGGATACCTGCGAGGCAGATGGCACACCGCGCCGCTTCAGCGACGAAACCGGGCTTTATCCGGTATGCTGTTCCTCTTCTGTGAAGCTTCTTAAGGAAATTCCGGACGACGGCAGACGGGTTGCCAGCATTATTGAGAGAATGGAGCAGGCTGTCGAACCGAAGACCAACGTGGTATCCGGCGCTGACGAGGCTTCTGAATCCGGAGATACGGCAGTTCCGGAATGCGGAGACATGCTGGTATACAGCTACAAGACACCTTCCCGAAAGAGCGGGGCGGCTCACAAGTTCAGTCATGCAAGAAAGAGCTTTGCCTTCAGAAAGAAGGGTCTTATCAGAAGCAAGTTCGGAAGGAAAAAGTAAATCAGGCATGAAGATGTAGGCGGATATGTCCGAATCCTGAATAAAGGAATCAGCGTCAGAAACTGGTTCCTTTTTTTGCTGAATCGTCATGATGCGGTGAATCCTTCCGGGGGTGTTTGCGATTTTGGAGAACCGTGATCTGAGAACGGCAACATTTTACGGTTCTAATTCACTGATTTCTTTGCCGATTCCCCTGATTCGGCATAAAATCACGGAAGATGTTTCATGAAGCCGGTTCGGATTGGTTCCGGTGCTCCTGAAAACAAAAACCGAAAGTGCCGAGGAGATTTTTAAATGCGCAAGGATTTAGGTGAGAAGCCTCTGATTTATCCGCAGCCGGTTCTGCTGGTGGGAACCTACGATGCGGACGGTGTTCCAAATCTGATGACAGCCGCATGGGGGTGTGTCTGGGGCTTCAAGGAGGTGGAAATCAATCTTTCCATAGATCACAAAACCTCTCACAACATCCGTCTGCAAAAGGCTTTTACCTTAAGTATGGCTACTCAGAGCGTGATCAGGGAGGCTGACTATGTCGGTCTGGTCAGCGGCAAGAAGGTTACTGACAAGACAGAACAGGCCGGCTTCCATGACGAACCGGCGCCACACGTTTACGCTCCGATGTTCCGGGAGTTGCCGCTGACATTGGAATGCAAGGTTCTTACCATGTATCAGAACGAGAAGAAGGATGGTTTCCGGGTAGTGGGCGAGGTGGTCAATGCTTCTGCCGATGAATCGATTCTGGATGAAAACGGCGTTATTGATCCCGTAAAGCTGAAGGCCGTTTCCTATGCTCCGGACGGGCATTACTATGTACTCTGCGCCGAGAAGGTCGGAAATGCCTTCAGGGACGGAAAGGAGCTTATTAAAAAGTAGCACGGTGTTATTTAAGAAGTTTGTCTCTTGTAAAAGGTCACTCTCCGGAGTGGCTTTTTTGTTTCCGGGAGACAGAGACTGTATGCAGGAAATTACTGTGGAGATAACAGGGGGACAACTGAGGATAACTGTACAAATCAGAAATCCGTTCTGTGCCCGCCGTAACTGTATCGGAATTGGGAGAGCACACAGGCTGCCGGGCCCCGTGCCGGTCAGAACACTGACAGGAATAGTAATTTTCCCGGCGGATGTAACTATAAATTGTGTTTTTGTGTGATTATGAGAACTAGATCTGGTGTTTTTAACAAAAAACTTTTAAAACTGCTCATAATTTGCACAATTTTTGCTTTGGAAACAAAAATCAAGAACAAGTTGTTAAAAAGCCCGTTTTTTTCAGTTGCTAACAGAATTATTCACAGGTTTTGTGAACTTGATAACATGTGATACAGGGCCTACGCATGATCAAAAATTAACCAATTTGTCTATAATCTTAACTTTTTTGTGACGAATATGTCACATTTTATAAAAAATACTGGTGACGTG